>JAITGK010000134.1 GCA_031280635.1 Synergistaceae bacterium
GCTTGACAAGGAACTTTACAAAACGATGACGATGAAAGAACTGCTCCGCTCTCTTTCAAAACTGCGTGTTCAAAAAATTGCAGGAGAACGTATCGAATTTCCAAAATCTAAAACCGTTCTCCAAATTCTTGATGCATTCAATTTGCCTTGTTGATATAAATTTCCGGGGAATTTAGGATACAAGGAACATCCGCTCTATGACGAGCCGCCAATGCGCGGCGCCAGAACGACCTACAGGATCCACCCGCTCGCGTTCATAGCGCTCCAAAAACGCCGTTATTTCTTTCCGCGTCTCAAACCGATGTAGAACAGCGCCAGGAGCGTTAAAACGAACAGCGACGCGAACCACTCCGCGCCAGAGGACGGCGTCGAGGTCTCCGCGTTTTTGACGTTCTCCATTTTGAAGCCCTTCACGCTCTGGGAAGAGGAATCCGCCTCCAGACCAGACCGCGGTGTTTGCGACGGTCTTAATTCTCCCAGGTTTTTCAGCAGGTTTGCGCGCGTTCGCGTCATTTCCTCCAGCGTCTTTTGCCCGGCTTTTTCCACCGCTAACTTGAACTCCGCCGCTATCTCTGGCGACATCAGGCCGGGTATTGAGATAAGGTTCATCACCATTTGGTGAAACCGCGGGTTGTTGCAGGTGTGATCGCAGCAGGCAAGCCCTCGGTTCACCACGCTGACGGCGTATTCCACGGCCAGCTTTCTTCGCGCCTCCTCGCTGGCGTTCCAGTAGCCTTTCCTCGCGGTTTCCAGCATACGACCCGTCAGCGACTGATACGCCCAGGGGTTGTTCTCATCCATGAAGTTCTTTATGTCTACCCCATATTTGTCCTCTACGTACACCTGGTACGTCTGTTCCCAGGCCGACTCGTCCACGTCGTCCGGGGTGGTTGCCTGCCAGCCCCAGAGATATTCCACGTAATTGGACATCTCCCGCGCCCCCGCGTAGTTCTCGGCCTTCATCCCCTCTATCCACTTGGGGTTCAGGTAGCGCGAGCGCATTTCGGCTCCCAGGAACTTCGACAACTCCTCCATCTTGACGTCGCCCAGCGTCCGCTGATCGGCGATCATCGTCCGAGGCGACGCGCCGGACAGACTGCGTATCGCCATCGAAAGCCCGCCCAAGTACATGAACATGTCGTCGTTGTCCATCAGCCCGTAGTACTGCGACGAAACCGAATGCCACGCCACCTTCGCGTCCCGCAGGTTCTCGATCAGGGCGGACTCGGCTGGAGTTCCCCAGAAATCCCCGCTGTAGGCGTAGCCTGTATGCCTGTGGAACACCTCGGCCACGGTAGATTCGTCCTCCCACAGCCCGGAGGCCGACACCAGCTCCTCCACCCGGTTGCCGTAGGCCCCCGGCGCTTCCGAGAAGACGCGCGCCCTAGAAAAACGCCCCGCGTCCCTCTCGCTCATTCCGGCTTCAATCAGTTTCTCCTTTATCCGCTGGTCGTTGCGGCGGATAAAGTTCTCAATGTCGTCCTGGGCGGCGGCTTGCCGGATAGCGGCGTCGATGAACAGAACCTTGTCGGGAAACAGGTCGCGGTACAGGCCGGACACGTCCACCGCCACGTCCACGCGAGGCCGCCCTAGACGGGTCGCCGGTATCGGGCGCGTCCCGGTCACGACGCCCGTGGGACCCCACACCGGCTCCACGCCGATCAGCGATAGTATCGTGGACTCGTTCAGTCCCTCGTTTCGAAGCGATTCCACGGCCCAGAGCACCACAGCCACTTTGTCAGGATAAGCGCCCTTTTCCTTGATATATTTTTCCACGATCTCCTTGGCCGCTTTCTGACCCAGCCTCCACGCTTCCGGGGTGGGCAGGCGGTTCGGGGATAGGCCGTAGAAGTTCCTCCCCGTGGGAATGACCGCGGGATTGCGCACCGGGTCGCTGCCCTCGGCGGGCGGAACGTAATGGCCTTCCAGCGCTCGGAGGAAGTGGCTCATCTCCTCCGGCCCAGATCGCTTGAGCTTGTCCACCACGACGCTTGAGGGTAAGTCTGGGTTCTGCTTTAGGATAGCGCCCACGGTCAATTCCCTTTGTTCGCTATCCGGGGAGCGCCCAAAGGTGTGAAGCCCATAGGGGACGTAAACGTCGTCGAGGTACTCCAGGTATTGCGCGATGGCCAGCACGTCCGCGCTGGCGATCTCCCCAAGGCCGAGGTCTTTGTTCAACCCCAACGCCGTCACCGCGGCGCGGATCTTTTCGAGGTAGAGTTCAGCCGTGGCCGCGTCCATTGACTTCGCCTGCTGGTAATCGGCGCAAAGCCCGTTCAACTCGGCGTACTCGCCATAACCCTCCGCTATGGTCAGGGCCGGGGTCAGGTGGTCGATCACCACGCCCCTCCCCCTGCGTTTCGCCTGAATCCCCTCCCCCACGTCGTCTACGATGTAGGGGTAGATGTTGGGGATGTTCGTGATCAACACCTCAGGCGGGCAGGAAAGGGACAGCCCCGCCTGTTTCCCCGGCATCCACTCGTAAGTAGCGTGGGTACCCAGGTGAACCATGGCGTCGGCGCCGAACTCCTTTTCGAGCCAGAGGTACGCGGCCAGGTACTGGTGATGGGGGTAGAGCAAGGGGTCGTGGTAGAGCTTCATCGGGTCGTCCGCGGCTCCCCGGGCTGGTTCAGGCAGCAGGATGACGTTGCCGGCCTTCACCATCGGGATGATGATGTTCCCGTCCTTTATCATGAGGTCGCTGGTCGCGGGGTCGCCGTACTGCCCAATAACGCGCGCCCTGAAGTCCCCCGGCAGCTCCGCGAGCCATTCTCTGTAACGAGACAGCGGTAGCTTGACGACCTGCGTGGACTCCACAAGCGCGTCCAGCTCGCCGGGCGCCCAGGAGCCGATGTTGCGCCCTCCCCTCAGCACGAGCCCCTTTATCTCCTCCTCGTCCAGCTTCAGGTCGATGTTGTACCCAGCGCGCTTCATTCCGTCCAGGATCTCCTCCAGGCTGCGGAACACGTTCAAGTAGCTCGCTCCTATGTTCTGCTTGCCCTGACTGTTGTTGTAGTAAAGTATGGCGATTTTCTTCTCCGCGTTGGGCGTTTTGCGGAGCTTTATCCAGTTGTGGAGACGGGGGACGAGCCTCTCGATCATTCCGGGGATCAGCTCGTAGCGATAGACCGTTCCGCCGTTCGCGCCTCTTACCTTGCCCATCAACGGCGTCGGCTCGATGACGCCGGATATTTCAGGGGTGGCCATTGTCCATATCACGTCCAGCGCCGGTATGCCGGCCTCGCTCTTTTGCCATTCGCCGATGGTGGCCGAATACATATTGATAGCGTTGAATATGGGGACGTCCAGGCTGGCGATGCTTTGAGCGAGGCCCTCGCTCAGGGACATGTAAAATTTCAGCGAAAAAGAGAGCACGGCGTCAACTCTTCGCTTCCCGGTCCCGTCTATAAAATAAGACTCAATGATCGCCTGATCCTTCCCAAAAGCCGGCAGGACGTTGAAGCCACCCCGCTCCAGTTTCCTGATGAGGTCGTCGAACGCCTCCCGCTGTCCGTCCGCCAGGGACGTGGAGAAGAACATAAGACCCAGCCAAGGCTGGTTCGGAGCGCTCCTGTACCAGCGCAAATATTCCTCCGCCGAGGTAAAAACCCCGTCTACCCCGGCTTCTGGATGGTAAAGCCCGTCATCGGGGGTCGTCTTCACGGGCTCATAGGCTATCTCCGCGCCCGTGGCCAGGACGAGGGCGCGTTTCAACATGTTTTGAACGTTGTCCGTTCTGAGATACATGTAGTATGAGGAAATTTCCTCATCGAACAAAAACCCCTTCGCCTTGAGGGACACGTCGTCCTGCGAGCCGCGCAGGGCCAGGACTTTTCTGCCATCCAGCAGGCCGTTGTCAATGATGTATCTCGACAGCGCGTTATCCATCACATCCACCACGATAACGGAGCTGTCCCTCAAAAAGCGCGCCGCCTCAGCCAGGTCGGACGCGCAGAACGCGCGGGCGGTAAAGCCCTCCGGCAGCTCCAGATCCGATACCGCCCGCTGAACAACATAGCTGTCCGCGTCAATCACGATGAGGGCCGCGCTGCCCTTTGCCCCCGCAGAGGCCGCGCCCGCGAAAAGAGACAAGACAAAAAACAAGCCAAGAGAGCGTCTCATGGGTTGTCCCTCTTTCTTATGCCAGTTAAAAGAGCGTCCAGCGCCGTGTCTAAAACCTCCGGTACTCCAGTTCCGTCGAAGACGTCCTCCAGCTTTTCGACAGGTCGTCCCGCCGTCTCCGACGCCACCGCCAAAGCCCAGGCGTTGAAGGAACGCAGGTCGGAAACCTGCCCCATGACAAAGGCGTCGCTGACGCTGAAGGTCGCCTCCATGAAACCCCGCGCGGCGGAGTTCGGCGACCGCAGTAAAGCTTCCATCCGCGGCGCGCAGTCGGGCGGCATGTGAGCAATGTAAATCCCCCGTTCCCTCAGCCTTTCGGCGACGCCGCGCCTTGGGGCTTTCCCATTCTGCTTGAGCAGCGCCTCCCGCACAGCTTGGTGTACCGCGCCAGCTATCAGCTCTCCCATCTTCGCGTGGCCTCCCGACCCATTTAGAGGGACGCCCTCCCCAGACACCACAACGACCGTGTCGGTACCCGTCCCAGTGGCGGGGTTTTCCGCTCGGGTCCGCGCGCTCCTGATGTCCATGTCCCACAGGGCGGCGGTCTTGGCCTCCGTTATGGTGACGATCGCCCGCGCCAGCGCCCGGTCAGTCAGTTGGTGATTGGTCATGAGCAGAATGTTGATGGTACCCGGCTCATACCAAGCGCCCGTGTCCTTTGACGTTCTGAGCGCGTTGGACTCCACGCCGGCGGTGACGATGGCCGTAGCGGTCATGTCCCGGTAGGACGCGGTCTTTATCACCACGTTGTCCATGTCCGCGCCTGTCACCATGACGCTGGACGCGGCCTCGTCGAGATCAAGCGTTTGGAACAAATCCGACTGAGAGCGCTCAAAGCCCAGTTTGTGGTAGATGCCCCAAGTCTGAGGCGGCGAGTAGGAGTTGCCCACGGTCATGATGCCGTCTAGCTGCCCTGAGTTGGTGGAGATGATCCGCTGAGGTCTCTTGAAGTCCACCAGCAGCGTTTTGTGGGTGAAGTCCATGATGACGCTCTCCACAATCCGCGCCTGCCGCACGTAGGGAACGTCAATGGAAAGGGGGCGTTCTCCCGTCGCCTTCATGGGGTGAACTAAATTTTTCTCGTTGGCGAACTCGTCCGGGTACATCTCCGAGGCCAGCCAGGAGGCGAAATACCCCGTATACTCAGAGGCCTGGGATACCAGCTCGTCGGCGAAGGGCACGATCCGGCCGTTCTTCACAGCGGGAACGTCGCGCCACTCCGACCGCTCCAGAAGTTTTTGCACCGCGCCGTACTCCGAGGAAACCGTGTAAACGAAGTCGGGGGCGAACTTGCGCCACTGCTCCAGGCTCACCGGCGCGAGCTCGTTGTCCGCGCCGCCAAAAACCCCCGGCACGCCGCCCGCGAGCTTCAGCAGTTTGGTGTGAAAGGCGTCGCCGCCTGGCGTCAGGGGTCCCTCCGGCCCAAGGCGCAGCAACATGGCCTTCTTCCTGCGTTCCTGTGGTATCTTTTCGATTTTTAGCGCAAGAGTGCTTAAATAGTCTTGATTTTTGTCAACGAACACCCCGGCTTCGGGTTGGGTCCACATGGTACCCAGTATCAAAAACAGCGACAATAATATCAAAATCAGTGATAAGAATATCTTCAGCTTCTTTTTCATGATGACCCCTTAATATTGCCTTGGCATTGAAAAAGCGATAAATGGAGTTTCGTCTTTGCCCTTGTGTTGAATACGCTTTACGATAACGCGACTGATTCAATCCATATGGGACTCCGCCCCAAACCCCACTTAGGGGTCTCGGACCCCTAAGAACCCCATTTAATTGGCGTTTCCTTCAACGTTTTCCTACAGTCCCAAATCCGCGCGGTTGACCAAATCCTCCGGGCAGGCGGTTGTTCCGTCAGCCAAAATGGAATTGATGTTTCTAGCCGCGCGCGCCACAATCGCCTCCATGCTTTCGACGGTGCCTCCGGCGTTGTGTGGGCTCAAAAGAACGTTATCAAGTTTCGTAAAAGGGTGATCCTTTCCTATGGCTCCGTCTCGTAGTTGTCCACAGCGGCGCCGAATATTCTGCGCTCCTTCAGCGCGTCATAGAGCGCCGTTTCATCGACCACCCCGCCGCGGGCGCAGTTGATCAATACGCTGGTTGGTTTCATCAAACTGACGCGGCGCGCGTCAATCATGCCCTTTGTCTCCGGCAGAAGTGGGCAGTGCAGGGATACCAAATCGCAACTCCGCATGATGTCATCAAGTTCCATATAGACAACTTCCTGAGCGCTCTCCTCTGCCGCGGAAAGGCGGCGCGCGTCGTTGTAACTCACGTCACAGCTAAAGCCAAGCAGCAAGCGCCGCAGGCTTTTTCCAATGTTGCCGAAACCGACGATACCGACTTTTTTCCCGCTGAGCTCGTAATTCTGATCGCACAGCAGCGTTCTCAGCCAACGCCCCTCCTGCCTTAAAGCGTTATGACTCTGTATCAGGTGTTTGTATACGGCCAGGGCCATGGCTAGCGCGTACTCCGCCACGGAACGGGCGTTGCCTCCCACCGCGGCCCCTACGGCGATTTTTCGGGCGCTCGCTTCCTTGACGGCGATGTTGTTGGTTCCGCTGCCGTACTTTTGTATGTAGCGGCAATTTACGGCTTGCGCGAGCGTTTCGGGCGAAACCCCCCTCGTACTGGTGATAAGCGCCACCGCGTCCGCCATGTACTTTTCGTTGATCGCCGGGTCAGCATCGCTGAAAACTATTTCCGCGCTTGGTTCGATCCTTTGTCGGGTCATCTCTTTGGTTCTTTCCGACATCTCATCCACAACCAAAACAAGTTTTTTATTCATTCGCTAGTCTCCTTATCGCGTTCGCTGGAACGCGGCTATTCATCCGGCATATAAACCATGCTTCCGTCCTCAAGCCTGTACGCCACGCCCAAACGAACGCCTTTACCTTCAGCCTCGGTCTTTGTCATCTTCACAACCTGGATTTTTCGCGCCTGTTTTATCACAAGCGTCACCTCGCCATCGGCGGATTGCTTCATCACCGTCACGCTGGAGTCCCGCGCTAGTAGGTCTTGGAGCTGGAACGCCGACAGGAAACTCACCATCAACGCTACAATAAACACCAAAAAAATATCCAGCAGGTTCGCGACGGCGCTCATCGGGTCGCTGGCATCGCCAGGACTCCATGAATCCACGCTCAAGCGCCTCATTTGGACCCCGCGATCTGGGAGGCGCGGGCCTCCATCGCCACTTGCAGGGCCTGCAGGTCTTCCTCCAGCCAGCGCGACCTCACCGTGTACAGCGCGTATGCCGCCACGCCGGAACAGAGGCCCACCACCGTGGTGGAAAACGCGATCACCAGGTCGGAGGACAGTCGGCTTACGTCCCCTTGACTCAGCGAGGCCAGCCCTGTGCTCATGGGGATCAATGTGCCCACCAACCCCATGGCGGGACTCAGGCGCGTCAGTACGCGGAGATGATCTAGCTTCTTCCACCTCTTCAGCCTGATCGCGCGCCACAGTGTCTCCACGTCGTCCCAGGAGACGCCAGGGCGGATCAGGATTTCGTCGAGCCTCTCCAGCTCCGCCATCTCAGGCTCCGTCCTTCCCGCCCCGTGACGCCGGGCCCATTCCGCCACCGTCGCGCCGGCGCTGGCGGTGACGGCGGCGAACCCGGCCACCAGCAGAAACATCGCTGGGTAAAGCATGGAGGACGATATAAGGTAAAGCGCCGACTGAAGCAGCGCGCTCGCCGTTCCCGCGTTGGCGGCTATCCTGTAGACGCGCCTCGCCTCCGGGAAGTGGGGAGCCACCAACGCGGATAGCATAAAATACGCGGAGATCAGTACCATGGCCGTTCCCAGGGACGCGGTCGCGCGTTTTTTCCCCACGCCCCCGTCGCGGGACATAACAGCGGCGGTGACGGCGGCGACCATCATGAACGCCGCGTAGAGACCCACTAGAGCGGGAGTCGCCTGTTCGGGGAAGTACAGGGTAAGGCACGAGGCCGACGCCAGCACCGCCCCAGCGCACACTGGGCATGGAACGACCAGGGCGAACCAAGCCCGGCTGCCATGGCCGTCCCCCGACTTCAGCAACGCCGCGCCCCAGGTCAGAATAAGCAAAGCCGCCGCCCAGTGGAGCGTCACGCCTTCCCGCCAGAGTGGTAGAAACAGTTCATAGTCACTCGCGAAGCGGGGCGCGACGAGCCCAGCCGCGGCGAAAAGCAGGGCGTACGCCCCCGCGAGAAACGCGGAGGCGGCGATCTTTCCCGCCCTCTCGCGGCGCGAAAGAAGGTACCCCCAGCCAAGCCCCGCCTTCACCGAGAACGAGGCCATGGAAACGAACATCCCAAGCGTCAATGTCTTGAATTCCATGATGGTTACAATTTCACGGTCAGCGTTAGGTAGTACGATCGGCCTTCCACAGGATACCAAAGTATGCGAGTGGGGCCGCCCAGACCGTTCGGTCTCATACGCCAGTTGTCCGCGTCGTTGAACACGTCGTTCACCCCAACGGCGAGGCGCGTCGTCGGATTGACGTCGTATTTGAAACCAACATGGAAGACGTTTCTGGCGTCGAAGAGCACGTGCTCTGACATGTCCGCGAAGTTCTCGCCGATGTACTGATATTCAACAAAAGCGGAGCCCCAGTCAAACCTTCTGGTCAGCTTGGCCGTTCCGCTCCACTCGGGCCGGTTTGGCAGCGTCATTCCATTGTACCTTACCGCTCCTGGGTCGTCAGGAGTCCTATTGACCGCCTCCATCCATGTGCTGGACAGCGAAAAAGCCCACTTCTTCCAGTCAAGTTTCCCTTCCAGCTCCACTCCTTTTACCTCCGATTTCGCCACGTTCTCGTACCTGCCGTACCTGGGGTTCACAACCACAAACTCTATCAGGTTATCCGTCTCGCGCAAAAAGCCAGATAGAGATAAGGAAGCGTTCCGCGCCCTCAAAACCTGGTTACCAAAGATACTTGGAGTTCCGCTCCAAATGACGCCAATGTCAAACTGCTTGCCGGTTTCCCAACTCAACCCTCTGACGGATGGGAGCACAAACGCCCCGTCGCCGAACTCCTCATACATGTTGGGCGCGCGCGCGTAGGTTCCATCCGCGCCCTTCAGCATCAGCGAAGGAGAAAATTCCTTGGTCACGGCCAGCTGCCAGGTGCGATGATCCTCGTCACCTAACTTGTGCCAGCGAATGGATGGAGTGGCCAGAAAACTGCCCGCCCCGTCAAGAGCTATGGTGTCCTGAACGTTGATATTCCATCCGCGCCTGCTGTACTTGTCTATACCGCCCATGTACTCGTGGATAATGTCGCCGTCCACGTCCAGGGTTTCGTCCGAGTATTCGGTCAGCAGCTCCAAAAAGTGGCGCTCGCCCAGCGTGCTGTTCGCGTTCAGCGAGATCCTATACTTTGACGTGGTGTACTCGCTTTTGGTGACGCCCGATCCGCCGATGGGGCTTAAAGCAGCTCCCCGCCTGCTGTCGTAGCGTTTCGACTGCCCTGTGCGCGACAGTTCCCACGCCCAGTTTACCGAACCGAACTTGTGAGAGCGCCCCGCCGACAGATCCCATCTGTCGGTGTCCAAGAGCGGCCACAATCGGGCTTCTATGCCTGGCTTGTCGAGCCCAGGCCCGATCAGGGGTATGTCGCGGTTTTTTCTCACCCACGACGCCCGCGTCCGCCAATTGGCGTCCCCCCACTTCAATAGGGCGTCGGTGTTCTCAAAGCCGTTGCCCCGCCGCCTCGCCTCATAGTCGTCGGTGTTGTTGTATGGCGTGTTGTTGTCGTTCCAGTAGCTGAAGCCGCCGTCATATGTCTCATATCCGAACGAGCCAAAAAATTTCCCGTCGCCGAGCGGCGCCGCGCGCGATACCGACCCCTTGAACAGGCCAAACGAGCCGGTTCCCAGCAAGACCTCCGTGCTTGGGTGTTCCGGCGATTTGGTCACGATGTTGATCACGCCGCCCATTGCCTGAGCGCCGAACTGGGCAGGGATGTATCCCCTGTAAACCTCTATCCGCTCCACGTTGTCCACCGGAATAGCGGAGAGGTCAACGGCGGCCTCGCTTTGCAGGTTCATTAACACGCCGTCCACGTACACGGCCACCTGCGAGGACGTGCTACCCCGCACCGAGGCCACGGAGTACCCGTTGCGGCCTTGAAGGCGGATCACGCGAAGGCCGGGGACCTCCTCCAGCAGTTCGGGCAGGTTTTTCTGTTCGCCAGCCCGGGCTTGAGGCCGTACCACCGTGACCATGCCAGGAGACAGGTACTTATCCTCATTCTCATCGTAGATCGCGGAGCCGCTCACGATCTCCTCCGGTAGGTTCAGGGCCGCGCTGGCCTGGGTCGAAAACGTGACGACCAAAGCGCAAAGCGCGGCGAACCATTTTTTGGAAAAGGGGGCAAGGCTCGCCCCCTCACGCGAAACACGTAAAAAACTCATCCGCGGTTTCTGCGGCGCGTGAACACCACAAGCGTGACGGCAAGAAGAGCGAACAGGCCAAAGCCGGCGTCACATCCGCCGCCGCTACCGCCGCCGCCGGTGTCGCCGCCACCGCCTATCAGGGCTATTGAATACGCGTTGTCCCCCAGATCGGCGGGGGTAAACGTTTTGACGACGTTACCATTGGCGTCGCGGGCCTCGATCTCTTTCCCCGCCCCAACCCAGAGCGTCGCGTCGGCTTCGTCCCACAGCATAAGCCACGAAGCGCCTTCCGCGCTGGCTATCGCGGGCAACTGGGTTCCCATGCCTCCATTCGCGAGGTCGCCGACGCTCGCCTTGTAAATCCGCGCGTCTATCGTAGGCCAGTTCATGTTGTAAACCAGGATGTAGGCCGTTCCCCTCGGCGTTATCGTGATATCCATGGCCTGGAACG
>JAITGK010000116.1 GCA_031280635.1 Synergistaceae bacterium
AAATAGACAGGAACATCCGCCAAAAGGGAGTTAATTGGCAGTTCACTGCCGAAGATGCAAGAATTAAGTTGAAACGACTGTATCCTACCCCCTTCTTCTCGCAATGATTTTGGGTAGTATTTTTTGATACAGTTTTAAGCTTTACAGCCCTCTAGCCGCAAACAAGGATAAAATTGAAGTGTATTACTTGCCGTCCTATTCGCCTGAGCTGAATCCTGATGAGTATTTCAACGGAACGCTCAAAAGAACACTTGAGCAATGCGGAGATTCCGCCAATTTGGAGAAGTTCAAAAAGAATGCACATAAAACCGCCCTTAAAATCCAGCGCAATCATGAGCTAATTGCCAACCTCTACAAGGCTCATGATATATCCTACGCAGCTTGAATCAAATTGCGAGACTTATTTTAGAAGGTTAATATTGCCGTTGAGACTGAAAAATCCGTCGTGCCCATACAACCGGGGCGCTCTGTGGAAAGACCGCTTACTCCGAGAAGGACGAGGTATCATCACAACAGGAAATCCCTTGCATAAACGCTTAAGTTGTTGACATTACATTTGATTCCGCAAGACGGTTCTCTCGAAAGAGTGGTGTATAGCTATCTTGGTGTTTTTATTTCTTGACTTAATCAGCTATATTGAGTATTTTTTCAATATTCGGCAAGTATTTCTTTTAAGCGGTCGCTGTCGATGTTGCCTCCTGAAATAAAGACCCCAGTCCTCTTTCCCTGAGGGTTCGCTTTGCCGGTCAGGAGCGCTGCTACGCCCACCGCGCCCGCGCCCTCAATGACCTGACGGTGCTCTTTATGTATGAAAGCTATGGCGCGTCGGATGTCCTCCTCCGTCACCTCGAAGATGTCGGATATTCGCCTTTTCGCCAGTGTCAAGAGACTCTGGGGAATGGCCCCGGCAAGACCATCGGCCAGAGTCTCCAGATACTCCACGGACTTGACCTTGCCTCCCGCCCAGGAGGCCACCCAGGGGTTCGACGCAACCGACTGAACCCCGAAAATCTCCACCTCCGGGTTCACCGCCTTCGCCGCAATGGCAATTCCGTTGATAAGCCCTCCCCCGCCGGCTGGAACCACCAGGTAGTCCAGCTCCGGTTCGTCCATGAACATCTCCAGTCCCGCCGTGCCCTGCCCCGCGATGAGGTAAGGGTCTTCGAAAGAGGAGATGTACGTGGCCCCCGTCTCCTTGGAGTACTTTACCGCTTCCTGGTCGGCAAAGTCGAAGTCCCCGCCGGCGACGACAAGCCTCACTCCGTCGCCGCCTAGCCGCCGAATCGCCTGTTTCTTAACTTCGGGGCACACCTGGGGGACGAACACCACGGCCTTCAACTTCATCTCCCGCGCCGCCAGAGCCACCCCCTGCCCGTGATTGCCGCTGGAGCAGGTGACAACCCCCCGGACCCGCTCTTCCTCGTTCAAAACGTCCATCCTGTAGAACGCTCCCCGGATTTTGAACGAGCCGCAGAACTGCCGGTTCTCCCATTTCACGTAAACAGGGGCCCCGACCGCCTCGCTGAGGGCGTGGGAGTACTCCGTCGGGGTGTGCCTCACCCTGCTTTTCAGCAGTCGATAGGCCTTAACCACGTCCTTGAAGGAGGGGTCAAAAGCAAGCGCGTCCATTTTGCTCTCCGCTTGCTCTAAAAAATCATGGCGCCGACCATGCCAGCGATGAACAGCGGGATGTTATAGAAGGTGAACGTGGGCACGCAGGTATCCCAGATGTGGCTGTGCTGTCCATCCGCATTGAGACCCGCCGTAGGCCCCAGCGTGGTGTCGGAGGCCGGGGAGCCCGCATCGCCCAGGGCCGCCGCCGCCGCGATCAAGCAGGCCGTCGCTCCCGCGGAGAAGCCCAATTCGATGGCCAGCGGGCAGTAGATTGCAGCCACCACCGGGATGGTGCCGAAGGAGGTGCCAATGCCCATCGTGACCAGCAGTCCCACGATCAGCATCAAAAACGCGCCCCATATCTTGCTGCCGCCTACCATGCCCACCACGGCGTTTACGAGATGGTCAACGGACTTCGTCTCACGCAGCACCTGACCATATCCCGCCGCGATGAGCATGACGAACGCGATGAGACCCATGATCTCAATGCCGCCTCGGAAACTCCCGTCGATGTCCCTCCATTTGAGGGCTCCGGTGATGATCATAAGCAGAATGCCGGAAAGAATGCCGATTGCCAGGGAGTCCGTCTTCAACTGCAAGTAGAACGCCACGAGAACGGCGACGAACGTCATGAGGTGCGCCAGCGTAAAACCGCCGCCTACCTGTTTGTCAATATTGGCTATAGGAACGTCGGCGTAGTTCCTTGGCCTGTTGTAGGCCACGAACACAGATAGAAAAAGCCCGACTACCATTCCAACGCCGAGAATCCACGTGTGGGAGGCGACCGTTCCCGCTGCTCTGTAGGCGGCAAAACCCCCCTCTTTCAGGGCGGCAAAATTCCCTGCCTCTATGGGTATTCCGTTGTTCGTCATTTCTCTCGAAATGATGTTGTAGAAGATGAGGCCGAAACCAAGAGGAAGACTTACGTAGGGCGCCTTCAGGCCGAAGGTCAGAGCGCAGGCCACCTGTCGCCTGTCCACCTTCATCTCGTTGAAGAGACTCAACAGGGGCGGGATGAGGATAGGGATAAACGCGATATGGATCGGAACTAGGTTCTGCGACAGACAGGAAATTCCCGCGATAACGATCACCAACGGGAGCCTATGACCTTGAAACACCCACGCGATGGTTCTGCAGGCGATATCCGCCAGTCCGGTTTTGCCGATGGCCACGGCGAAGGTCCCAAGAAGGAAGTAGGAAAGCGCGGTCTCGGAGTTGCCACCCATGCCGCCAATCAGCGTGGACATAGTGCCTGACAAGGTCTTCATGAACATCGCCATAAAGGACATATCGGTGGGAATCCCCCCAGCGAACCCCGCGGTGAGACCTGCCGTCAGAGCGGCAAGCAGCAGGGAGAGGACGATGTTCAGATTGAAAAGACACAGAATAATCATTACAGTTACGGAAACAACAACCGGGTTGGTGATAAGCATAACAGTATCTCCTTTCAAAAAAGTTATAGCGGATTGATAATTATATACCAACAATGGCGTGTAAAAAGCTCATAACTAACAAAGAGCCAACGGATCTAAGCCAAAGCGCCGATCTCGGCTTCCACCGAGTCCACGAGAGCGCCGCGTTCCATCAGTCCATCAACACTTTGGATCAGGGGGTACAGGTACTCATCCTTCTCGATGTAGGGAGCGACCTCTCGGACACAGTGATGGGCCGCCAGGGTTCCGCGCCCCGGCTTGTGGGTCGAGAGGCTGAACTCCAAAGCCTGGGCGGCGAGAAGGGCCTCAATGGAAAGCACCTTGCGGGCGTTCTCCAAAATCACGGCCGCCTTTCTGGCGGAATAGCCGCCCATAGAAACGTGGTCTTCCTGATTGGCGGAGGTGGGGATGGAGTCCACCGACGATGGGTGCGCCAAGACCTTGTTCTCGGACACCAGAGCGGCGGAGGTGTATTGGGGAATCATGAACCCGCTGTTGAGGCCGCTGTCCTTGATGATAAAGGGGGGTAGGTCCGATAGGGAGGCGTCCACCATGCGGGCTTGGCGGCGCTCCGAGATGCTAGCAAGCTCCGCTGCCGCTATCCCGAAAAAGTCCATCGCCAGGGCCAGGGGCTGTCCGTGGAAGTTGCCGCCGCTCAGGGCCTCTTCGTCATTCGGAAAGATCAGTGGGTTGTCCGTCACGGAGTTAATTTCGATTTGGAGCACGGAGCGAACGTAGGCGAAGGCGTCACGGCTGGCTCCGTGAACCTGTGGCGCACAGCGCAGGGAGTAGGCGTCCTGCACCCGGTCTTTTTTGTAGTGCTGGACGATCTCGCTCCCCTCAATGAGTCGGCGGAGGTTCGAGGCCGTGTCGCTCTGACCCTTGTAGGGGCGAAGCGCGTGGGTGCGGGGGTCGTAGGCGTAGGGTACGCCGTGGAGGGCCTCTATGGACATAGCGGCCACGATGTCGGCCATCTTCGCCAGTTTTTCCGCGTCCACAAGCGCGAGAACCCCAACGGCGCACATGGCGGCTGTACCGTTGTTGAGAGCTATGCCCTCCTTTGCCCCCAAGGAGATGGGTTTGAGCCCCGCGTCGGCCAGGGCCTCCCTCACCGGGACGATCCTACCCTTGTACTCCGCGTCGCCGTCCCCCAGCAGGGCAATGGCCAGGTGCGACAGAGGGCATAGGTCTCCTGAAGCCCCCACGGAGCCCTGACGGGGAATCAGGGGATGGATACGCGCGTTCAGCAGGTGGAGGAGAGTGGAGAGCGTGGCGAGGCTAATGCCAGAGTACCCCCGGCTCAAGGTGTTGACGCGCAAGAGCATGATAGCCCGCGTTACGTCCACAGGATAGGGTTCGCCCACCCCGCAGGCGTGACTGCGCAGAAGGTTCTCCTGGAGCGCGCCGCGGTCTCCAGGAGAGATCTTCACGGAGGCCAAGTCGCCGAAGCCCGTGGTGATCCCATACACCGCCTGATCAGAGGAAGCCCATCTCTCCACCAGCGCGGCCGCCTCACTGACGGCCCTGCCCGCCTTGGCGCTCAACTCCGCCCTCCATCCCTCCCTGGCCACCTTGACCACATCCCCAAACGAGAGAGACATTCCGTCCAGCGTCACCGTCTTTTCACCCACAACACTTCACCCCTTCTTTGTTCACAGCGCAAAATACAAAACTGTCAAAAACGAAAAACCAACGCAAGACCTTTTTACATTGTAAACAAACTTTACAAATCAGGCAATACCAATTATTTAAATAGAAAGCTGTTTCAAACAACTCATCGTTAGTTCAATGAAACGCTGAATGACCCTCTATGGCGTTTTTCATAATCATGCGCGGAAATAAGAGAGCAAAAACCGGCTCTAAGAGCTCCTAACATAACCCACCTGTTTGGGCCTTCAGGCTATAAAGCAATTTTTATAAATGCAGTATTTCAAAGTAAACTTTATCAAGATAGCATGGTTATGATAGATACTC
>JAITGK010000097.1 GCA_031280635.1 Synergistaceae bacterium
GCCCATCAACTCCTTCGGCGTAATTAGCTGCGAAATTATATTAAGTCATCATTCATTATACAAAACTCTCATAAAAAAACCGCCGCAAAATTTATAACCGCGACGGTCTAAATTCTTCAAAAAACAAGCACCAATAATAAAAAAACAGCCGTTCTTATCGTGCTATTTTTAGGGGTCGCGTTTACTCGTTCAAAGTCGCGGTTACTTTTTCAAATCAAATTTTTGTCCCTGCTTCCTAGCGGTTTGCACGGTTGAATACAACCCCATTCTTCATAGTCGCATTTGCCACTGCAAAGTCGCAGTTATTTTTTCAATCAACCTCCTTTTACATTATTTTAACTTACGCTAAATTTTCATTTTTATAGATTATAACATAAATTATCCTTAGCCAAGAGATTGATTTTTATCCTAGGGCAAACGCATAAGACTCACGCCGCGCCATTGTAGGGACTTGAGCAAGCCTTTGCGTCTCAGTTCGCTCTGTCCTCCCCAAATCTCCACGTCAAACAAGCAAGCTCTTTTACCGGTGGATATCCGAGTATAATATTGACAGCGTAAACGAGGAGGTCATATGCTGGACGCAAGCGGCAAAAACTTTTAAAATCAGGGGACTGAGTGGACATGGAAACAGTGATAACGATACGGCAGGCCGTCATGGCGGAGGACGAAAAATGCGCCTTCCGCGTGCGCGAGACGCTCAAAGAGCGAAAAATCCTAGGCGTGAACATCATCGGCTCGCCAGGGTGCGGTAAGACTACGCTCTTGGAGCAAACAGCCGCCCATATCGAACGCGAAAGCCCCTTTTCCTTCTTGGTGATCGAGGGGGACGTCGAAACCGCCAGGGATGCCCAGCGTCTAGCCGCCGCAAACGTGGAGGCCCTGCAGATCAACACGAAAGGCGCGTGCCACCTGGAGGCTCACGTCATCGAAAACGCGCTCCAAACCCTCGGCTTTTCGAGCGCGCGGTACCGACGCGATCTGGACGTCATCTTCATCGAAAACGTGGGAAACCTGGTCTGCCCGGCGGAGTTTGACCTGGGCGAGGACTTTAAAGTGGCCGTCTCCAGCGTTCCTGAGGGGGCGGACAAACCCCTCAAATACCCCATGCTCTTCTCTCAAGCGGCCGTGGTACTCCTGACGAAGGTAGACCTACTGCCCTACGTGAAGTTCGACAAGGCCCTGTTTGCGCGGGACGTGAAGGCCCTCAACCCCAAAGCTCCCATTATGGAACTCGACCTGACCTCTGGCGCGGGGCTGGAGTCGTGGATCGCCTTCATCGCCAAACGTCTGGAGGAGAAACGCCATGTGGTCTGACGCTGACCAGATTCTCTCCAAACTGTCTCAGCGCCAAAGGGAGGCCGTGACCTACGTGGACGGACCCCTTCTGGTACTGGCCGGGGCGGGAAGCGGCAAAACCCGTGTGTTGACCCACAAAGCGGCCTGGTTGATCGCGAAGGGCTTGGCGGAGCCCTGGCAGATCACCGCGGTCACCTTCACCAACAAGGCGGCGGGGGAAATGCGCGAGCGCGTTTCCACTCTTGTCTCCCAAGGGGCCGGTCAAGTGCAGGTTAGCACGTTTCACGCTTTTGGGCTGCGTTTCCTCTTCCGCAACAGGGAAGAAGCGGAGAGAATCAAGATTCGATCGGGCTTCGCCGTTTTCGACCGAGGGGACAGCCGCGTCCTGATCAAGCAGATTTTGGAGAGCGCCCGCATCAACACGAAGGACGTTGAGCCAGCATCGGTGCTGGACGCCATTTCCAGGGAAAAATCAGCTTGGTCTCCGGGCCCCAGAAACTCCTTGTTAGAGGGGCTTTACCTGGACGTCTACAACCGATATCAGGAACTTCTGCGCGAGCGTAACGCGGTGGACTTCGACGACCTGATGATCGCCCCACTCCAGATGTTGGCCACGGACCTCGCGTTGCGAGAGCGGGAGCAGAAGCGGATAAAATGGCTGCTTGTAGACGAATATCAGGACGTGAACCGACCCCAATACCACCTGCTGCGCTACCTAGTTGGGGAGAACTGTCAGGTGATGGTGGTGGGCGACCCCGATCAGTCCATCTACGGCTGGCGCGGCGCGGACGTGAGCATGATCCTGAACTTCGAGCTCGACTTCCAGAGAAAGGGCGTCAAGACCCGCGTGGTGGTGCTGGACGAGAACTACCGTTCCACCGGCAACATCCTGGGGGCGGCCAACTCCCTGATCCGCAACAACTCCGCCCGCCGAGAAAAGAACCTGCGCACGGCCCGGGGTCCTGGGGAGAAGGTCTATAACCTGCTGGCGAACAGCGACTTTCAAGAGGCGGACTTCATCACGACGGAGGTCGGGCGGCTGAGGAGGACCTACGACTACGGCGACATCGCTGTGCTGTATCGACAGAACGCCATGAGCCGCCTTTACGAGCAAAAATTTCTGGAGGCGAACATCCCCTACAGAGTGGTGCGGGGCGTGGCCTTCTACGAACGTAAGGAGGTGCGCGACGTGCTGGCCGTCCTGAAGCTGGCGGTGAACCCCGGCGACGTGAACGCCTTCGAGCGCGCCGCCAGGCTTTTCGTGAAGGGCCTTGGCCCCAAGAAGATGGAGGAACTCACGGCGTGGCTGGAAACCGCGGCTCTTTCGACCCCAGAGGACTTCTGGAAAGCCGTGACCGCAGGCGCTTGTCCGCTCAAGGGGCAAGTGGGACAGGAGTTAAAGGCGCTGGGCGGGAACATGACGGCGCTCCTGCGCGTTGAGGACGACATCGGCGCGGCCGTTGACCATATCCTAACCGTGATGGACTACGAAGGCCTACTGCGTCAGAAAAACCCGGAGGACTGGGAAGATCGGTACGAAAACGTCATGGAGTTGCGCTCCATCCCTCAGAGCGACGGCGGCCTGGCTCAGACCTTGGCCGAGGCGGCGCTTTTCACCGACGCCGACAAGGAAGACCTTGAGGGACGAAAGGTCGTCAACCTGTTGACGCTTCACGCGGCGAAAGGGCTGGAGTTTCCCGTGGTGTTCCTGGTGGGCATGGAGGAGGACGTCTTCCCCAACTACCGCGCGAAGGAGAGCCCAGAACAGATAGAGGAGGAGCGGCGGCTCTGCTACGTGGGAATGACGCGGGCGGAGGAACGTCTCTACCTGACGGCGGCGCGCGCCAGGCGGCTTTACGGTATGACCCACGACAAGGGCTTTTCCAGGTTCCTCTTCGAGATATCGGACAGCTTCAAGATGGTGGACGACCGAGGAGGGGAGGAGCGGCGTGAGTATCAAAACAGTTATAGCGGTAAGCGGCGACGTTGGGGCTGGTAAATCCAGACTTTCCAAACTCCTTGAGGGTATGGGCGGGTTCCTGATCGACGCTGACCAGGTGGTGGCGGAGCTTTGGAGGGTTCCGGAGATCACGGCCGCGGCGGTGGGCAGGTGGGGCGCGGGCATCCTAGACGGGGACGGGCGCGTTCTGCGCGAGGCGGTGGCGGAGCGCGTCTTCACCGACCAAGGGGAGCACAAGTGGCTTATGGGGCTTTTGCACCCACGAGTCTGGGCGGAGGTCAAGCGCCGGCTCGACCTTTTTTTCTCCGAACGCGGCGTAGGGGGCTGGGCCGTGGTGGAGGCCCCGCTTTTGTTCGAGTCGGGCGCGCCCCCCTGGATAACGGCCACAGTGTTCGTGACGGCGCGTAGGGAGACGCGACTCGCCCGGTGCCGCGCCCGTGGCTGGGACGAGGCGGAGCTGACCAGGCGCGAGGGGTTTTTCCTCCCTTCCGAAGAGCGCATGGCCCGCTCGGATCACGTCGTTCACAACGACGGCACCCTGGAGGAGCTGAAGGAAATCGTAAAAGGGCTGTGCGGCGCCCTGAAAGGAGGCCTCCATGCTGGGTTGGTGGATCATCATTAAAGACCCGACCCTTGGGAAAGACAAGGATCCCAAGGCGGGAAGGCTGGCGGATTGGGAGGTGGGTATAAACGGCGACAAATGGCTGAAGGACCTAGAAAAGGCGGGCAAAGCTGTGTTGGTGAAAAGCAACTGTGGCTACCCCAATCTCTACAGGGCCTTGGCGGGAGACGTGCTGCCGCCGCTTCTTGATAACGGGCCCCCTTCCTTTCCGGGACTGGGGTTTTTCGAGGAGTTTTGCTACATACCGGCGGGGTGGACGAGGCGTCTCAGTTTCGACTGGAAGGCTATTGCCGCCTGTCTCTCCGACCAAGCTGACCAAGAACTCCTCATCGAAGTTTGGGACTTATCCTGACAAGGGGCGAAGCCTCACAACATCTATGCGAGGTGAGGAACATTGCATTTGATAACGAGCCATCTGAACACGGACTTCGACTCCCTCGCGAGTATGATCGCGGCCCAAAAACTCTACCCTGAGGCCGTCATTTGCCCACCCGGCTCCATGAGTCGCCGGGTCAAGGACTTTGTGAACCGCTACGGGCACATGTGGAAGATACAAAAGCCCAGCAAAATCCCCATGGATCAAGTGACTCTGATGATCGTGGTGGACACCCGCGCCCGGTCTCGCATCGGGCCCTTCGCGGCCCTGGCGGGAAAGCAGGACGTGGAGGTGCACGTTTACGACCACCACCCCCCCACGGTGGACGACATTCCCGCGCATAAGATGGTCCACGAACAACTGGGGGCGACGACAACCCTGTTCGTGGAACGCCTCTTGAAGGCCCGCGCGCCGGTCACCCAGGAGGAAGCCACCCTTTTCGCTCTGGCCATCTACGACGACACGGGCGCCCTCACCTACGAGGCCACCACGCCCCGCGACATCGTGGCGATAGCGCGCCTCCGACAGATGGACGCCGACCTTTCCATGATCCTCGCTAGGGTGGAGGTCTCCATGCCCGCCCAAGAACGCAAACTCCTGGACGCCATGGTCGAAAACTCCTCCGAAACTTACATTAACGGCGCGAAGGTGGTCTTCTCCTGGGCGGAATCGGAGCAATACGTGGAGGGGCTCTCCATTTTCGTGCACAAATTGAAGGACTACTGTGAGTCTCACGTAACTATCGCGGCTGTGCGGTGCGGCAAAAAAACCTGTCTCATCGCCCGCAGCGCCCCCAACGTCTTGAATGTGAAGGACTTCCTCGCGCCTTATGGCGGCAGCGGGCACCTTCAGGCCGGTTCCGCGACGCTTCCAGACCGAGACCCTAAGGAGCTCTTGAGGGAGCTGGAGGCGAAATTGCCCGAGGCCATAGCGCCGCTGGTTATGGTGGAGGACATCATGACCTCCCCTGTGATGGCCATCGCGCCCGGCACGGAGGTAGGCGACGCCTACCACACCATGATCCGCTTTGGGCTCCAGGCGCTTCCCGTCGTCAGCGAAGGGGAGCTGCTGGGCATCATGACGCGCAAAGACCTGGACAAGGCCCACCTTCACGGCTTCGACCGGGCAAAGGTACGGGATTTCATGACAGAGGGCGTTATCTCCATCCCCTTCAACGCCTCCGTGAACGAGGCCCACCGGCTGATGGCGACCTACAGTTTCGAGCGGCTGCCTGTCCTGAAAGACGGTCGGCTGGCGGGCATTGTGACCAGGGCCGACCTGGTGCGCGCCCTCTTCCAGTCCTACCGGGGCGGGCGGGCCGAGAAGGATAGAGACGGCTTCCTGTGGACGGAGGACGTGGCGCCGCTCTTGGAGGCGTCCTTCACCCCCGATATCCTGGGTCTTCTGCGGCGCGTCGGGGAAAAAGCCCAGACCTTGGGCATGAAGGCCTACATCGTGGGCGGCGCGGTGCGGGATCTCCTGAGGGGCGACGCCAACGTGGACTTGGACGTGTCCGTGGAGGGGGACGCGGAGACCTTTGTCCGAAACTGGAACGAGCCAGGCTGCCGTGTCACCGTCCACGGTCGCTACAAGACGGGCACCATCGTATTTCCAGGAGGGCTGAAGGTGGACATTGCCACGGCGCGGCGGGAGTTTTACGAGTACGCGGCCGCCATGCCCCAGGTCAGCAGCGACTCCCTGAAACAGGACTTAGCCCGGAGGGACTTTTCCGTCAACGCCATCGCCGTCTCCCTGAGCGCCAGCGACTGGGGGCTTTTGATCGACTTCTACGGAGGACGCGGAGACCTAAAGGAAGGCTGCCTCCGCGCGCTGCACAACCTGAGCTTTGTGGAAGACCCCAGCCGGATTTTGAGGGGCGTCCGCCTGGAACAGCGACTGGGGCTCAGGTTCGAGGACAACACCCTGCGTCTCATCCGCGGCGCCGTCAAGGGAGGGCTCTTGGGGAAGCTGTCCAGTCCCCGCGTGCGGATAGAGATGGAACTCAACGGCAAAGACCGCCGCCCTGGGGAAATATTCACCAGAATGCGGGATCTGGGGATATGGGAGGCCCTGTTCCCTAGTCTCCACTTTGGCCCCGCCGCCGAGCGGAAGATGACGTACCTTCAGAGGCTCCTGCACTGGATGAAAAGGACGAAGACGATCTTCAAAGGCCTGGAGTGGCTGACCTACATGGCCGCGATCTTCTCGGATTCCCCCGCCTATGCCCGCTCCGCCGCCATGGACCGCCTGAACCTCTCACCCCACGAGCGGAGCGTCCTCTCCGCCTGCCTCTCCTCCCTGCCCCTGGTGGAGCAGTTTCTCACCTCGAAAAAGGCCTTTAGGAACTCGGAGGTCTACCTCTTCCTGAAGAAACATTTTTCAGTGCCGCTCTTGTACTGTATGGCCAGCGTGAAGCGGGTCCAGACGCGGCGCTGGATCGCTCTGCATCTCTTCACCTTGACCCCCATGAAGGGCGTTCTGAAAGGGGACGACCTCAAAAAGATGGGCTGCGGCGCCGGCCCATGGCTGGGCGACATGCTGGAGGGCATAAGGCTGGAACGCATGGATGGGAGGATCCTCACTCGCGAGGATGAAGTGCTATACTTACAGGAGATGTTGAGGCGCGACTGACGGGCTATAGCGTTGGCCCCACGCTTGTGGGGATGAATCGATGTAAGAACCGAGGTGAACCGTGATATGGGATTGCTGCGAAACTTGGAAAGCCGCGACGGAGTGTTGATGTTTTTCATGACCCTGCCCGCTGTGCTGTGGGCTATTTCGTTTCATGAGTTCTGCCACGGCTTCGCGGCCAAACTGGTGGGAGACCCCACCGCTGAGCGCCAGGGCCGCTTGTCCCTGAACCCACTGGTCCACTTTGACCTGGTGGGAACGCTGCTGCTTTTGTTCGCCGGGTTTGGGTGGGCCAAGCCCGTGCCCATCAACACGCGCTATTTCCATCATCCTCAGCGCGATATCGTCCTTGTCTCCCTAGCGGGGCCCGCTGGCAACGTCCTAACGGCCATCGTCTGCGTGCTGTTCCTGCGTTTTTTCGGCGACGTCTGGTTTTCTTTGACGGGGCGCGCGGGGGCTCTGGTACTTCTGATGATGATCCGCATCAACATGGGACTCGCCGCCTTTAACCTGATCCCGATCCCGCCTCTGGACGGCTCCAAGGTGCTCTACGCCTTCCTGCCTTTTCGCTACGTTCACTACTACAACTGGCTGGAGCGGAACGGGATGTTCATCCTCTTCGCGCTGCTTTTCACGGGCGTCATCGACGTTTTCTTCCAACCCATCTCCCGCGCTCTGATAGCCCTTCTTCCTCTGGGCAGGGAGTTGAGCCGCCTGCGTTATCTTTTCTAGTAGCTAGCGTACAGCGAGAGGCAAGGGAAGTACCCTGCCTCTCAGACGTTTGAGAGCCTTTTACGCGCGGTAGCGCTTTTTACACGTTATGACGCGCGATTCGCTATAGAGAAAGATTGCCCAGATAGTTGATGCGGCCGTCGTAGAGGTCTTCCAGGCCCTTCAGGTCTTTTCGGGCGCCATAGAGTTCATTGGGCACGGACAGACAGACCATGGGGTGGAGGATATCCAGCTTGTCCCATATCCGCTGAAAGAGTTCCTTCCGCGCCGCGGCGTCCACGGTGGCGTTGGCCGTGTCGATCAGTCGGTCGAGCTCTGGGTCGCTGAGTATCGTCCAGTTCGTCGGGCCGATGGCCTTGGAGTGGAAGAGGGGGAGCCAGAACTGCCCCGCGTCCCGGTTGGTCTGCATTCCCCAGGTGCTGATGATCAAGTCCTGCCCCTTGGTGGCCAGTCGCTCGTCCAGGACGCCAGACTCGAAGGCCTCGATTTCCACTTTGATCCCCACCTGGGCCAGCATGGACTGAATGACCGTCGCGCCGTTGACGCGGTCTTGGAAGTTGCTGATCCACAGCTTCACGGTCATTCCCTCGGGGTACCCGGCCTCTGTCAGAAGCGCTTTGGCCTTGGCGAGGTCATAGGGGTAAATTTTGGGCGCCGCGGGCGTAAAAGTGCTCAGAGGTACCAGCGGACCCGCCGGACGGGTGGAGTTCCCCTGGTACACCACCTGGTCGTAGGCGTCTTTGTTGATCGCGTAATCGATGGCTAGTCGCACCCGAGGGTCGTTCAGCGGCTTTTTTTGCGTGTTCATGCCAAGGTAAATCAGGTTGAGTCCGGGGGCCTTGATGACCTTTACCTTGGAGGAGGGTTGGTTGAGGCGTTCTTGATCGTTGGCCGGCGCCGCGTAGATCATGTCCACCTTACCCGTCTCCAGCGCGATGACGCGGCTGCTGTCGTCGGGCAGAACGCGAATGTGAAAGTTCTTGAAGTTCGGCTTCTTCCCGTAATAGTCCTCGAACGCCTCCAGCTCAATGCTCTCGCCTTTGACCCATTTCTTGAACTTGAACGGCCCCGTTCCCACTGGGTTGCGGAAGTAGTCGGCGCCGGCTTGTTCTACCGCCTTCTTGCTGTATATGCTGGCGTAGGGGTGCTTCATGGACTCCAGCCAGCCCCCCACGGGTCCCACGGTGCGCACGATCAGCGTGTGATCGTCAAGGATCTCAAAGCCGTTCATGTCGATGAATCGACCTCTGGAATTGGCGTAGGCGGACTTAGGATCCGCGACGCGCTTCAGGGAAAACACCACGTCTTCAGCCGTGAAGGGCTCGCCGTTGTGAAACTTCACGCCTTTGCGGAGGTAGAACTTGTAGGTCTGTTGGTCGAGGATTTCCCACCGCTCGGCCAGCACGGGCGTCAGCTCCTTCGTCTTGCCGTCCACCGTCACCAGGGGTTCGTTGATGTGCTTGGTAACGGCGAAGGACATTGTGTCCACCGCCTGCTGGGGGTCGAGGGTGCTGGCGTCCGCCGGTAGCCCCAGGGTGAACGTATCGAATCCCGCGGCGCAAGCCCCCGGCGCGCCCACGATCACGATAACAAAGACCCACGCCGCGAAAAACACCTTCCAAAAGCTCCTCATCACAATCACACTCCTATCAGCGTTTGCTTATGCACGGATAGCTTTCCATACTGACTCATACTGTATCACATTTTTCTGTGTACAGGCGCATGGCCATGCCGTCCTTCGCGCGTATAATGAAGATAGCTTCGCTATATTTCGAGCGTTGCCATATTTCGAGCGTTGCCATATTTCGGAGGGATTCCCATGGACTTTAACAAACTGACGCGCAAGAGCCAGGAAGCGCTGGCCGAGGGGCAGAGTCTAGCGGCGCTTCGGGGCAATCAGGAGATGGATGTGGAGCACCTGCTAGCCGCGCTATTGCGGGACGCGGAGGGCCTGGTGCCGCGTATGTTGCGACGCATGGACGCGGACCCGGAGGTGCTGCTCCAACTCGTCACGGATGAAATTGCCCACAAGCCCAGGGTTACAGGCGGCGGGACGGAGCCAGGGAAGGTCTACGTCACACAGCGACTGAGCGGTCTGCTGGCCAAGGCCGAGGAGAAGGCCAAAAGCCTGCGGGATGAGTATGTCTCCGTGGAGCACCTGTTCATGGCCATGTTGGACGAGGGGACGGGTACGAACCTCGGGAAAATTCTGAACCGTTTGAGCCTCACGTCAGAGCGTTTTCTGAAGGCCCTGACGGAGGTGCGGGGCGCTCAGAGAGTTCAGAGCGCCGAGCCGGAGGCCACCTACGAGGCTCTTGAAAAATATGGGCGCGACCTGGTGGTCATGGCGCGGGAAAACAAGCTGGACCCGGTGATAGGTCGGGATGAAGAGGTGCGGCGCGTGATCCGCGTCTTGAGCCGCAAGACAAAAAACAATCCCGTTCTGATCGGCGACCCCGGCGTGGGCAAGACCGCCGTAGTGGAGGGCCTGGCTCAGCGAATCGTCCGGGGCGACGTGCCCGAGGGCCTCAAAGACCGCACGGTGTTCGCGCTGGACATGGGGGCCCTCATCGCGGGGGCCAAGTTCCGGGGCGAGTTCGAGGAGCGCCTCAAGGCTGTTTTGAACGAGGTCAAGCGGAGCGAGGGGAAGATCATCCTCTTCATCGACGAGCTCCACACCATCGTGGGGGCCGGGGCCGCCGAGGGCGCGGTGGACGCGGGCAACATGCTCAAGCCCATGCTGGCCCGGGGCGAGTTGCATTGTATCGGCGCCACCACAATGAACGAGTACCGCAAACACGTTGAAAAGGACGCGGCTCTAGCGCGGCGCTTCCAGCCCGTGCGGGTGGAGCAGCCGGACGTGGAGGACACCATATCCATCTTGCGCGGCATTCGAGAGAAGCTGCAAGTCCACCACGGCGTGAGAATCCGCGACAACGCCCTCGTGGCCGCCGCCACGCTCTCCAACCGCTACATCACCGACCGGTTCTTGCCGGACAAGGCCATTGACCTGGTGGACGAGGCCTGCGCCATGATCCGCACGGAGATCGACTCCCTGCCGTCGGGGCTAGACGCGGCAGCCCGCCGGGTGATGCAGCTTGAGATTGAGGAAACCGCTCTGAAGCGCGAGGCGGACGCTCCCTCCCAAGAGCGACTGAAGGCCCTGCAAAAGGAGCTTCAGGAGGCCCGGGGGAGCGCCGACGCCCTGCGCGCCCAGTACGACGCGGAGAAAGGAGCCATCGCGGGCATCCGGGAGCTACGGGCCCGCATCGACGATGTGAAGGCGCAAATTGAGAGGGCCCAGCGCGAGTACGACCTGAACAGGGTGGCGGAGCTGCGCTATGGGACGTTGGAGCGGTTGGAGCGGGAGCTAAAG
The DNA here is from genome assembly GCA_031280635.1 of Synergistaceae bacterium. Taxonomy (GTDB): domain Bacteria; phylum Synergistota; class Synergistia; order Synergistales; family Aminobacteriaceae; genus JAITGK01. The sequence goes on from JAITGK010000097.1 coordinate 10,994, forward strand.
GAGAAGGAAGAGGCTATCGCGGCGCGGCGGGAGGGTGACGCCCTGCTGCGCGAAGAGGTCACGGAAACCGAGATCGCGGACATCATCGGTCGGTGGACGGGTATTCCCGTGACGCGCCTGGTAGAAGGGGAGAGGGAGAAGCTTCTGAAGCTGGACGAGGTTTTGCGCCAGCGGGTGGTGGGGCAGGACGATGCGGTGGGGCTGGTGGCCGACGCGGTGCTTCGCGCGCGGAGCGGCATTAAAGACCCCCGGCGTCCCATCGGCTCCTTCATCTTTTTGGGGCCCACCGGCGTGGGGAAGACGGAGCTGGCCAAGGCCCTGGCCGAGGCCCTCTTTGACAGCGAGGAGAACTTGGTGCGCGTGGACATGTCCGAGTACATGGAGAAGCACGCGGTGTCGAGGTTGGTGGGAGCGCCCCCCGGCTACGTGGGTTATGAGGAGGGCGGGCAGCTCACCGAGGCCGTGCGCCGCCGCCCCTACTCGGTGATCCTGTTTGACGAGATTGAGAAGGCCCACCCGGACGTGTTCAACATCCTGCTGCAAATTCTGGACGATGGGCGCGTCACGGATAGTCACGGGCATGTGGTGGACTTCAAGAACACGGTGGTCATCATGACCAGCAACATCGGGGCCGCGACTCTGCTGGAGGGTATATCCTTGGATGGAGAGATAAGCGGCGGGGCCCAGAAAAGCGTTATAGAGGCTCTGCGGGCGTCGTTCCGGCCGGAGTTTCTGAACCGCGTGGACGACGTGGCGCTGTTCAAGCCCTTGCGCCGGGAAGAGATCCAAAACATCGTGCGATTGCTGCTGGCCGGGTTGTCCGCGCGGCTCGCTGACCGCCATGTCGCCCTGACCTTCAGCGAGGAGGCGGTGGACTTCATCGCCAGCGCGGGGTACGACCCCGTCTACGGCGCGCGCCCCCTGAAACGCTACATCGTGCGCAACGTGGAAACGAAACTCGCCCGAGACCTCATTGCGGGGAACGTCCCGGACGGCAGCGCCATCGAGCTGACGGTGAAAGATAAAGCCCTCGTCTTCTCAAGGGTCAAGGGGCAAGCCCCTTGACCCATATACTGTAGGGGTCATTTTACCGCCCCTCCCGTTGAGCGGGAGTCCGACCCCCCAAAGGGCAAAACCCCTTGGGGGGTTTTTGATGGCGCGCCCGGCATGGGCGCGAGCTATAGGGTGAAAGTCCCGAACATGCCCGACAGGGGGAAACGTTAGCCGAACGGCAAGGGTGTCCGTCGTGAGGTGGAGTCTAAAGGAAACCGAAGGCAAAGCACTGGCCTGACGAACAGAAATCACATACGAGGCGGCTATGCTGGATAAGGAGGCCATTATCTTCAAAGTCCAGTACCTGTACGGAAAGCATAGACGTAGATGTGGCGGGCATAAGTGTGAAAGCGAGCGTTCTTGCCCGGGGAGGTCTGTAAATCCGCTCCAAGAAGAGCTATGAAAGCCGGAAGGTGGACAGAAGGATATGCGGGAATCAGCAGAGGGCATAGTAAAGCTGTTGGACAGGAAGTCCCTTAACGTATCCGACCGGACATGGCCTTTGTAAGACCGAGAACGCTAGGAAGAAACGATTTAGAGTCAGCGTAGGAAGCGGAAGCAGCCGAAGGCCTGAACGTGTTAAGCGAGTTGTAGACTCAAGAATTTCGCGGACAGAGAAGATAGGAGAATAGCGGCAATAACGGGACTGTTGGAGGGTATGAGTGAAGAGGAACGTGATGAGGTGTACCGATATATTTTTGAAAAGAAACGCCAGGCGGACACGGAAAAGCGAATAAAGGAGATAGAGAAGATACTGGAAGGTTTAAATAGAGATGAAGGCGGGTTGAGTGAAAAAGATCTCCCGCCTTCATTTTTTATAGAGAGAAGTTGAAATCCCGACCAACGGGAGGGGCGGTGAGGTTGCTGATCGACAATAAATGGGTCAAGGGGCTTGCCCCTTGGGAGGATGAGGAGATAGTGTTGGATTCTGTGCTGAAGAGCGCGGTGTCGATCAAGTTGAACGCGGGAGTGGGCCCCACGACGGGGAACACGCTGATCAAGAGCTGCTCGCTGGGGAACGTGGTCTATGCCGCGAACCCAGACAAGATCATGAACATTGTAGGCCTGGCGTTGCCCGTGCTGTCGTACCCACTGAACCGAGTGGAACGGACAGAGGTCTCTACAATCAATAACTAGGGGAGGAGGGAAAGAGATGGCAAGTTTGCGGATGAGCTAGCTTTACGGGAACAGGGGGTAAAAAGCTCTCGCTGACGTTCCCCAACGCGAACCCGGTAGCCTCCCCGACCGATGTGAAGACCTGATGGAGGGGATTGTGGCGAACAAAGAGATCTACGCCGAACCCCCTGACCATCGTCGAAGTGGTGTTCGTCGAACGCTACGCCACGCTGGTGAACCTTGACGCCTAATACCAATTTGCAATCAGGGGTCTAAAGTTAAAAGACGCAACGGCAGTCTTTGCGCGCCTTAAACCGTTCCATTTTTCCAAATGGAGCTATCCTGTCGATACTAATTGAGTCAAATTCTTTATTCGAAACGGTTTTAGCAAGTTCGTATACAGCATTGTCACGTTGGCATATCACTCTCAGATTCTAAGAGCTCCTAACATAACCCACCTGTTTGGGCCTTCAGGCTATAAAGCAATTTTTATAAATGCAGTATTTCAAAGTAAACTTTATCAAGATAGCATGGTTATGATAGATACTCT
>JAITGK010000123.1 GCA_031280635.1 Synergistaceae bacterium
TTAGAGCATCTATCATAACCATGCTATCTTGATAAAGTTTACTTTGAAATACCGCATTTTAAAAATTGCTTTATAGCCTAAAGGCCCAAACAGGTAAATTATGTTAGGAGTTCTTAGCGGCCCCACAAAGATCAAATCCTTGGCAGCGCCGCCAGAAGGGCGCGAGTGTACGGGTGGTAGGGGCGTTCCAAAAGCTCTGCGGAGTCCCCGGACTCCACGACCTCCCCCTTGTGGAGCACTAGGGCGCGTTTGGCGGCGTAGCGGGCCAGCAGTAAGTCGTGCGTCACCAAAATCATGGACATGCCCAACGCCACGCGGCGGTTCAGAACCTCCAACACCTCGCCTCGCGTAGATACATCCTGCATCGCCGTGGGCTCATCGCAGAGCAGCAACTCCGGCTCCAGAATCAGGGCGCGCGCTATGGCCACCCTCTGCCGCTGACCGCCTGATAGGGCATAACGCACACGCGCTCCCCAGAGGTTCTCCGGCAACTTCAGTTCAGTCAGAAGCTCTTTCGCCTTGGTGGAGCCCTCCGCATGCTTCCGACCGCGCCTGTGGACAATGTTCCAGGGCTCCAGCACGGCTCCCAGTACGGTCAAGGTCGGGGGCAGGGAACCGTAAGGGTCTTGGGAAACATAACCACACCGCCGCCGCGCCGCCAGGCGTTCCTCATCCGTCATGGCGTCTAAGGGCTGTCCCCAGAGTTCCACACCCCCTGTCGCGGGAAGCACGAGCCCCAAAAGCGTTCGCAGAAGCGTCGTTTTACCGCTACCGGACTCTCCTACGATAGAAAGGGTAGCCCCCTCCTTTTCCAGCGTAAAGGAAAGAGACTTCAGCGCCCATATTCCCTCGCTGCGCCCGCGTAAAAGGCGATAACGACCCTTATAACAGACGCCAAGGCTTTTCACGCTCAAGAGAGCGGTCATGGGTTGCTGCTCAACAGGCGCTTGCTTCATGAGTTCCCACCTCTGTCCATGTTTCTTGTCCATGATGCGGATGGCTTCGATTAGTTGCTGAGTGTAGACGTGTTCTGGGGCGTCGATTACCCGCTGGGACAGGCCGCTCTCCACAATTTCCCCGTCCTTCATCACGATCAGCGAGTCACAAAGCCTTGCGGCTAGGGGCAGGTCGTGCGTAACCAACAGAAGCCCCATGCCACGCCCACGCACCAACCTCACCAGCGTGTCGAGTACCTCTTTTTGCGTGACCACGTCCAGGGCGGTCGTTGGTTCGTCCGCTAGGAGAAAGTCTGGCTCGCAGGCCAGAGCTACCGCCAGAGCCGCGCGCTGCTTCTGCCCACCTGAGAGCTCGTGAGGATACCGGGATAAAAGCGATTGCTCGAGGTCCACGTCTCGCAGCAGCTCCCCAGCGCGCTCCCGACCCTTCCGTTGCGCCATCCCCAGATGTTGCGTCAAGACCTCCGTGATGTGCCGCTCCACGGTCAGGTGTGGAGTGAAGGAGTTCATAGCTCCCTGGGGCGTCAGAGCCATGCGCCGCCAACGCCAGGTGTTCAAAGTCTCTTCAGGAAGCGCCGTCAGGTCATGGCCGTCGCAGAGTATCTGTCCAGCGACCGTTGTCCCCACTGGAAGCAGACGTGGGATAGCCATGAGGGCGCTGGTCTTGCCGCTGCCAGACTCCCCAACAAGTCCAACAATTTCGCCCTTGGCGACGGAAAATGAGCAGTTCCGCACAGCCTGCACGCCGCCCTGGTAGGTGACGGAAAGGTTCCGAACCTCAATTGCCGTCTTTTTGATCATAACGAAACCTCCTCAATTCTTCTAAAAAAGAAGAGAGCGTCCTTCTTCTCGCCCAGGGGTTTTGCCGTCATTCGTCTTTGTCGAGCCGTCCCCGCTTTCCTGTGACTTTGGAAAAAAAGTCCCACATTTTTTTGAAATCAACTTCCTCATCACGGAACGCCGCTTTTTTCTTGGCTTCGGGTAGCGGCTGACGCTGTCCAGCCAGAATCTCTAGGGATTCTACGGCGTCGTGGTAATAGGGACTTCTGTCCTTTACGTTCCACTCGGTTAGCAACTCGCACATCCTGACAGCCACGATCTTTTGATTGGCTTTATTCGTCATACCCGACACCAGTTCCGCCAAAACACACAGATAGTTGTCCCCATTGCGCTGGTCTTTACAACTCGCGAAGACTTCTTTAAACAAACGGACGATAAAAAGCGGATCCACCTCTGACCACGTCAAAAGCGAGGGGAGAAGGCGCGTCCCTAGGGGGGAATTGGACGGAAGAGCCCGAAAGAACGCCTCGACTTTCTCGGGGTCGTTTGAAAGACATCGGGGCTTCACGCCGAGCCGCAGATGGCATAGGCATCCCTCCACGCTACTGGGAGGCAGGACAGAAGTCAGCTCTTCCATCAATTCACGACTCATATTCGCCCAGGTTTGACGGGAAACAGGGACGTCGTTCAGAACCTCTATCTCTCCCTTTTCGACAAGCGCGTTGACCCATTCCGTCAAGAGCGCCGCGTATCCGACCTGAGTGAGAAGCGACCTCACAAGCCTCAAATTTCGGTGGGATGGACGCTCCTCCAGAAAAGACTCCACCATGAAGGCGCTTTCTTCTTTCGTAAAGCGCAACGGCAAGAGGGGCACTATCGACTTCATGATGTTCTCCATGCCTTTACCATCTATCATGGCAAGGTGAACAAGGGTTGGAGCGCTCATCGCCTCGTAAGGCAGGCGCTGCACAGAAAGAAGCAGACGCGGCGGTATACGCAAAACCACCTTCTGGAAAGATTCCCGAATTAACGCTGGCCATGGAGCCTGAGGACGCCACTTTCGGCCGATTCGTCCCACTTCTTCCAACGACTTGAAAAATTGATCAAACTCAAGGGCGTCAGATTCATAAGGATCAAAATCTACCACGTACAACACGCTAAGAATGTACCGCTCTTGTTCCGTCCATTGAGCATTCATTATATCCCGCAACATTTCGCGCATAGAGAAGTCATCGTTTTTTTTCATCAGGCGCTCATAGAGGAGCTTGAGCTGTTCCGTCTCCAGGTTACTCTCCATGAAGGAAAACCGCAAAACGCACGCGGTGTTGCCCCACTCCTCGCCGTACTTTTGCCTGCCCACACGGCGGAAAAAATCCCACAGCGCCGCCACGCCTGGATGTGTCTGCCCGCCAGGAATGGCCCGGAAAAGCGGGTGTCGAGCAAGGTCGTTGACGTCACGCAGCGCGTTTTCTCCTTTGCCTTTCCGGAATATTTCTCGGACAAGCGCCACAATAGCCCGCACCGCGCGAAAGGTATTGGCGGAACGCGTTCCCTGGGCGCTTTCTTCTAGCTGCTCCGCGATCTTCAGCCACGTGGTGTAAGGCGTCGCCATCTTGGCCCGCGCCAACTTGCTGTACTGCGCCGCCAGTTTTTCAACCAAGACGAGTCCCTTGCTTTTATCCGCCTTCCGGGTCTTCGGCTTGCAAGCGGCGGAAGACAAAAGCCCTCCGCGTAAAACGGTGTAAGGAGACGGCAACCGCGACTCGTCGCGAAGAGGAGAAAGCACGTAACTCGCGTTTTTGCGAGCGTACAAATAGTCCGCCGCCACGTCCGCGCAGTCGCGAAGGGATGAAGAAAATAGGATTTTGTCCTCCGAACGGATCAAGGCAAGAAGCGTTTCTGTGCTTTGAAAATCCTTATCGACAAAAAGCGCCGCTGTCAGGTGATTATAGAGCGCATCACCCCAGCGGGAAACCCAGGGCGTCCGCGTCGACGCCTCCTTGTCTCTCATAAAAAGCGACGTGAAGGCAGGCCAGTTTCTGTTGTTCCAGTGTTTTTCAAGCCGTTCTCTCAAAGAGAGATTCCGCTGTGGCTTTTTTTTATTATTCTTCGACATTTGGCGGCATACCCAGCTAAGACAGAGGAGGCCTTCACTCCTCCATCAAGGACAGAAGCTCGTCCTCAAGGCGATCGACGTCGTCGCTCTCCTCTTCCAACAGGGCCTTCTCGTAGCGCTCCAGAAGGTCGAAAAGGGTTTGCCGCTTCTCACCCTCCTTCATCTTCTCAAGTAAGGCGCGGGCGCGCCGCGTGACAAAGTTGACCGCGGAACGGCTCCTCTCCCCCTCGTCTTCCTCTTCCCCCAGTTCTTCCAGCTCTTGAGAGGCGAAAAGCTGGGGGTTACGGCTATCAACGCGGATCTCGGTCTTCCGACTGTAGCCTTTTTGTTCGGCGACTAGGCGCACCATGCCGTTCAAATCATAAGAATACTCCACGAGGACGGGACAATGAGCCTCGGCGGGAGCCAGCGCCAGCAAGGTTTTGCCGATCATCGTGTTTTCGTCGGGGTCTCTCGACTCTCCTTGATAGACCTTCAGCTCGGCTGCTTTCTGATGGTACGTGGTTGTCGCGAAAGTGCGCGCTCGGGTGACGGGTATCTGGGTGTTGCGCGGAATAATGGGGACGCACTCACGCATCAGGTCGTCACTTTGAGAAAGGGTTTCGAGGCTGAGGGTGTGCGGCGTCACATCCACCAGAATTTGCTCACAGTTCTCGCCCGAAATGATCCCACCCTGAATGGCCGCCCCATTGGAGACACTGCGGTCGGGGTCCACCACGGGGAGACGCGCGGCGCCGAAAATTTCCTCAAGGCGCGCCGATATAACAGGCATACGCGTCATACCGCCTACCAGCAGTACTTTGTCGATTTTTTCAGGGCTTAACTTGGCTTCCTCCATCGCTTTTTCAACAGAAGCGAGGGTGCGGTCCACCAGATCCTTGGTCAAAGACTCGAACCCCTCCCGCGAGAACTCCATGGAAACAGAACAGCTCTTTCCCTTGGGCGCGGGGATGCGCGTTTCTTGAATCCGCGCCGAGGCTTTATTCGAAAGAGCGATCTTAGCCCGCTCCACAACAAGACCCAGTCTTGCCAGCGCTGGAACGTAATCCGATAAGTCCAGTCCTTCCGTGTTCTTGATCTGTTCCAACACGCGCGCCAACAAACGCTTGTCGAAGTCGTCACCGCCTAGGTACGTATCGCCCGTGCTGGAAAGAACCTCGATGATGTCCCCCATCCGCAACACAGATACGTCAAAAGTTCCACCCCCCAGGTCGTAGACCAAGGCGTAGACGTCCGCGTTTCCCTTCGCGTCCGCCTCTTCTTCTGAGGCAACCGTCACGTGGTCGTAAAAAAGCGCGGCAGCCGTGGGTTCATTGATGATACGCTCCACGGTCAGGCCGGCCCGTTTGCCGGCTTCTATCGTGGCCCGGCGCTGGGCGTCGCTAAAATAGGCCGGCACAGTGATCACTGCCCGCTCCACCTTGCGCCCTTCCAGCTTGCGGGCCTCCTCGCAAAGGTAACGCAGGATCATCGCGGAAATATCCTCTGGGTCATAGTTGCCGCCGCCCAGAGACAGCCTCTCCATGGCGCCCATCAAGCGTTTCACGGAGCGTATACTTTCCTCGGGAAAAGCCGCGGCGCGGTTCCATGCTTTACGTCCAACCAGTATCTCCTTTCCGTCGAAACTCACCAC
>JAITGK010000131.1 GCA_031280635.1 Synergistaceae bacterium
GACTAGACTCTATGTTCCTTTTATTCGATAGCAAAAGGTTTTCCGAATGGTTTAATGTTTTAAGCCCCTTATAGGGGCGGAATTTCAAGCCACCGCTTGAAGCGGTGGTTGGTGACTTATATCAATGCTGCCGTTGCGCGCGCCAGACTTCCGTCACCGCTGGAATAATTGCGCGCAAAAGTCATTCCAGCCTAAGACAGTGGATCTACCTCTTGACTCAGGATAAACCTGGTACACATCATGGTTTGGGTAAAAAACACCTTCAGAGTTATTGCGATGAATTTTGTTATCGTTTTATAGCGGTTCGCTCTTTTCTTTGCAAATTTTTTGCTGTTGATATCCGATTTTTGGCCCTTATTTCTGCGTATGATTATGAAAAACGCCATAATAGACGACATTTTGGAACTCAACTTTTCAATCGGCTTTTGGCAGCCTGTGCCTCTACATTGACTATCACTTATTCACGGCTTGTCGCGCTTAAGACTGCTGAAATAACCTTATAGTCACAAAAACAAAAGGCAGGAGGCAAACTTTTTCCTCCTCCCGCCCTATTTCAGAGAGCCTAGAGAGAAAAGAAGGCGTCCGATTACTACAAAACCCCTTTCTCGCCGTTGTCGCGGAGGATGGCGTCGCAGCTTCCGACGTGGTAAGACGAGTGTCCCGACAGGAGGGCGAGGGTCATGGCGTTGTTCATGGGCGAGCCCCAGCGAGCGGAGAGACCCTCGTTCGACTGAGTAAGCGCGGCGTCGTCCAGCGCGGCGATCCAGGCGTCGGCGCGGGCCTTCATCTTGGCCGCGTAGGCTTTGAGTTCCGCCTTGGACGGCGCTTTCTTGGGATCGGCCTTGAATCCCGCCACGTCCTCCCCCCAAGGAGCAGGCTCCGGCTTCCCCTCTTTCGGTAGGATGAAAAGGTCCACGGCCCAGCAACAGTGATAAATCTGCTGCCAGAACATGAACCCTCCTCCCTTTTTGCCCCACACGGCCTCTGGACAAACCTCGATCTCCCGCGTCAAGAGCCCCCAGCCCTGGTCGAAATTTGATTTCAAACTCTCCGTTACCGCTCTCACAACAACCGCCTCCCAAGTTTTCGAGCCTTCAGGCTCTTGATGTGGATTTTTTGTTTTTTGTTTCGCGCCCTTGCCGAACTACTAAAGATAGTATAAAGAATTTCCCGGCAAAACGCATCCGTAGATTCGTGGAAAATTTTTCCATGGCTCGCGTGTTAAAATGTCAAAATAGGCGGCGTGGTTGAAACGGAAAAAAGGAGAGGTGGAATCGTGATGAACATGAAGGTTTTACTGGGGCTGGTGGCTCTTTTATGCGTCCTTGCTTTGTGCACGATTTTGAACCTAGCCAGCGGCGTGTTTATACCGCTGGTGATCGCCTGGTTCATGTTGCAAGGCTTTCGGCCCGTCATCGATCTTGGGCGAAAGATCAAGCTGCCGCCGCTGATAAACCTCTTTTTGGTTTTTGCCGTTTTCGTCAGCCTGTGCTACATCGGCATCTTTTTTTTCTCCACGCAGATAGTGGCCTTTAACCGGGCTTACAATCAGTATTACTCGAAACTCAACGAAATGACGATAGAGACCCTGAAAGCGCTGCACATCCCGCCGGAATCTATACCTCGCATCAACTGGATAGACATGCTGGGACGTTATTTGCGCAACATCGCGGAGGTCGTTACGGCCCTATCGGCAAAGTTCATGCTGACGCTGGTGTTTTTCATGTTCATGCTTTTGGAGGCCCCCTACCTGAACTACAAGATCGACCGAGCTTTTTCCGGCAGCAACGCGGCAAAGATAAAGAATATCATGTCCTCAGTGTCCGACCAGATCAGCCGCTACCTGGGTACCTTGACCCTGATAAGCGCGGCGACAGGGGTCTGCGCCTGGGTCGCGCTGGAGTTCGTCGGGGTGGAGCTGGCTGTGGGTTGGGGCGTCCTGACGTTTCTGCTCAACTACATCCCCACTGTGGGCTCCATCATTGCGACGATACCCCCTGTGCTGATGGCGATACTCCAGTTCTCGCCGAGGTTCATTGAGCCTCTCGTCGTGTTGGTGTCTCTGGGTACCATTCAAGTGACGATCGGTAACATTTTGACGCCGAAGGTCATGGGCGACCGGCTGGGTTTGAGCCCCGTGGTCATTTTGCTTTCGCTGCTGCTTTGGGGCACCATCTGGGGCATTCCTGGGGCGCTTCTGTCTGTGCCCATCGCCTCCATCATCAAGATCGTCTGCGAAAACTTCCCCACCATCAAACCCATCGCCGTGATGATGGGCAGCGGCGAAAAACCTCCAGTCTCTCCGTCGGCTGAAAAATCGGAACATCAGTGTTCTAAAGACGCGTGAGTACCATGAAAAACAGGGACGAAATTGAGGGTTTTTGGTGGAGCGTGGAACTGGAGGCTTTGCCCAGCTCCATGCCGGAGGTTCTTATGGACGTCGCGTGTCTGTCTGGTTGCATTGGGTCAGAGCTATTCGAAGAGGGGCAAACGACGGTGCTGCGCGCGTTCTACGTCAGTTCGCGGGACATCGCCTACTGGCTCGCGGCGTTGGACGAGGCGCTGAAAGTTTTTTCTGGATGTGGCGCGCGAGTACGCTCCTGGTCTAAGGTCGTGAACCGCCCTTGGCACAAAGACCACCTTGAGGCCTTCCCGCCTCTGCCGGTGGGAGAGACATTGTTGGTCACGGCCCCCTGGCACAAAGGAAAAGAGCCGCCGGGCAAAACCATCCTCTACATCTACCCTGGCTCCGCCTTCGGCACGGGCTGGCACGAAAGCACCCAGATCGCGCTCTCGCTGGTGGAGCGCTTCGTCCGACCGGGCGACACCGTGGCGGATGTGGGCACGGGGACAGGGGTGCTCTTCATCGCGGCGCTGAAGCTGGGCGCCGCACATGCCGCGGCGCGGGACATAGACCCGACGGCAATCGCTGAGTCGCGGCGCAACATGGAGCTGAACGACCTTCTCCCCTCTCTCTGCGACCTGGAGGAGGGAGACCTGTTGGAGAGGGTTGAGTTAGAGGCGGAGCTGCTGACGGCCAACATTCTGCTGGAACCAAACCTGAGACTTTTGGGCGCGGCGCGTCGGGTATTGAAGCCGTCGGGCGCGGCGATATTCTCAGGTATGACGGTCTCCGAACGGGCGCGCTTCCTCCCCGCCCTAGCGGAGGCGGGACTGTCCCTGGAAGCGGAGCTCGCGTTGAACGGGTGGTGGGGTTGCGCCGCGTTTCGACGCGCATGACGGAACGAAAGCGCGGAGAGTCAGGCGCTTTGGGGCTTCAGGGCCTTCGGGTTTGGATGTGCGTTCTGGGGTGTCGCTCGAATCTTTACGACGGGGAGGCCCTTTCAGGAGAGCTCACCGCGCGGGGAGCCTCCTTGGGGTCCGTTGGATGCCAGGCCGCCGTGGTGGTGAGTTGCGCTGTGACGGCCACGGCGGACAAAAAATGTCGTCAAGCCGTCCGCCGGGCGCGCCGCGCTGTGGGATCAGGCGGCGTGGTGGCTGCTTGTGGTTGCTGGGCCCAGGGACTTGACGCCAGTGAAGCTCGCGCCTTGGGGATCGACGTTCTCGCGGGAAGCCGGAGGAAGAGCGCCCTCCCTGACGCCCTGGAAGCCGCCCTGGGGTCAGGGGGGTTTTTTGATGTCCGCGGCGGGGAGTCGGAGGGCTGGGACCCTCTGACGGTCTCCCGTCCTCTGCTGCGAACCCGCGCCTTTCTTAAGGTTCAGGAGGGGTGCGCTCACTTCTGTTCCTACTGTGCCATCCCGTTTCTGCGAGGACGTCCGGCGAGTCGCCCCTTGGAGGACGCCTTAGCTGAGGCGCGGAGGATCGCGGAATCTGGGTGTGGGGAGATCGTGCTGACGGGGGTTCACCTGGGAATGTATGGAAAGGATGCCGGCGGCGCGACTTTGGCGGAGTTGGTGCGTCGGGTATCGGAGACGCCCGGCCTGACGCGTCTGAGATTGGGGTCTTTGGAGCCCTTTTCCCTGACGGATGAGCTACTAGAGGCTCTGGCGGAGTCGCCTCTGTTCTGCCCTCACCTCCACCTACCCCTGCAAAGCGGTGACGACGAGGTGCTGGCCCGCATGAGGCGCGGGCACACAGCGGAGGAATTCGTCTGGGTCTGTGATCGGGCGCGGAAAAAGCTGGGGGAGGACTTGCACATCAGTAGCGACGTGCTAGTGGGATTCCCCGGCGAGAGCGAGGAGGCGTTCCAACATACCCTTGCCCTGATGGTCAAGGTCAGCTTGGGACGCGTGCACGTGTTTCCTTACTCACCCCGCCATGGGACAGAGGCCGCGAACCTCCCCGGACGCCTGTCCCCCCAGACGATTTCCCAAAGGGCCGCCAGGGCCGCGGCGCTGGGGAAGGAGCTGTTGAGGCGTTATGCCGCCCGTTTTGTGGGACGGAACATGTCTATTTTAGTTGAAATAATTACATCAGTAAATGCAGTGAAAAACATAGAAGACAAGATGTATTCTGGTTACACCCGGAACTTTCTCTTTGCCTCCGTTCGGGGTAGCGCGAGACCGGACGCCTTGGGCCAGGAGGTTGTGGCTTGGACGACGGGCAACGTCAAAGGGGAGCTGGTTGGAAAATGGACGCCATGAGGAACGTCCGCGCGGTGGTGGGCATCGGCCTGGGAACACGCAGCGCCTTTTGCGCCTGCATGGACGGTCCGCGCCCTGTGATGGTTCCCAGTCGGCGTGGGCAGGCGTCTACCCCGGCCTTGATCGGATGGGACGAGAAAAAAGACGAATGGGTCGTAGGTGAGGACGTGGTGAAGCTGTTCTTTCAGGGCTGTGCCGTCTGGCCTGTCCTGGGACGTCGGGCTGAGGGTTTTCGAGCTTGTCGGCAAGCCCGAACGGAGGAAGAGGTTTTGACCCCACTCTTCCGGGTATTGAGGGAAGACGCTGAGGTCTTTCTGGGGCGCTTCGTCTCTTCCTGCGTGGTGGCGCTTCCAGGAGGTTTTCCCGTTGAGCGGCGGGAGGCGATGACGCGGGCGGCGGCGGCGGCGGGCTTAGACGAGACGCGCTTCCTAAGTGAGTCTGCGGCTTTGGCCCTTTCTTTTGATAGGGAGGGACGTTTTCTCCTATTGGACTTCGGCGCTGAGGAGGCGAGTCTGTTCGTCGTCGAGGGCAAGGGGGTCGTGTTGGACAGCGCCGTCGTGCCCGTGGGAGGCGGGGACTTTGACTCAGCGTTAGCGGAGTGGCTTTGCGAGCGCCTGGGACTCACGCCGCCGGAGGGCGAGGCCCCACCGTTCTGGCAGGCGCTTCTGTGGGAGGCCGAATCACTGAAAATCGCTCTCTCCTCCCTTCAAAGCTGTAAGTGGCGCCCTTCGCCCGAGTTTTCCGCTCAGTTTTTTCAGTCGCTTCTCCGCTCCGACCCCATTCAGGTGGACCGGGAGGACTTGGAGCGGGTGGCGCGTTTTCCGATACGTCGAGTGGTCAACGCTCTGGAAAGGCTGTGGGAGCGTTACGCGCCAGATCGTTTGTTCTTGGCGGGCGGGTCCAGCCGGATTCCTCTGCTGCGGGAAACTCTGAAAAAGGAGGACCGTCTAAGCTTCTGTGCCGAGGGAGCCGCCGCGCTGGGGGCCGCGCTTTTTGCGCGAACGGGCGAGGAACCCACCCTCGCCGCCTCTCCACGTCGAAGACTCCGAGAGCTGAAGCTGCGTTTGGTACCGCTGGAAACGCTTCTTTCCGAGACTCAGGTCCAAAGACTCCGGGCCTTGACGGACCAGATCGACAAGCTCGAAAACGACGTACCTTCGGTGAATGTCCTAGAGGGGGTCGTCAAGGAGTTGGAGACTACGCTGACAGTTAAAGGAAACGCTGATTATAGCGGGTTGCATAATTATGCGCGGAAATAAGAGACCAAAAACCCGGTATAAACGGCAAAAACTTTGCGCGGAAAAGAGCCAACAGCTCTAGGTCGCGGGAAGCGATAGAGAGGGCCGTCAAGGACTGTGTCGCCAAGGATATATTGACGAAGTTTCTACAAACCAACGCTTCGGAATGGAATGCGCCGGGCTGGACAAAAAAGCCCTCCTTTCGTTGCGCTGACAAGGGGCAAGCCCCTTGACCCCTATATCGTCGAAGGGCAACTTCACCGCCCCTCCCGTTGGTCGGGATTCCAACTCTCTACTCCAAAGCGCAACCCCCTCTCGTTTGATGACCGCTCCTCCGTTACGTATCATTACTTGTACCAATTTGCAATCAGGGGTCTAAAGTTAAAAGACGCAGCGGCAGTCTTTGCGCGCTTTAAACCGTTCCATTCAAGCCCCATTGAAAGCAATTTAGTATTAGTATTACAATGTCAACAGGTTAAGGGAAGTCAGCAATTAGATTTCATGTTATGATGAAACCTGACCTTGCGTGGGAAGGGGTTACGCGGAACAGAACGTCCTTTTCTTTCTGGTACCACGTGTTTGCAAATAAGCTGTATAATCTCCTCAGCCTTCTCTGCGCGCTTTTCATCATGACGCTCCAGAAGCGCCAGAAGAAAACGATCTTTGAACGTTCCAATAGCGTGATTCACGTTCACTTTGTATCTGTACTTGTTCTTTTTGCCTTCTCTGGCGCGATCCACTACTGGCTGCGCTTCATTCGCTGCCACGGCGATAACATTCGACAACATCATCGTTATGTAGAAGTCCTGACGGATAGTGATTTCTGTACGCCCTGAAAAATTTTCCACTTCGAGCTTCAATTTTATCTCGCCATACTTGGTCTCTACAGGCCATCGCATAAAGTACAGCTGCTTAAAAGCCTTAATCCCATGCGCTCGTCGTGAAGGTTCGTGATAAGCGTTTCAATCTCCCCATTAGGCAGGACAAATTTTATGACTTTCACCGCAAGACAGCCTTTTTCACATGGCAAGACAAAGTCGTGGATTCCATGTCCAAGCGCATCGATTTCGAGATTGAATTTCCTTCTCAGCCGTACCAAGAATTTCAAGCACCTTTCTTCGACTTGTGCCATGAGCTTGGAGGACGAGTACCCCCGGTCGAATATGAGCAATGCTTTCCCTATGTCGGGTGTTGCCGCAATGCGGTCTATGTGCCTGGAAGCGAGTTCATGCTCGCCCACGGATATAGCAATTCCGTTATAGATTAGTGTTAAGATAAGGTATATATAATTATAGAGGATGTGATTGTAAGAGGTTTATATCCAATGAAAAACGAGAGCTAATAATTGAAGAGAAGCAGCGTGGAGAAAAAGAAGAAAATATCGCGG
>JAITGK010000151.1 GCA_031280635.1 Synergistaceae bacterium
GCTTCCGGTGTTTTTTTCGGAAACAAATCCTCTACTTTTTCCCATAAGGCATCCGATATAGGTGTTTTCATAATGCTTCTTATTATACTCTTCTTCACTCTACTTTGGTTATGTTAGGTGCTCTAAGGAGGGATTCCATATGTCTAACATCGGTAAAACACTCGTTGAGGTGCCCGTTGGAGATGGCGTTCACGTTAAAACCGCAGGAGTTATTGAAGAAGCGCGGATCAAATGGGGTTCTTAGGGGTCCGCGACCCCTTGGGGTCCACGGTACTCTAAGTCAGGGTTTGGGGCGAGGCCCCAAAGTGTTTGATCCGCGTTTCCTTGACATTGGTTCATAATGATACAATCCGCTATAATATAATACATGATATACGCGAATATGAAGGGAGGACACATCATGCAGTCTTTAAACATGGGCTGGCTGATCTTCATCGGTTTGGCGGCGCTGGCGACGTTGTACGTCATCTTCGCCTACAACGGACTGGCGCGCGGGCGCAACCAGGCCGTCGAGGCTTGGAGCGACGTCGATACCCAGTTGAAGCGGCGCTACGACCTCATTCCCAACCTGGTCGAGACCGTCCGGGGCTACGCCAAGCACGAAAGCTCCACCCTTGAAAGGGTGGTCACGGCCCGGAACGCGGCCATGGGTCAAAACGGCGGCCCAGAACACCACGCCGCGGCGGAGACCATCCTCACCCGGTCGCTCCGGTCGGTGTTTGCCCTCTCAGAGGCCTACCCCGACTTGAAAGCCAATCAGAATTTCGTCGAACTCCAAAGGGAACTCACCGACACCGAGGACAAAATACAAGCCTCGCGCCGCTTCTACAACTCCGTGGCGCTTCCCTTTAACAACCGCGTGGAGACCTTCCCCAGCGTCCTCATCGCGAACCTCTTTGGCTTCAGGAAATTCTCCTTCTTCGAGCTGGACGAAAGCGAGAAGGCTGAGGCCTCCAGGCCAGTGCGCGTCCAGTTCTAGCCCCCAGCGGCGCGAAAGTCATGAACGTTTACGACCACATCGACGCCAACAACCGCGGAACCTTCCTCATCCTCTGCGCTTTCCCGGCGGCGTTGTTTGTCCTGTTGTTCCTCGCCTGTCTGCTGACCGTTGGGACAGGCGTTCCGTTCTTCGCCGAGAGGGGCGTCCAGCACTTCTTCGAGGCCAAAGACGATGGGTTTCTAGAAAAGATGGAAGCCCGGAGCGCGATGTCCACCAAGCGGGAGACGTTTCAAACAAGCCTCCGCCTCACGCTCTCGATCTACCCCTGGATGCTTTTGGCGGCGTTTCTGTGGATCGCGGTCTCCTACCGGCTGGGAGGCGAGATGATCTTGAGGGTGGCCCGCGCTAGGCCGATGATTTTCGAGGAAAACCGCGAACTGTTCCGCCTGGTGGAGAACACGGCGATCATGGCGGGTTTGCCCACGCCCCGAATCCACCTGATCAACGACGAATCACTGAACGCCTTCGCCACGGGACGCGGGCCGGAGAACGCCTCTATAGCCCTGACCAAGGGGCTCGTCGAGAGACTGAGCAAAATTGAGCTTCAAGGCGTTATTGCCCACGAACTCGCCCACATTGGCAACAGAGACACGCGCCTGATGACGCTCACGGTGGCGGGCATCGGGTGCTTTACCTTTTTCGGAGAGCTGCTGTTCCAGGGTACCGTTCGGGGTTTCAGAGGTCGGAGGAGGAACGGTAGGATTCAGATTCTTTTTTTCTTTCTGGGGGCCGTCTGCTTGGTGTTCGGCTACGTGGTGGCGCCGGTGTTGCGATTTGCCCTGTCGCGCCGCCGCGAATACCAGGCGGACGCCACGGCGGCCAAGATCACTCACGACCCGGAGGCCCTCGCCCGGGCTCTCGAAAAAATCCTAGAAGACCCCAGGGTGGAGGTACTGGACGGGAGCCCCATGGTGGGCAACCTTTGCGTCGCGGACCCCGCCGAGTACAACTTCCTCACGAGATTCACGGCCAGGCTCTACGCCACCCACCCGCCCATAGAAGACCGGGTGCGGGTTCTGCGGGAAATGCTGGGTAAGCCGTCATTGGCAAGAGCGAGAAAACCCCTGGGTCGCGTCCTCCCTGGTTAAGGGCGGGGCGGTGGACGCCGATAAAAGAGGTAAGGAGTTCACATTTTTGAACGCGGGAGGCGTTGAGTATGGCGGATATGTCTGTTTCTGGAATCGCGTCCGGTATCGACTGGGACAGTATGATAGAAAAGATACTGGAGACCGCGAGAAAACCCGCGTATGTTCAGTTGAACAAACGCGACAACTTAGAGCTGAAGAAGAGCCTGTTCGAGGAGTTTCAGGTCGCTTTGCAGGCCGTGCAGCGCTCCCTTTCTTCCCTGAAGCTGCCCTCCACGTACACGGCGAAGGGCGTTGACATCGCCAGGCTGGACAACAACACGTCCCACAAGTCTGTGCTGACCGCAACCGCCAACGCGGACGCGGAGATTGACCTGCACACCGTGGAGGTAGCGCAGATCGCCAAGGCTCAGATCAGCCGCTCCAACACGTTTAGCCCCTCGACGGCCCTGGGCGCCGCGGCGGCGGGCAGCTTCAACATCAACGTGGGAGGGCGGACTTTTACCATCAACGTCGGGGCCGCCGACACGCTGCAAAACATTTCCGACAACATCAATCAGCTGCTGAAAACCCAAATCCCTCCTGTGGGCATTACGGCCTCTGTCCTGTTTGACAGGCTCATCCTGCAAAGCGACAGCACCGGCATGGGCTCCACGACGATAACCTCGAACACCATGACCACCAGCAACGGCGCGGTGATCTTCGCCGACGGCGCGGGGAACCCCTACACCCCCCCCATCGACATGTCCCATGGCGTGGCCAAAGTCAACGTCGGCGGCGCCATCTATACCCAGGGAAAGGACTTCGACATCCTCGCCGGCAACCAAATCGTGTGGCGAACCACGATCCCCTCCGTCGCCACGACGGGCGATACGTACCAGCTGGAGTGCCAGCTGAACGCCGGCTCAATCTATACCAACGCCATAACCCGCGGTTCCGGCAAGATCGACGACAACGCCCTCCCCGTCTCGGCCTCCCCGTTGAACCCCTCGGACATTAAAATACAGTCCATGGGGGGAAGCCCCTACGAGTACCGCTCCGGGGTGGACTACATCATCGGCGGCGCCGACGGCCGGGACATCGAGTGGCTGGACGGCGGGCTGAGGCCGCCGGCGGGCGTCGCTTATGAAATCGTATACACCGCCCCGACTGGCGGCCCGAACATCACCGTGGACGTCAAACGGAACAACACGGACACGATAGCTACTCCTTTCGCGACACTCGATCCAGTAGTGGTGGATATTGTGGACTCCGCGGGAAGGATTTACAAACGAGGCGTCGATTTCGAGCTTGCTCAAGACCCCTC
>JAITGK010000156.1 GCA_031280635.1 Synergistaceae bacterium
ATATAAATATTATATCAACAAAAAGAGGCTTGTCAACCATAACCTCATCGTAAAGGCTTTATATTAGCTTTATTGCCTCCTGTAGACCAATGTTGTTATAAATTTCGGGGGAATTTAGGGTATAGCGGATTGCATAATTAATCGGGTAGGAGGCCGCTCATTACTTGAGCGACCGATCTGCTGGTCGATTGTTTTAGCTTCTCCTTTTCCTTCAGATTCCACCTCACGGTCGTATTTAAAACAGGGCAAACGCGTCAAGAAGGGATAAAGCCTTGTAAATACTTAATTGAATATTTTTCATGTGAAATTTATCAATGAAGTGATATTATGAGACTATGGTTTTCATGCGTTTGCCCTGTTGGAGTATAGTATATCGGTTGACATTTTGCCGTACTGGAGGATTTTTTTTGAGCTTTTTGAATATTTCTGGACTTTCAGGGTATTGGCTTGGTCTTTTGTTCGCGCTTGGGGCCACGTTTTTTTGGGGAATCTCGCCTCCTTTTCAGAAGCGCGCCCTGCGGGAGATGGGACTTGTGGAGATGAACGCCGCGCGCGGCGCGGGGATGCTGCTGTTCCTTCTGGTCATGATCCCCTTCGCGGGGGAAGAGGTACTGTACCTTGGCGGAGCCGCGTACCTGACCTTGGCGGGCGTCTCGCTTCTGAACAACCTGATTGGGGACGTGTTCGCCTTCATCGCCATCCAGCGTTTGGGAGTCAGCGTGGCTTTCCCCATCACCAGCTCTTACCTACTGTACATGCCCTTTATTGCCTGGTTTTGGTTCGGCGAGGCGCTGACCTCTTTCGTGTTTGTTGGGACGTTCTTTGTGGTCGCGGGACTCTCTCTTGTGAACGCCAGAAGCCCAAATGGACGGGACGCGGCGAGTTCGGAAACGCGGCAGCGCCTTAGGGGCGTTGTCCTGGCCTTGTTGGCGGGTTTGTGCTGGGCGGTGGGTCTGTCCACGAGCAAATACCTTTCCACGCGCGGGGTAGACCCCTCAGGCATAACTTTTTGGCGTGGGGCTTTCTTTGGACTCCAGTCCGTCGCTCTCGCGCTTTTGTGGGGTTTGGCGCGCTGGGTTTCTCGGATCCCCCCAGCCCCGAGGGCGGGGCGCGTCTCCGCTGGCGGGATTCTCGCTGGGATGGGCGCGGGGGTTTTCGGGTTGATAATCGGGTCGTGGTGCTACAACTCCAGCCTGCCCTTGATCCCTATGAGCGTCGCCACCCCCATCGCGGCCTCCTGCCCCCTGATCGCGGCGGTGGCGGCCTGCGCCTTTATGGACGAACGGCTTCGCCCGCGCCAGTGGCTGGGCATTGTCTTCGTCGTCACCGGCGCCGCGATCGTAGGTCTTTAGCCAAGATCAGGATATGGTATAATACACGCGCTTTTACTTGGTTATTGGGAGGTCTTTTATTATGAGCGATTTATCAACTCCTCTGACCTGTTATAGTCCGTCGGGGACTGTGCCCATTTGGGGGGCCGTTTTGACGTTTCTTAAGGGCGTTGTTCTGGGGTCGATTCTGGCCGCCGTCTACGCTTTCGCGAACTACCATAACCCGATCGTTTACCTAAACGTCCTTCTCTGCTCAGGGTTCGGTAGTCTGCTGGGGTGGTTCGTCGCTAAAGACGTCCGCAGGTTCCATATTCGCGGCGTTTTCGGCGCGGGCGCGATTGCCCTTGCCGTTTGCGCGATCTCCACCGTGGTACACTGGTTCTTTTACGTGGCCACGGTGGTCGTCGCTTGGGGAACAAGCTCTCCCTACGACGTGACCGAGGTCGCTAGAGCCGTTTTCCTACTCGTGGAAGCCCCCTCATACTGTTGGGAGCTTATCCTTCTACTGAATGAGACGGGCGTTTGGTCCTTGGGAAGACTAGGATCGTCAAGATCGGGGCTTGAGATAAAGGGACTGCTTTTGGCCGCGATATGGGCCGCCGAGGCCCTTGTTTTGCTCTGGTTCTCTCTAGCGAAACCCATGAGGCAGGCGGGTATGCCCTACTCCGAGCGGGGACAGGACTGGATAGCCGAGAAAAACCTTCCAAAGCCCGTGGCTTTCATCAAGGACCCGGAGGGCTTCAAAAGCGCTCTGGCGCGCGGCGACTACAGCGCCCTCACCCGCCCTCCTCAGTCCGGAGACGAGGAGAGCGGCGAAGCGCAAACGCAACCCTCGTCCTACGCGGTGGTTACGTTGTATTCTGACCTCTTTGAGCCCTACGTCAGCGTCAAAAACGTCTCCGGTTCAGTAAAACAACCTAAGAAAAGTAGGATTCTTCAAAAGATCTTCAGTTGGCTATGGGGATCGTCGGATCAGGAAGAATCCTTCTCTTATATTGTCCGCTACCTGAAAATTTCTCCCACGGTCGCCAGAGAAATCGAGAGTTCTTTGGGCTCTTTTTGAGCGAGGGCGGAAAAACACCTGGGAAACCGCGTGTTATTATAATAGCGTGGGTTGTTCCAACGCGGCGCGGCCCCAGCTTGAATCCGAGGTGATTGACGTGAAACGAATTTTTTCCTTGATCGTTGCGTTGCCGCTGTTGTTCTTGTTTTTTGCCGGAACCCCGGCGGCGGGCGCTGAGACTGTGACCCTTGACAGATACCTCAAAATGGTCTGGGAGGGGAATCACACCCTACAGGCCGCCATGCGCTCTCTTGAGGCCGCGTACTTCGGGACGCTGGCGTCCGTGGCTCCTCAGCGACCCAACGTGGCCCTCTCTGGCACAGCCTCCTACGTCTCCGACCAGGTGGCGCAGAACACGCACAACCGAAACGCCCGAACCTACGACGCCGGCGTGGCGCTCACCCACCGTATTGACCTTTCGGGCTCCTACAGCCTGGACGAGCGGCAGCAGATACTTTCCTACGAAATTGAGCGGGCCAAGCTGGACGAAAACATCAACACGCTCGTCTCCACCGCCGAGCAGACGTATTGGTCCGCCGTCCTCGCGCGGGAAAACATCGCTCTTCAAAAAGACGTTTTGCGCCAGCGTCAGGAAAACAACCGCGTCACTGAGGAAAAGCACAAACAGCAACTGGTACCCAAGCTGGACCTCATCCGCTCCGAAGCGCAGGTGGTGGCCGCCGAGAGCCTGGTGACGGAGGCGGGGGCGCAGTACCGCAACCTGCTCGCGACAATGGCGAACCTGGTGGGCGGCGTCGAGGTTGTCCCAGTGGAGGAACCTCTGAGCGTCCCACGTTTTGACGTCACCGCGAACCCGGCAAAGGCACTGCGGCTCCGCCCCGACCTTCGCGTCGCGCGCCTGACGCTTGAACGCGGCCGAATTCTCAAAAAACTCAGGGCGAAGGGGATGGCGCCCACCCTGACCGTCAGCGTCCAGTGGACCGCCTGGGCGGACCCTTGGAACGCCTCGACGCCCCAGGATGGGGAGATCGGGGCGTCCCTGAGGCTGAACATCCCCCTTTTGGACGGCAACGCGACCAAGTACGAGGTTCTGAACGCGGACAGGCTGATACAGGCGGCGGAGGCGTCCCTTCAAGCCGTGGAGACCACGATGAGCGCGGAACTCGCCACGGCCTTCAACAACTGGGAGCTGGCCGCGGCTTTGGAAAAGGACAAGGCGCGTCAGGTGGAGCGTTCCGACGAGGAGTTGCGCATCACGGAGCTGATGTACAACGAGGGCATGGGCGCGCAGATCGACCTGATCAACGCTCAGACGGAAAACCAACGCGCGCGCACGGACTACCTGAACGCGGTGAAGGGGATGTACGTGGCGCTGGCGGAGCTCCGCAACGTGGTGGGGGATTACTCTCCCGGCGAGGACGGCGCCTGGAAGGAAGCGGTCATTCGCTACGGCAAGGGTGACCCCGCGAAAACCCCGCCAGCGCGGAAGTAGGTCGCGCCCGTTCTTCGATTTTCCCCTCTTCACCCTCATGACCACCACCCAAAACTCCCGCCTTATGACATCGCGATGGGAAAGTTGTTTATGGAGGTGTTTTTTAAATGAAAAAATTTTTCACGGTTTGTTTCGCCGCGTGTCTTTTGGCCGCGGGCGCGGTTGTGGGACCACTTTCTGGCGATCCGGCCTTCGCTTCCGTAGACGCCCGCGTGAGGAACGAGGCCAAACGGCAGGCCATTGCCGCGTTGCTGCGCCAGTACAACAAAAAGCTCACCGAGGTGAAGGCCTATGAGTACGCCGTCTTCATCATACAGGCGAGCGACACGTTTGGGCAAGATCCCTTCCTTATCGCTTCGATGGTGGTCTGTGAGTCCTCCGCGCGGGCTGACGCGGTGTCGAGCGGAGGGGATTACGGCTTAATGCAGGTGAGGTGGCGCGTCCACCAAAAAAAAATCACGCGGAAGTACCCTCACATCAAAAAAGCCAAGGATATGCTGAACCCCAAGGATAACCTGATGGTGGGGACGGAAATTTTTTCCGTCTACCGTAAGACGGCAAATTATGACGATAGGGGCGGCCTAGCGTATTACACCGCGGGGAATCGTCAAATGGCCAACAAAGTATTCGCCATCCGATCACGACTTGAAAAATCTTATCTTGAGCGCCAGCGTTCAGCAACGGAGCCGTAACCCCACCAGAAAGCCGAACCTCACTTTAGAGCCGTTGGCTCCTTTATGAACAAAACTTTTGCGGTAATTATGAGCTTTCTAGAGCCGCTGGTTCTTTTCCGCGCAAAGTTTTTGCCGTTTATATCCGGTTTTTGGTCTCTTACTTCTGCGCGGGACTGTACAACCCGCTATAAACGCTATTTTAATGTTCATATTAATCCCTCCTGAATCCTGAAAAATTTTGCGTTTGCTTGAAAGTAGTGATAAAAATCAGGAGGCATGAAGAAAGTTAGTAAAATGCGATAAACATGCCAACAAAATGACAATGGAGACCGCGACATATGACAATTAAGGTCTTACGTGAATTCAGATAAGAGCCCTAATGGTAAATATGATTCTTGCGAGTATACGTAAGATTTTATTGTAGGGTTCATAATTACGCAAGCCAGTTTATCAGAACAGGAGGTGAACGCGGTGAGGGATTTTGAGGAGTTCCGTTTGTGTCTGAGGAAAAAAGAGAAGTCAAAGCGATTTACAAAAACGCCCTGCGTCATGCGCCGTCTGTCGATGGCGGACAAAGATGAGGCTTTGGCGTTGCATCGCGCGATGGCGGCGGGCGCGCGCCCGGAGGTATTTGTGCCAGGCTCGGACGAAAATTTTTTGCGCATCCTTGACGGGGACGGCGCGGCTTTGGGCGTGTTGGAGGGTCGGAAGATCGTCTGTATGAGAACGGCGCTGTTCCGTCCGCCCAACGATGGGCCCCTGGGACTTCCGCAAGTGGAACGGGCGGCCTTCATTGATTACTGCATTGTCCACAGGGACTACCAGGGCAACAACCTCCAGTTTTTGACATATTACCATCTAGAAAATTTTTTGTGGGAGGAGTTCGACCACTTATACACCACCGTGTCGCCGCGGAACGTCTTCAGTCTGCGCAACGTGATCGGCTGCGGGTTCTACGCCCTTCAGATGCAGGAGCTTTACGGGGGGCACATGCGCTACGTTCTGCGCAAAGACCTGAAGCACTGTCCGTCCATACGAATGAAAAGGCCCTCAGGCGCCCCTATCCGCGACTACCCCGCCCAACAGCGACTCATGGACGCTGGGAAGGTGGGTTACCGCCTGGTTCGCCACATATCAGGACTATGGATGCTCTTTGGAAGGCTTGCCCATCGCGCCGGTTCACGCAATCACGCGCGGAAATAAGAGGCCGAATACAAACGGCAAAAGCTTCGCGCGGAAAAGAGCCAACCGCTGATTAGCGCCGTTGGCTCCAATTTTGGGTTTCTTATTTCCGCATATGATTGCGCGACCCGCTATAGTTTTCAAACACGCCCTAGGTTGTAAAGATATCCAACAGGCTTATTTCTCGCCATCACTCGCAAAAATCCTTGATGAAGTCGGGCCAGCCATCTTCCAAAGAGACCTCGTAGTTCTCAATGACGGTCGTCCTTATGGATGTGTCGCCATAGACCTCGCCCTCCAGGTTGGGCAGTTCCTCCGCTCCCCTCACGCAGTAGGTATTGAACAGTTTGTTGCGCGTATACATTCCCATAAAAGTCACCTCGCTCACTTGGCGCTTCCCAAGCGCTCCATGACCTTATCCCGACCCAGCGCGGACATCACCAGCGCCAACGCGGCCCCGCTCTCCAGTCCAGTGAGGATCCGCCTCAGTGGATGGAAAAATTCCTTTCCCTTCATCCCGCGTTCCTTCAAAAAGGCGCGTAGGGTTAGGTTGATAACATCCTCATCCCAGGGCTCGATAGAATGGAGCGCCGTCTTTAACTCCAGCAACCACGCTGGTCGCTCCGCCTCCGGTCTCTCGATCAAAACGATCAAAAAACCCATGGCCTTCCGCAGCAACGGCGGAGTGGGGTTTTCCTCGGACAAATCGACGGCCAGCCGACCCAACGCCTCAGCGTTGAAGGCCGAAAAACGTGGGTCGGACTTCAAAAGTTCATTCAAAAGGAACTCGGGACCTTTTTTTCTCAACGCTTCTTTCTGCCAATACCTCACGCGCGCCTCGTCGTGCGTTGGCGACGAGGTCGAGACATGGGTCAGGGAGAAAGCGGACGCCATTTCATCCAGCGACAGGAGAGACGCGCCGGGGTTCCAGCTCAGGGTCGAAAGGTAGGCGGAGAGGGCTTCCGGCAGATACCCTTCTTCCCGATAGCGCCGTATGGGGGTGGAGCCGGCGCGCTTGCTGAGTTTCCGCCGGTCGGGGGACAGGATCATCGGGATGTGGGCGTAGACGGGCGCCGCCCAGCCCAGGGCGTCAAAAAGAACCTGCTGACGCGCCGTGTTTGGGATGTGCTCGTCCCCGCGGATGATGTGGGTGATCCCCATCAAATGGTCGTCGGCCACGCTGGCGAAGAGGTAGGTGGGAAGGCCGTCGCTGCGCGTCAAGACAAAATCCCCCATGCTCCCCGGGGCAAAGACCATTTCCCCCCGCACCGAGTCATGAAACGAGACCGGCGCGTCTGGCAAGGCGAAGCGCCAGCAGGCCGCCCCCGCTTCTTTCGGCTGCAGGCGGCGGCAAAGGCCATCGTAGCGTGGCGGCTCACCTCGCGCGAGCTGTTCCTTGCGCAGGGCCTCCAGGCGCGATTGGGAGCAAAAACAGGGATAGGCCGCGCCTCTCTCCCGTAGCAAACGCAAAATTTCTTCGTACAGGGGGACACGTTCGCTCTGGCGGTACGGAACGGGTAACCCCATGTCGGGCCCCTCATCCCAATCAAGCCCCAGCCAGCGGAGGTCTTCCATCAATTGCCGTTCGAATTCAGGTCGTGAGCGCTCCCTATCCGTGTCGTCGACGCGCAGAACAAAACACCCGCCCTGGGCTTTCGCCGCTCCCCTAGCCAACAGGAAATTGAAGAGCGCTGTCCTAGCGCCCCCAATGTGAAGTTCCCCCGTCGGGGACGGAGCAAACCGCGTCCTGACATGACCCGCGTACTCACGAAGCGGCGTCGCTCGCACTTCATAAGCCTCCTTCACTGATAACCGCCTCTTGCCAACGTCGCGACGGCGTGGCAAACTATCGACCGACCCGCGCCGGGGTCGTCCGTGCCCTCGGCGGACTTCGCTTTCACGTTGACGCAAAGCCCCCCCCCGCTGGAGAAACCGGGGTTGACGGCCTCCGATAACCTCTTTCTCATGAGCGGAAGGTGCTCGTTCAGGCGCGGAACCTGAGCCACCACCACAGCGTCCACCCAGAGCGTACGCCACCCCTCCCGCCGCGTTCGCTCAGCGACCTGTTGGAGCAATACCAGGCTGTCCGCGTCCTTGTAGCGCAAATCTGACGCGGGAAAAAGGTTCCCAATGTCGGGCAGGCCCGCCGCCCCTAACAGTGCGTCGGCTATGGCGTGGGCTAGGGCGTCCGCGTCCGAGTGCCCTAGAAGGCCCAGGGGAGACGGTATTGTCACACCTCCTAAGAACAGCGGCCTTTCGGGAGTTAAGCGGTGCACGTCATACCCGATCCCTGTCCGCGTTTCACCCGCGCGTCCCGTGGCGACGGCCTCGGCCAGAAGGAAGTCCTCTGGCCAGGTGATTTTAAAGTTCAGTCGCTCCCCCTCCACGCCGCGAAGCTCCATTCCGGCGGCAAGCCACGCCTCCGCCTCGTCCTTAAATAAGGACACATCCTCCTTTGCCAGTACCTGAACCAGGGCCTCACGGAAAAAGGATTGCGGCGTTTGAGTAGCGTAAAGGCCCTCCCTGTCCACGGCGCGGATTTGACCCGACCGCTCGACGCGCTTGACCGCCTCGGCAAGGGGTAGAAGAGGCGCCGCCCCCACCTCCGGCTCAGTGCACTCCGCCAGAGCCTGGAGAAGGGACGGGCTCGCGAAGGGACGTGCGGCGTCGTGTACCATTACATAATCGCAGGCGCACATCTTCAGCCCGTTCTTTACCGAATCCGCGCGGGACGGCCCACCGAAGGCGAACTTGAGCGGCAGGGGACAGGGTATGTCCTCTGTTATTCCGTGTCCCTGGGGCAACGCCAGAACAACCTCCTTGATCCCTATTCCAGGCGCGAAAGCCAAGTCCAGGCTCCAGCGCCATAGGGGGCGTCCCCCCAGGGGACGGAACTGCTTGCTTACGCCTCCCACGCGGCGGCCGCCGCCTCCCGCGACGATCAAAAAGGAAAAGGCTTTGACGCTCATCGGCTGAGTATCCGGGATTCTAGGGCCATGCGCAACGTCACGCGATCCGCGAACTCAATAGATCCCCCCACGGGCAGACCGAAGGCCAGGCGGGAGATCTTCAGGTCGTCCCTGTTTTTCAATACCTCCAGAAGCGTGAAGTAGGTCAGGTCGCCTTCCATTCTGGGGTTCGTCGCGATAATGACCTCCCCAGCCTTAAGACTTTCGATGTGTCGGAGCAAGAAGTCCACGCTTTCCCCACCGAGTTCCTGGTCGTCCAGAGGAGAGACCCTGCCGCCCAGAACGTGGTAAAGTCCGTTGTAGATCCCCGCCTGCTCGAAGGACGCCAAGTCATCGACGCTTTCCACCACGCACAGGGTGGAGTGATCTCTCATTAAGTCCCGACAAATGGGGCAGGGATCGGAGTCAGAGATGTTACCGCACTCCTCGCAGGTGCATAAGCTGTCCTTCAGCCCAGCGATAGCGTCTCCCAGGGCGCGGAGAAAGCCCTCGTCCTGCCGTAACAGGAAAAAGGCCATTCTCCTCGCGCTTTTGTTCCCGACGCCAGGAAATTTGTTGAAAAAAGCAATCAACCGCCTTATGGGGTCCGTCAAGCCTAAAACCCCAGCCCCAGCGACCCTAAGGCGTTGGCGAAAACTCCCATACGTGAGCTGGCCAGCTCACGGCTCTTCCGCAAACCGTCGTTGACCGCCGCCGTTATCAGGTCTTCCAGCATTTCCACGTCATCAGGGTTGATCGCCTCAGGGTCGATTTTCAGCTCCACCAAGTCCCCTTGTCCCGTGAACACCGCCTTGACCATGCCGCCTCCGGCGCTGCCTTCTACCCGCTCCTCCGCCAGTTTCTCCTGAACTTGCGTTATTTGGGATTGCATCTTTTGAGCCTGCTTCATCATGTTGTTGAGCTTCATCATTTACCTCCAGCGCGTTTTTGTAGCGTGCCGCGTAATTATAAACATCAAAATAGCGTCAAAAAAGCTCATAATCTAACCCAATCCAACCTAATCCAATGGTATCTTAACATGTATTTTATCTTAATTTTATCCTAAAGAGGAGCACCAACAGGGCAAACGCGTGAAAGTCATAATATCACTCAATTGATAAATTTCACACGCGAAATATTCAATTAAGTATTCGCAAGGTTTTATTGTAGGCTTAATAAGACGCCAAAAACCGAATACAAACGGCAAAAACTTTGCGCATAAAAGAGCGAACCGCTATAATCACCAGCATTTAGGGAGTGTGAGACAGGTGCGGAGAGGAAGAAGGCTTTGGGCGCTGGTCAGGAAGGAAGGGCTTCAGATCGTTCGAGACCCCAGCAGCATTGTGATTGCCTTCGCGTTACCCTTGTTGCTTCTTTTCCTTTTTGGATACGGGATAAGCTTGGACGCGAAAAACATACGGCTTGGCGTGGCCCTGGAGGATGGAGGTTGGGAGGCGCGGGACCTGGCCACGGCCTTCCAAGGTAGCTCGTACTTTGAGCTACAGGCGAGCCCCGCCCGCCAGGAGCTTTTCCCCTTGGCGGCGGCGGACGAGCTCAAGTGCGTCTTGGTGATACCCCAGGGGTTCTCGGCGGCCCTCCGAACGCCGCGCCGCGTCGCGCCGCTGCAGCTGGCGGCGGACGGCACGTTCCCTAACACCGGAAGCATAGCGCAGAATTACAGTCTGGAGCTCATCTCCCAATGGGCAAGCGCCCTGGAAGCGAGCGGTAGGAGCGCTAATATAGCAGACGCTAATATAACGAACGCTAATATAGCGAACGCTAGCAGGGCAGATGTCCCCTGGGTTAAGGTAGAACCGCGTTTCTGGTACAACGGAGAGATGGAGAGCCGCCGCGCCGTCTTGCCGGGGATTTTGGCGATCATCATGGCGTTGATTGGCACGATGCTGACCTCCCTGGTGGTGGCGCGGGAATGGGAGCGCGGGACGATGGAGGCCCTTCTCTCCACGCCAGCGGGAGCCTTGGAGCTTTTGTTGGGGAAGTTCATCCCCTACTACCTGCTGGCGGTGTTTTCTACATTTTTTAACCTGGGGGTCGTCACGGGCCTTTTTGGGATTCCTTTCCATGGCTCCTTGCTCGCGCTCTTCTGCGTGACCTCTCTTTTCATGCTCTCCGCGCTGGGGCAGGGGCTTATCATCTCCACCGTCGCCAAGAACCAGTACATCGCGTCCTTCGCGGCGCTCATGTCCGCGTTTCTCCCAGCGGCTCTCCTGTCGGGGTTCGTATTCGAAATCGGCGCGATGCCCCCGCTTCAGAGGGCTGTCGCCACCGTGCTGCCGGCCCGCTACCTCGTCACCTGCCTCTCAACCCTTTTCCTCGTGGGGGATGTGTGGGGCGTTCTCCTTCCCAACATGTTGAAGCTGGCGGCGCTGGGAACGTTTTTTATGGGCGCGGCTCTGGCGGGCATGCGCGGAAGGCTGGACTGACGTGTCGCCCGCCGCCTCGTTCCACCGGGTGGCCGTCTTGACCCGCAAGGAATTTCATGCCGTTCTGTTGGACAAAAAAAGCAGGGCGCAGTTGTTTGTCGCGCCCTTCTTTATGTTGTGCCTCTTTAGCTTCGCTATAACGATGGAGGTGAAAAACGCCTCCCTGGCCGTGCTCAATCGGGATTCAGGCGATATGGGGCGGCGGTTTGTCGCGTACTTCTCCTCTGGCCTTACCTTTACGCGCGTCGTTGAAC
Source organism: Synergistaceae bacterium (assembly GCA_031280635.1). Classification (GTDB taxonomy): domain Bacteria; phylum Synergistota; class Synergistia; order Synergistales; family Aminobacteriaceae; genus JAITGK01. The sequence continues at coordinate 11,350 of JAITGK010000156.1, forward strand.
TCCCCGGCGCTGGGGCAGTCCGCCCAGCGATAGAAAACCAGGAGGCCCTGATGGCTCTGCACATCCCCGAAAACTTTTCCCGCAATCTGGCTCTGGGCCGTCCCGTCTCCATCCAGGCCGTTCTGGACGGAAGGAAAATCAACGCCGCGCGGATCGCCAATGGCTACGTCGAGGCCATAGCCCGCCAGTTTATCCAAGACACAGCAACCCAAACGGGACGTGGCGCGCGCGCTCAGAAAATCGCCGTGGCGACCCGTTACCTCTACAACCCCAACTTGTCTTACCTTTGGTTCACCCTGCCGGTGCTACTGGCGCTCCTGACGCAGATGATCGCCCTTATCGTGGCCGGAATGTCCGTGGCCCGCGAGCGAGAACTGGGTACCTTTGAGCAGCTTCTGGTCTCCCCGCTGTCCCCTGTGGAAATTGTGATTGGCAAGGCCGCGCCCGCCGCGATCTTGGCCTTCTGCGAGGGGGTCGTCATCCACGGCGTCATTCTGGCGATTTTTGGCGTGCCCTTCGCGGGGGACTTTCGACTTTTGGCGACGTGCCTGGGGCTTTTTATCCTGGCGGTGACGGGCGTTGGGCTCTTCATCTCATCACTCTGCTCCACGCAACAGCAGGCGTTTCTAGGCTGTTTCACCTACATGGCCCCCGCCACGCTGCTTTCAGGCTTCGTGGCCCCCGTGGAAAACATGCCCGCCGCCCTCCAGCACCTGACGCTGTTGAACCCCGCGCGGCACATCGTCAAGGCCGCCCTGGGCATCTACCTGAAAGCCGCACCCCTCGAGAACGTGCTGCCGGAAATGCTCTGGCTTGGCGGCATTGCCGCCGCGACTCTGACCTTTACCGCGTGGTTTTTCGAGAGGAAAACGCGATGAACAGGAGCGATAGCCGATCAAAATCTCCATCTTCTACCGTATCGCGTAAAGGCCGCCGTCAGCGCTGCCCACAAAGAGCACTCCACCGGAGAAGGCCGGGGCCCCGTTGAGGCCGCTCCCGGCCTGAAAGGTGAATTGCGCCTCGCCGCTGGCGTCGTCCAGGACGAAAAGCATCCCTTGGCCGCCGCACACGAAGACCAAGCCCAAAGCGGAAACAGGCGCGCCGGGAACCGCTCCGCCATGAGTGTCGAACGTCCACAACACTGAGCCGTCGCTCTTGGAAAGCGCCGCGACTTTGCCGCCGGCCGTTCCCAAAAAAACCTTTTCGCCCGCGGGGATGGGCGGCGTCACCACAGGTTCACCAACGATGGCCTTCCAAAGGGGCACGACTCCCTTGATCCTCACAGCTCGCACGGAGCCGTCCCCGCTCGAAAAATACACGTTTTCCCCGTCTGAGATTGGCGTGTTGATGGCGCCGCCCGCGCCGCCCCCCCAGTCGCGCTTGCCTGTCTTGGGGTTTACAGCGCTGAACACGCCCCCCTGCTCACCCAAGTAGACCATACCATCCGCGCACCAAGGGGCGGAGCGCAGCCCCGCGCCGGACTCGTAGGTCCAGAGCGCCTTGCCGTCCTCCAGAGAGAGCGCCGCCATTTTCCCATCGCCCTTGATGACGAAAACCCTGCCGTAGCCCACCGCCGCGCCGTCCAAGATGGTGTCCGCCGCGTAGCTCTCGGTCGGGGGCGCGTGTTTCCAAAGCAACGCGCCGTCGGGAAGGGAGAGAGCCGTGACTGTGCCATCCGCCTGGGCGAAGACTACCGTCTTGTCCGAGATCGCGGGCTGTCCTAGAATGGTGTTGGTTCCCGCGTAGACCCACGCAAGCTGTCCCGACGCCGCGTGTACAGCGTGGAGGTTGCCGGCGGAGTCCCCCGCTAAAACCAACCCCTCCGCCACGACCACGGATCCGGATATGGGGTACCGGGCGTTGTACGTCCACCCCACTTTTCCACTCCACGCCGACGCCGGCGAAAGGGAGAACATCACGACCAAAAGAGCCGCCCCATATTTTGTTATCTTCATAGAAACCTCCTACTTCTTACTATTCCCTATCAAACAGAAGGAGCTGTACTTGCGCGCCCGAAGGCCGGTTGCTCGTTCCTTGAGACAAGAGCGCGTTTGTGGTCCGCGACGCGGACGAACAGGCGTTCCAGCAGGGCTTGAATTCGGGGTTCTTTGGGGAACTGGCTCCTCATACGGGTCAGCATCCCGCTGTCCTCCAACATTTGCAGAGACGGGGTAAAGTTGATGTCCAGCGCCCAGGTCAGCTGGATCAGCGTGAAGTCCAGAAGCGATGAGGCGTTTTTGTATGTGCCGCTCCAGTGCTCTTCCACCTCGTGAAGCAGCGTTTCCGACAACGGAGCGTCGATCTTGTGACGCGGCAGAAGGTCCCCAACGGTCCCCTCGTCCATGCGGCGTCGCACCAAGTAAAAGACGTCCAGTTTATCCGCGTCACGCACAAGGCGACAGAACGGCATTACCTCAGGGGTCAGTTTAGGCAGGTTCTTTTTATTGTGCCACCTCACGGCCTGCAAGAGAACCTCTCGCGCCTCCGCGTCCGCGGCCTCGCTGGGGAAGTCCGACAGCAGAACTTCGAATCCTCTCTCCCCATGATCCACAGAGGCGCCGTCGTAGTACGTCCCGAAGTCTCGGTACTGACTGAAACGCCCTGTGTCATGCAACAGGCAAGCGGAGACTCCCACCTCAGCGGCGTCCGACGGCCACTCCAGGGCGCGCGTCAGCGTTTCCCCCACCTTCATGACGTCGCGGCTGTGCGTGTATTTCATCTGAATCATGGGTACCGATAGGTCGAAGGCCCCAACATACCGCTCAAACCATTCTCGTATTTTCTCAAAGCGCGCGAACAAACGATTCACTTCCTTCAAGTATCGATTCTCGACTAAGGTAGGCGCCGTCCACCGGCGCAGTCGCATTATTATAGCGTGTTCACCGCGGCTTGAGAGTTCAAAGTTTAGCGATTCGCGTAATCGCGCGAAAATAAGAGGTCAAAAACCGAATATAAACGGCAAAAACTTCGCGCGGAAAAGAGTGAACCGCTATAATAAAACGCAGAGACTTGATAAAAAAACTGAAAGTCGCTGGTTACTATGAAGACAGAAATTATGGCGGGCGCGCAACTCAGAGAAATAATAAGGAGGTGAAAAAGCGCGGCAGGCGGGGCTTTATTCTTCCGGTCTTTAACGTTTTTTCCTATCTAAAACTGCGAGGGCGTGCCGCAAAAGAAGGCGCGTTGGTTGTGTGTGTCCGCGTGTTCGAGACGACCCAGCGCGCGTGGGAGTGGGACAAACGCGCCAGCCTCATGCTCACATTTTTTGAGAGGAGACTCTAAAGTCAAGTGAGGTGCATTTCTTTTTCATTCTTAGCAAAAAAATAATATATAACCTAAATTCCGCATGAAAATGACACATACACTATTTCTCTAAGAATTTGGCGAGAGCATCTTCGGTTAGACCGAACTCTTTCAGAATGTCTTTCTGCGATTTCGATAGCGGAGCATAT
>JAITGK010000043.1 GCA_031280635.1 Synergistaceae bacterium
AAGCAGTTTCGGCATACCGGGCAGAGCGACGGCCGAGCCGTCAACGGCAGGCACGCGGCAGCCGCAGCGAAGCCTGACTGCATGTTCTCCGCAATATCGCATTTCGACAACGGCCCGGAACATTTTTTCAAATGGAGAATGGTCGAAATGGCTGCGTGCCTTGCTTAAAGCCTGCTGATTTATAGAACTCCCGTCAGCGGGGTCAATTCTGAAAAAGCGGTTCAAAGCTGATTGCGTGCTTGTATTGATGCCCTTGAGGATGAAGAGGAGGATCTGCGGGAAAGACATTTTACGGTTTCGAGTGAAAAAAGTGGATTTCAACCGAGCCGCCTCCAGAGTTGAGTTTTCGAGCGTGATGTCCCGTATTTTTGTAAAAATATCGTATAGATTAAGCATCTGCAGCACTCCAATCCTGAAAGATATACCTTGTGAAGGTATTCCTTTGATTGCAGCATTGTGAAATTTTGTCAATAATGTATTTGCCTTATTTTTACATATTCAATCAGCCTATTCTCAATCTTGATATGTTTTTAGCTTGAGAACGGCTTGCATTGGGTACTGGATGTAAATTTCCGGGAAGATTATGCTGGAAGCAGGAAGCGGCACAGCGCGGAGAATATGGCGCTCCTGAGGCATATGGCAGTCAACCTTGTAAAAAAAGAACGCTCATCAAAGACAAGCTTTAGAGGCAAGCTTCTTAAAGCTTCTTGGAACGACGATTATATCCTCCAGCTGCTTGCTGCCGTTTGATACGTTTGCCCTGCATCCGCTGCTACCCGCGGTGTTTATGAGTTCCGCGCGCAAACCTCTTGCAGACTTGGAATTAAACTGTTATACTTTATTATAATTTTCTAAAATACTTATCGTGTATCTTTATGATATTTTTTTGAGGAGGATGTTTTTATGCGTACTCGTATCACGGTTTCGTTGCTGGTTCTAGCGTTGGTGTTGGGAGCGGCGGGGCAGGCCCTGGCCGTCAAGGAGAGCCTCATCATCTACACATCTATGAAAGAGTCCCTCATTGGGGGTATCGTGGAGGGGTTCAACAAGAAATATCCTGACGTGGCCGTCGATTACCAGTCCGCGGGGGCGGGTAAGCTCATGGCAAAAATCGCGGCCGAGCGGGAGAGTGGCAAGATCCTGGCGGATGTTATCTGGACCAGCGAGGTGCCGGACTTCTACAACATGAAAAAGGAGGGTATTCTTGAACAGTACAGGACCCCATTGCTCAACGAGATACTGAATCCTTTCGACGACTACGAGGGTTACTTCACGGCGGCCCGCTTGGGTACCCTGGGCATCGCCGTCAACACGGAACTGATAAAAACCCCGCCAACACAGTGGTCCGACCTCTTGAAGCCCGAATACAAGGGCGCTTTTGGCGTAGCGGACCCTGCCCTTTCCGGAACGTCCTACATGAGCGTCGCCATGCTGGAAAAACAGTTCGGGTGGGAGTTCTTTGAGAAGTTGTACGCCAACCAGGCCCGTATTGGCAAGGGCTCCGGGCAGGTGGTGGACGACACTGCCTCCGGGGAACTGGCGGCGAGCTTGGCGGTGGACTATATCACCAACGATAAGATCGCCAAGGGCGCTCACATCGCTCTCTACTATCCGCCAGAGCTGCTGATGGCTCCAAGCCCCATCGCTATTTTCAAGGGAAGCCCCAACCTGGAGGCCGCGAAGAACTTCGTGGATTATCTGCTTTCCCACGAGGCTCAGGTGCTCATTGCTAAGGAGGGAACCCTTTCCGTCCGCACAGACGTGAAAAACCAAGAGGGCTTTATGCTCCCCGAGGTATCGGAAGTACTGAAGCGCGCCATCAAAATTGACTACGTCGAGATGATGGCCGGAAAAGAAGCCCTGATCAAGAGGTTCACGGATACCTTGCAGGGCAGAAAATAACCAGAAAAATGGCCATTTCACGGATGGGACGGGGGGTTTCCGTCCCGTTTTTGTGTGTGCCCTTTAGGCAAGGAGATGGAGAGATGAGGACACCGGCACGTGCGCTACGCGGCTAATGAACTTCGTAGAAAGGTACGAGAAACTACACTTAAGCTATTGAACCGCCCTATACAGAACCGTACGTACGGTGGCGTGCGAGGTCGGTCGCCCAAATAATGAGCGACCTCCTATCTGATTGCGACTCAGTGACCATCGCTCCCGCGTGTGCACTACTGGGGACTTGTCTCCTGGGAACTTGTTTCCTGCCCCTGGCGCGGCGAGAGCGGAAAGCGCTTTTTTCTCAGGCCGCTGCGGGCCACGATGTCCAAAACCTGGCGCGACTTGTTCATAGTGTAGAGGTGCACGCCGTCCACGCCCCTGCGCCATAGTTCGGCGATCTGGGACGCCGCGTAGTCCGTGCCAGCGTCCTCCATGGAGGCGGGCTCGTCCGCGTAATGCGCGAGGATGGCGTTGAGCTGCACCGGCACGGAACAGGACGATATTTCCACGATGCGCTGTATCTGCTGCGCCCTGAACACGGGCATGATGCCCGCGATGATGGGGGATTGAACACCCGCCGCCCGGCACCGATCGCGAAAACGGAAAAAAAATTCGTTGTCGAAAAAAAGCTGAGTGATGAAAAAACTCACTCCCGCGCGCTCTTTGTCCAGCATCACCTCCACATCGCGTTCGGGAGAGCCGCTTTCGACGTGCTGCTCCGGGTACGCCGCGCCGCCCAGGCAAAAGTCCTTCGGACTCAAAAAGTTCACGAGGTCCAGCGCGTAACGGAAGTCTATCCAAGGGTCCTGGGGAAAGTTCATATCGGCGGGAACGTCACCCCGCAGCGCCAGAAGGTTTTCCACCCCCATGCCGGCCAGGGCGCGGGTGACGCGCTCCGTGTCCTCCTTCGTGTAACCCACCGCCGTCAGGTGCGACAGCGGCGTCATTTTCAGCGACAGCACGATCTCCGCGATTTCCAGCGCCCTGGGGCGGTTATGTCCGCCCGCGCCGTAGGTCACGGAGACGAAATCCGGCGACTCAGCGGTCAGCGCCGCCAGCGTGCCCCTTATCCCAGAAAGGTCCTCGTCGTGTTCCTGCTTCGGCGGAAAAACCTCGAACGAAAGCGTCCGCCGTTCCTTCAGTATCGAATCAATTCTCACGTCCCGTCCTCCATCCCTGACGCGCTTTGCCTGCTTCGCACTGCGCAAAAGTATATACCATTGCCCGCCTATAGCATACAATAAGTAAAGAGTTATGGAATACAATAAACGCATTCACATTTGAAAAGGAAGGATCGCCATGTACGAATTCGACCGATTGCTGGAAAGAAAAGGGACGGACAGCGCCAAGTGGGACGCGATGCAACAGAACTACGGGGACTCCGGCCTGACCCCGCTGTGGGTGGCGGACACGGACTTTCCCGTCCTGCCCGAACTGGAAAGGGCCCTTTCTGAGCGGGCGGTGAACGCCACCTTCGGTTACACCTTTGCGGGGGAGGGATACTACAAGAGCCTCATCGACTGGAACGCCAGGCGCAGCGGGCTCCGCGTGGCGAAGGAGGAGGTTCTCGACGTTCCTGGAGTGGTCTGCGGCATCAGCTTTGTCCTCGCGGCCTTGACGAAACCCGGCGGCAAGGTGCTGATCTGCCCGCCCGTGTACCCGCCCTTCTTCGCCGTGCCGAAGGCCTTGAACCGTGAGCTGGTTTTCTCACCCCTGCGCCGCGGGGAGGCCGGACGGCACGAGGTGGATTTTGGCGGCTTCGAGGCCAAGTTAAAAGAGGGCGTGAAGGCGTTCATCCTTTGCAGTCCTCATAACCCCGTGGGGCGCGTCTGGGAAAAGAGCGAGCTGGAAAAACTGGCGGAGCTGTGCGCCCGTTACGGGACGCTGGTTATCTCGGACGAGATACACTCCGACTTGATCTTTCCCGGCCGCAAGCACGTTCCCTTCCTGAACGCCTCCCCCAAGGCGGAGGAAATATCGGTGACGGCCATGGCCCCCAGCAAGACCTTCAACGTGGCGGGCCTCAAGGCCTCGTACCTGATCGTGAGGAACCCTGAACTCCGTAAAAAGATACGGGAGGAGCTGGAGCGCTTCCACGTGGGCGTCAACCTTTTCGGCTACAAGGCCGCGGAGGTGGTCTACCGCGATGGGGAGCGGTGGCTGGAGGAACTGCTTGTCTACCTGGAGGACAACGCCCGCTTCGTGCTGTCCTTCGTGGAGTCTCACCTGCCCCGGGTGGGAGCCTACATGCCCGAAAGCACGTACTTAATGTGGCTGGACTTCTCCGCCTACGGCCTGGAGCAGGAGGTACTGATGAAAAAATTCGCCGGGGAGGCGAAGGTGGCCCTCAACAGCGGCACGGCCTTCGGTGAGGAGGGCAAGGGCCATGTCCGGCTCAACATCGGCACCACCAGGGCGCTGATCCGGGAAGGGCTCGAAAAAATCGCCGCCGCTTTCGGCGCGTGAAAGAAGGGGTTTTAAATGAACAAAACTTTTTACATCACCACACCCATTTATTACGTCAACGACATCCCCCACATCGGTCACGCCTACACCACCATTGCCTGCGACGTCATGAGCCGCTACATGCGCATGAGGGGCTTCGATACCCACTTCCTGACCGGCACGGACGAGCATGGGCAGAAGATTCAAGCCGCCGCCGAGGCCAAGGGCATGACGCCCCAGGAGCTGGTGGACAAAATTCACGTGAACTTCAAGGAGCTTTGGAAGGTTCTGAACATCAGCAACGACGACTTCATCCGGACGACGGAGCCGCGTCACGTCCGGGTGGTGCAGGCCATGTTCAAAAAGCTGATGGATCAGGGGGACATTTACAAGGGCAGCTATGAGGGCTGGTACTGCGTCCCCTGCGAGACCTACGTTTCCGAAAGCGGCATGGGTGAGAACCGCACCTGTCCCGACTGCGGCCGGGCCCTGACGATGATGAGGGAGGAGAGCTACTTTTTCAGGGCGTCGAAGTACGTTCCCCAGTTGATCGAGCACTATGAGAAGAACCTGCAGGGCGTCATGCCCCGCATACGCTACAACGAGATCATGAGCTTCCTGCGCGGGGAGGTGCGCGACCAATCTGTCTCGCGCACGACGCTCAAGTGGGGCATACCCATTCCCGGCGACGAAAAACACGTGGTCTACGTCTGGTTCGACGCGCTGATCAACTACGCCACGGCGGTGGGCTACCTGGACGACCCAGAGACGTTTCGGAAATACTGGCCCGTGGTGCGCCACATGGTGGGGAAGGACATCATCCGCTTCCACTGCATCATATGGCCCCTGATGCTCCTGGCTCTGGGGATCAACGTCCCGGTTTCGGTGGTGGCTCACGGCTGGTGGACGGTGGACGGGGAGAAGATGAGCAAATCCAAGGGCAACGTGGTCGATCCGTTCAAGATGGCCGAGCTTTACGGCGCAGACGCCTTCCGCTATTTCCTGCTGCGGGAGGTTCCCTTCGGCAGCGACGGCGACTTCTCCGAGGCGGCGCTGGTGGGACGGATCAACAGCGACCTGGCCAACGACCTGGGCAACCTGCTCAACCGCACCTTGCAGATGATCGTCAGCTACGCGGGCGGTGCGGTGCCGCAGGGCGGGGAGAACGACCCCCTAGACGCTAAGGTGCGCGCCTTGGGCGAGGCAACCCTAGGCCTAGTGGACAAGGCCATGGAGACCTTCTCCTACGACGAGGCTCTGAAACACATCTGGGCCTTCATCGGCCGCGGCAATAAGTACATCGACGAGACCCTGCCCTGGAAACTCCACAAAGAAGGACAAAAAGAAGGACAAGAGGAACGCCTGGACGCCGTGCTTCACACCCTGTACGAGGTTTTGCGGCTCTCGGCCCTGTTGGTGGCGCCCTACATTCCCGAAAGCGCGGAGAAGCTCTGGAAACAGCTTGGCCTCCCCGGCTCCCCGCTGACGGAACGGCTTGACGGTTTCCGCTGGGGCGGCGGCGCGGGCACTAAAGTGGCCAAAGCGGAGGTGCTCTTCCCCCGCATCGACCTAGAACAATGGAAAAAAGAGCGGAAAAAAGAGCGGGACGCCCGTACCGGGAAGCTGGAACATGGAACGGAGCCGGAACACGAGCCGCAGATCGGCATCGAGGGTTTCCGCTCCGTTGAAATGCGCGTTGCCCAAATTTTGAAAGCAGAGGAGATACCAAAATCCAAAAAACTGTACAAGCTGGAGGTTGACCTTGGGTACGAGAAAAGAACCATCTGCGCGGGGATCAAGCCCTTCTTCAAACCGGAGGAGCTGACGGGCAAGCGGGTGGTGGTGGTGGCGAACCTGAAACCGGCGAAGCTGGCGGGCGTCGAGAGCAACGGCATGGTCTTGGCGGCCAGCATGAAGGACGCCGCGGGCACTGCCGAGAGCCTGGCCCTTATCGCCCCCGCCTCGGACGTGCCCTTGGGAAGCAGGGTAAGCTGACATTTTGGTGAAGGGATAGAGTTAGGAGGTCGGCATGGAAAATTCTCAGCCGCGCCCGATCCGTAAAAAGGAACAGGCGTTTTTGACAAGGGAACTCGGTTATTGGCAGCAGATCAACCTGGTGGGTGAGAAGCAGGCCGCCGCTATCTCCGGCCTGTACGAACCTGCTAAGGAGCGCTTCCTCCAGGTGTTCATGGCCCTGGGGGCGCTGCTGGTGGGGCTGGGGGTTCTCAGCGCCGTCGCGGCGAACTGGGAAATCCTGGGACGCGCCGTCAAGGTGTCTCTGATCGTGGGAGGCTATGTCCTCGCTATGGCGGCCGCCTATGGTTTCGAGCTTTCCTACCCCTACACTTCCCGCGCGTTTTTGCTGCTGGGGAGCTTTCTCTACGGCGGGAGCATCTTCTTAATAGCGCAGATTTTTCACGAGGGCGGGCACATCTCCACGGCCCTCTTCTGGTGGATGGCGGGCATCGCCCCGGCCTGCCTGCTCTTCCGAGACCGGGTGCAGCTTCTTTTGTTTCAGGGAATTTCGCTGATCTACTTTCACTGGTTCTACCGATCGTGGTGGTGGTTCCTCTCTTATAACGATTCTGGTTTTTTCTATTCTTTTTCCAGTTTTTTGCTCTCGCTTGTCTCCCCGTATCCCCTGATAATCCTTGCGGGGCTTTGGGTTCTCTGGCTGCGGCTGGGAGACCGCTGGGACGTGGGCCTTCACGTGAACATCTTCGTCACGCTGAACTGGCTCGGCATCCACGCCTCCCGTTACCTGCGGGACGTGACGGCCCTCTGGCTTTTACTCTTTGTCATCGGGCTGATTTTAAGTCTTGTCCCTCTCGGACGTCTGAAGGACTCCCTGGAGGACTGGGGACTCACTTTGACGGGGGTGTTCGGCGTTGTCCTGTCGTTTCCGGAGACATGGCGCTGGTCAAGAATTTTGAGGAACTCGGATATACTGGATACATGGAGCCGCAGCGCCGACCTCTACCGCGCGCTGGCCGTCACCGCCGCGGTTCTGACCGTCCTGGCGCTGCTCTGGAACGTTAACAAAGGCTCTCTGCGGGCGACGGTATACTTCTGCCTGTTTATCCTGCGCTATTATTTCGATGTTTTCTATGATTTCATGGACAAAGCGCTGTTTTTCACGGCTGGCGGGCTTCTCCTGATGACGATGGGTTTCTGGTTTCAGCGCATCCGGAAAAAACGTAAACAGGCCCAACAGCAAGCAGAGGTAAGGTCATGAAACGGGCTGCGAAATACCTCCTGGCGGCGCTGCTTCCCCTAACCGTCCTGCTGATTCGCCCCCTAACGCCGCTGGCGGTGTTGATGTTTGGGCAGGAGATCCGCCTCTCAACGGAACCGGTGGATCCCCGCGACCTTTTCCGGGGCGACTACGTCACGCTGCGTTTCTCGATAGAGAGACTGGACGAGTCCCTGGTGAAAGACGGCAGCCAGAACGCTATTTCGGCAAACCGTTACACTAACGAGTATATTCCCTATATCTACGTCACGCTCTCACCCGGCAATGACGGGATATGGCGGGCTGTGGAAATCTCCGCCGAACTCCCGGAACTCCCGAAGGAGGGTCTGTACCTTCGCGCCCGCGTGCGTAACAACACGCTGGACTACGGCGATTACCTGAAACGCTACTACGTCCAGGAGAACACGGGCCGCGAACTGGAGCTTGCCGCCCAGCGAGGGGAAATCGTGGCCGTGGCGAAGGCGTGGATGGGCCGGGTAGTCTTGACCTCGCTGCAAGGGGCAAAGCCCCTTGACCCATAAGCCCTGCGGGCGCGTTAAAGCAGCTTTACGGCCCCTCCCGTTGGTCGGGTGTTGGAGTGCTGCTATTGGACCTTGCAGCCGGGTTTTCGACAGGAAGACAGCGGATGCGCAGTTCCGCCAGGCGGGACTCCTCCACGGCGTCGGGGGCTTGGGAAAGCAGGCATTGGGCCTTCTGCGTTTTGGGGAAGGCCATGACGTCCCGCAGGGACTGCCCGCCGCACAGGAGCATGGCCAGCCGATCCACGCCCAGAGCGATGCCGCCGTGGGGGGGCGTTCCGTAGGAAAGCGCCTCCAAAAAGAAGCCGAAACGCTCCTTTGCCTCCTCCGGGTCGATTCCCAGACAGGCGAAGGCCCTGGCCTGCACCGCCGGGTCGTGAATCCGGATGGAGCCGCCGCCCACCTCGCTGCCGTTCAGAACCACATCGTAGGCCCGCGCCGCCACCCGGCCCGGGTCCGATTCCATCAGGGGAAGCTGTTCCAGCACCGGCGACGTAAAGGGATGGTGCACCGACGTCCAGCGTTTTTCCTCCTCATCCCACTCGAACAGAGGGAAGCGGGTTATCCACAGGAACGCCCACGCTTTCTCGTTGATCAGGCCGTGGGCACGGGCCAGTTCCAGGCGCAGCGTTCCCAGCACCGTGCAGGCCTTCAAGCGCGAGGCGTCGCCCATGACGAAAAGCGCGTCTCCGTCGCCAATGGCGGCGGATTGTCTCAGACGGGCCTGGTCGTCCTCGCTTAGGAACTTCACCAGCGGGCCCTTGAGGTCTCCCTCCTTGACCTGAAAGACCGCGAGGCCCGAAGCGCCCAGTTTCTTCGCCTTTTCCTCCACGCCCAAAAGCTCCTTGCGAGACATCAGCGCCCCACCGGGCAGGGGAAGACCGCGCACCACGCCCCCCGCCTTCAGGATTTCGCAGAACGCCTCGAAACCGCTTTCCGCGAAAACCGGCCCTAAGTCCACGAGCTTCATGGGAACGCGCAGGTCCGGCTTGTCGCTGCCGTAGAGGTCGATGGCGTCCCAGTACTCCATGCGCGGGAACGGCGTGGGTACCGCCGCGTCCAAGATTTCCCTGAACAAACCCTTCAGGTAGCCCTCGGTCAACGCCATCACGTCGTCCTCGGTGACGTAGCTCATTTCCACGTCCACTTGGGTGAACTCCGGCTGACGGTCGGCGCGCAGGTCTTCGTCGCGGAAGCACTTGGCAACCTGAAAGTACCGGTCAAAGCCGCTCACCATCAGTATCTGTTTGAATATTTGAGGGGATTGAGGCAGGGCGTAAAAAGTCCCTGGGTTGACGCGGCTGGGAACGAGGTAATCCCTAGCGCCCTCAGGGGTGGCCTTGGTCAGCATCGGCGTCTCTATCTCGACGAATCCGTTGTTTGCGAAGTAGCTGCGCGTGAAAAAGTACAGCTTGGCCCGCGTCCGCAGGTTGTACTGCATCCGTTCGCGGCGTAAATCGAGGTAGCGGTAGGTCAGACGGAGGTTCTCCTCCACTCGGTCGGTGGCGTCTCCCACCTCGAAAGGCAGGGGTTCCGACAGCGACAGCAGCAGAAAGTCGTCCGCGGCAATTTCCACGTTTCCCGTGGCGATGGTGGGGTTTTCCGTGCCCTCCGGGCGAAGCGACACCCGGCCCCGCACGGCAATGCAGTACTCGCTGCGGAGGTCTCCGGCCCGTTCGTGGACGTCACCCGCGCCAGCGCTTGGGTTGAAGACGACCTGCACGGGCCCTGTGTAGTCCCAAAGCTCTATGAAGATGATGCCGCCCAGGTCGCGTCTGCGCCGAACCCAGCCGTTGACGCGAACTTCAGCGCCCGCCATAACCTCTTCCACCCTGCCGCACAGGATCGAACGCCTCCAGTAGCCGTCAAAGAATTCCGACCTCACGGCTCCAACCGTTTCCGCATGTTCCATGAAAAACGCCCCCTGAATAAAAGTACACACTGTAGATTCTTGTCCGCAATTATACGCCAGAGCGCGGCGCGCTGTAACAGCGCAATCACGCCGGTAAACGCCGCCCGCTTTCAAAAATCGTCATAAGAGCGCGTTTGTGGTCCGCAATACAGGTGAACAGACGGTCCAGCAGGGCTTGCACCCTGGGCTCCTTGGGGAACAGGCTCCTCATGCGGGTCAGCATTCCGCTGTCCTCCAGCATTTGCAGGGACGGGGCGAAGTTGATATCCAGCGCCCAGGTCAGTTGGATCAGCGTGAAGTCCAGAAGCGAGGAGGCGTTTTTGTAGGTGCCGCTCCAGTGCTCTTCCACCTCGCGGAGCAGCGTCTCCGACAGCGGCGCGTTGATTATATGCCCTGGCAGGAGTTCCCCCACCGTCCCCTCGTCCATGCGGCGCTGCACCAGGTAAAAGACGTCCAGCTTATCGGCGTCGCGCACCAGGCGGCAGAAGGGCATAGCCTCAGGCGCCAGTTCAGGCAGGTTCTTTTTGTTGTGCCACCTCACAGCCTGCAGGAGAACCTCCCGCGCCTCCGCGTCCGCGGCGTCGTCAGGGAAGTCCGCTGACAGAACCTCGAACCCCCTCTCCCCGTGGTCCACGGACGCGCCGTCATAATATGTCCCGAAGTCCCGGTACTGGCTGAAACGTCCCGTGTCATGCAGCAAACAGGCGGAGACCCCAACTTCCACATCGCCCGGCGGCCACTCCAGGGCGTGCGCCAGCGTCTTCCCCACGCTCATGACGTCGTGGCTGTGTTTGTACTTCATCTGAATCATTGGAACCGATAGGTCGAAAGCCCCAGCGTATCGATCGAACCATTCTCGTATTTTCTCAAAGCGCGCGAACAAACGAATCACTTCCTTAAAGATGAGCTGACTGACTCAAGCGCCTCCAAAAGCCAGCGCTCCGCTTCGCTGTGGTCTTCATAGGCGCGGAACACGGAGCCCCTGCTGCTCTCGGCCAAAAGCTCTTTGAACTTGCCCTTCACCCTGTCTTTACCGAGCACGGCGGCCATTTTGACACCGTAAACCGCGAACTTTTGCAGTACGGCCCCCGCCGCGCCCGTGCTGAGCCGCAAAAATTCCTCCGAAAGGCGATCTCCCTCGACCAGCAAGAGGTAAGTGCCATTCTGCGCGCATATCTCGATCAGGGCGTTCGCGTCCTCCTCGCGCCTTATCGGCGTCCCAGTTCCCTCCAGCAGGATGAACTTCTCCCCATTTTTTTCCATGACCCGGTATTCCACCGCAACCCCTCCTTAAAACCCCCCGCGCTCTGGTGGGGGCACGGAGCGCTACCGCGCGACCATCCAGACAGAAGGCCCGGCTGTTGTGAACACGTCCTCCGCCCCAAGGCCGGCTGGAGGCGTATTGGCGGCAGTCCCAGAATAAAGCCCCGCGCTCTTTGCCTTGCCAGCCAGTTTTTCCTTGACGTCTGCCGTAACTTGGCTTAGGTTGTAACCCACAAACCACTTGCGACCTAAGTCACTGTAGGTCGTCGTCCTAAAAAGGTACAGGTCGGAGAGCCTTTCGGGGTTATCCATGTATTTGCCCAGAAGGGTTTTAGCGCTGCCGGCGGCATTGATGGCGCTATCGGCGTTCCCCGAATCGATTACGTCCATGCTGTCCGAGTAGAACATCATAGAGGCGGCTTTCAGGTTGCGGAGCTCCGAAACGATGTTGGACGCTTCCGCCGCGTTTAACGCCGAAGCACGTGAGCGTTCATGCTCGTAGTAGTCGTTTCTGAGCACGCCGATAAATTCCAATAACGGCCTTAGGTCTTGCCGTAACCCTTTCATTTCATCCTCAATGGCCTTCAGTCTTTGTATCACGGCGTCCTCGTCTCCGCTGGCCGCTTGGGGCTGGACGACCCAGACCAGCGCGGCGAGGCACAGCGCCGAACAAAAACCCGCGATGAAAACCCTTGCTTGGACGGACGTGATGAATTTTTTCATTTTGTTCATAAGTGCGGTCTCCTTTCACATTTCAAAAAAACCCGCGTCCATGCCAGGACGCGGGGGCAAGACACCAGATTAACCCGCTTTTTTGAGCAAGGCCTCCCACTTGCCGTCAACGGCCTTCTGCCATTCCTCGATCATCCACTCATTGCCTTTTTCGAAGAGGTGGGCGAAGCGGCCTTGGGGTTTGAGATAGTCCTCGACGGGCAGCTTCTTCTTGGGCTGGTAGGTGAGCGTCCACCTGCCGTCGATGACCTCGTACAGCGGCCACACACAGGTATCGACCGCCAGGCGGCATATTTCGATGAGGTTCTCCGTGGCGTAGCGCCAGCCCCGCGGGCAGGGGGCCATGATGTTGAGGAACGCGGCGCCCGGCGTGTAGATGGCCCTGTGGGCCTTCTCGTGGAGATCTTTCATATTACCCATGAACGTGGTTTGCCCCACGTAGGGAACGCCGTGAGCGGCGATGACCTCGGTCAGGTCTTTCTTGTTCTGCTGCTTGCCGGGAATGACCGTCCCAGCTGGGGAGGTGGTGGCGTCGGCAAAGCGCGGGGTGGAGGATGAACGCTGAATGCCGGTGTTCATGTAAGCCTCGTTGTCGTAACACACATAAACCATGTCATGGCCGCGCTCCATCGCTCCGGAAAGCGACTGAAACCCGATGTCGTAGGTTCCGCCGTCCCCGCCGAACGCGATGAACTTGTATGTCCCGTCGATCTTCCCTTTCTTCTTCAGGGCATTATAACATGCCTCGACGCCGCTGAGCGTCGCGCCCGCGTTTTCAAAGGCGGTATGAATGTAACTGTCCTGCCATGCGGTGTAGGGATACATGAAGCTGGAGACCTCCAGGCAGCCGGTGGCCACGCCGACCACGGCCTTATCTTCTGGATTCAGCGCCCGAAGCACTCCGCGCACCGCCACGGGTGAGCCGCAGCCGGCACACATCCGGTGCCCGCCGGTGAAGCGCTCCGGCTTCGCGACTTCGTCTTTTAAACTATAAGCCATTTTCCAGCCCTCCCTATCCTCTCACGCCGAGGTGCCGGTAGGTCTCCCCGGCGCTTCCGGCCTTGACGGCCTCCGCGAGCTGATCGTAGACGGAGGTGATGTGTTCCGCCCTCACGTCCCTGCCGCCCAGGCCGTAGATGAAGTTGATGAGCTTTGGTCCTTGGCCGAGGTCGTAGCAGGCGCTTCGGGTGTCGGCGAACAGCGGACCCCCGCAGCCCGAAAAACCCTCGGCCTTGTCCAGGACGGCCGCGGCCTTCACGCCGGCAAGGGCCTTCGCCAGCTCCTCTCCTGGGAAGGGGCGGAACGCGCGCAGTTTCACCAAACCCGCCTTCTCACCCTTCGCGCGGAGTGCCTCCACGGCGGCCTTGGCCGTGCCCGCGCTGGAGCCGATGAGGACAATTGCGCGTTCGGCGTCCTCCATGCGGTATTCCTCGAACAGGCCGTACTCGCGGCCGGAGATAGCCTTGAACTCCTTCGCCACGTCCAGAATGACCTTTTTCGCGTTTTTCATAGCGACGGCCTGCTGGTACTTGTGCTCCATGTAATAGGCAGCCGCGTCGTAGGGTCCCACGGACAGGGGGCCCTTTAAAAGTCCGGCCTCAGGGCTGTACTCGCCGACGAAAGCCTTCACCTTGTCGTCCTCCAAAAGCTCGATGTTCTCAATGGCATGAGAGGTGATGAAGCCGTCCTGACAGGTCATGACGGGCAGGCGCACGTCGGGGTGTTCGCCGATCCGCATGGCCATGCAGAAGTTGTCGTAGGCCTCCTGGTTGTTCTCAGCGTAGAGCTGAATCCACCCGGAGTCCCGCGCGCCCATCGAGTCGCTGTGGTCGTTGCAGATGTTAATTGGGCCGGAAAGAGCGCGGTTGATGCAGGCCAAGGTGACGGGCAGGCGGCAGGAGGCCGCCACGTAGAGCATCTCCCACATGAGCGCCAGTCCGCAGGAAGACGTGGCGGTGACAGCGCGGCCCCCGGCGGCCTGGGCCCCCACGCAGCAGGACATGGCGCTGTGCTCCGACTCCACGGCCACGAATTCGGTGTCCACCTGTCCGTTGGCCACGTACTGAGAAAAATACTGCGGAATCTCAGTGGATGGGGTGATGGGGAAAGCGCCCATCACGTCGGGGTTGATCTGTTTCATCGCGAAGGCGACGGCCTCGTTGCCGGAAAGCCTTTCCCGTATGCCCATTATTTCTCCTCCTTTCCGAAGGTGATCGCCCCGAAGGGACAGACCTTCCAGCACACGCCGCACCCTTTGCAGTGCTTGAAGTCGAAGTCCAGGCGTTTGCCGTCTTTCACCGGAATCGAGGAGTCCGGACAGACCGGGACACAGAGCATACAGTGTTTGCACTTTTCCTCGACGAAGGCGGGTATCATCGTCCGCCAGTCACCGGTGTTGAACAGCGCGGCGGTGCCGCTCTCGCGAACCTCGCCGCCGGGGCTTATCTCGCGCCAGGAGATACGATCATCGACCTTCGCGGCCGGTATGTACCCGCTCACAGTCCCTTCACCTCCCGCATCGAGCGCCGGAGCGCCTTCATGTTGCCGTCGATCACCTGAGGCTTGGTGGCGAATTTGTGCTTGAACGAGCCCTCCATGTCCGCGGCGAAGTCCTCCTCAGGGATCACCCCGCTGACCTTGACCACAGCGCCCAGCATGGGGGTGTTGGGGAAGCTGCGCCCCAGCTCCTCCTCGGAGATCTTCGCGGCGTCGATGGTGCAGACCTTGCCCGTGAAGCCCTTCAAGAGCGGGCGAAGGTCTTCGGGCGATTTCTCCGAGTTGATGATGATCGCGCCGCCGGGCTTGAGCCCCTTCGTTACGTCCACCGCCGAAAGCAGCGTTGCGTCCACGACGGCAACGTAGTCTGGGTCGTAAATGTTGGAGTGAACGGTACACCGTTCGTCGCTGATCCGGTTGTAGGCCGTGATGGGGGCTCCCATGCGCTCGGGCCCGTACTCCGGGAACCCCTGCACGTACTTCCCCGTGTTGAAGGCCGCGTCGGCAAGCAGGAGAGACGCTGTCTTCGCGCCCTGACCGCCCCGGCCGTGCCATCTGATTTCAATCATCATGTTCAACCCTCTTTCGCTTTCTAGTTTCGTGTTTCCCTCTTGACCTTTAGCCGGCCTGCTCGCAACGCGAAAAACGCCCGCCGATCCCTCCTTTTCGCCTGGTGTTTTGCGTGACACCCTGCGTAATTTTACGCTCCAGCTTCATGCTCGACAAGGGACACCGCGCCTAAAGCGCCGATTTGACTGCGGAACAGGGCAAACTGACGCTGGGACCGGTTATCCGACTTTGCCGCTGCGGCGCTCCAGAAGCAGGATGTCGCGCCACCGGCCCTTCGGGTCACGCCCCAGCCGCTCCCGGACGCCTACGGTCCTAAAGCCGCACTTGTGGTGAAGGACGACGCTGGGGTGGTTGTCCGTGGAAATCGCGGACTGAAGCGTCCAGTAGCCCTCCTTTTCCGACTCCTCGATCAACGCGTTCAAGAGTTTTTGTCCTATCTTTTGCCCCCGGTGCTTTTCGGATATGTAGATGCTCACCTCCGCGACGCCTGCGTAAACGCGGCGGGCGCTCACGGGCGAGAGCACGGCCCACCCCGCCGTCTCCCCGTCCGCCGCGGCCACCAAACGGCACCTCGGCGCGTGAGCCGCGTCCCACGCCTCATGGGTGGGAACCACCGCCTCCAAGGTGGCGTCGCCCGTCAATATTCCCTGCCGGTAAATTTCGGCCACGTCAAGCCAGTCCTCCGGCGTCATTTCCCTTACCGAGACAGTCATCTTCGGTCTCCTCCTTACATTAAGCGCAAAAATACAGCAGCACCGCCAAGGCAGTCAGGGCCATGGCGGAGAAGAACGCGCAAGTTTAGGCGAGGTAAAAATGCCGCTCTCACCCTTCTTTACCTGACGTTTCGCGCGGCACTCTACGCAATTTTACGCTCCAGCTCCACAAACGACAAGGGACGCGAGGCAAACGGACGTATGACGATTATCCGGTTGCGGAAGGAATTTACGGGCAGGGCAAAAAATGAATTTCTCGGCAAAGGAGAATTTATGCTATAATCAGCTAAAATAAAAAATTAGCATGAAAGCTCAAATTATTATGAAAGGTGGTGAAGAAATATGGTAGGGCAAACGCATGAGCCTCATCTTGAATTGTTGCAACAACTGGCCTTGCGTTATTTATCTATACTAGGTATTTTATCTTAGAGAATAAATTCAGTTATATAAAGACTTTACGTCTTCATGCGTTTACCCTGGGTTTACCAACGTTGTGAGTTTTTTAAACGCTTTTTTGGTGTTGATGATTATGCAATCCGCTGCAAAACATGCTCTCGCGTAAGAGCTGAGTGAAGAAAGGGGTACGTCTTATGAAAAACCTTGCGCGGTTTATTGCAATAGCGTTTTTAGTTCTCGTTTTATTTTCTCTCGGTACGAATAGGGCATCGGGAATGGGTGGCGGTAATGGCGGTGGTGGGGATGACCGTATGGCAGATATCACCTATTTTTCCGGACATGTTTGGGAACTTGTCGATGGGAAAGTGGAGCGAACTGAAGGTGTTTATCCCCTGAATTATGGACTTTTATGGATAGACTTCTTGGACGATAAGAAAGCAACCTTAGAGACTATAGGTTTCTTCCATTATGATGTCAAGGGAGATGGTGGCCAGAGGTACGATTTGAACGGCCGAAAGCAATACAAATTCGTCGATGATTGGGATGATTGGACAATAGGCTGGACTGATGAAAACGGCGAATCAAGATTCCATTATGATCGGGACTCGGAGCGTTTGCTGATGACGATCAAGGATAAAACGGTGGTATATTCCGCCGCGTTCCAGCGTGTTTTCCGACCTGGTGTTTTCCAGCATGTTGATAGCAATCCATCGAATCCTTTTGCCGGCAAATGGGTAGCGGTCAAGGGATCATCGAGCGGCAAGCCGCTAAAAAACGGCAAAATGGCAATATTTGACACTAAGGCCGGTCTCGTTATCGCAGGCAACCTGTATTATGGACAGAATAAGAGCGCTTGGTTTCAGAAGTCGATAGGATATCTCAAGAAGAGGTTGAATTCACAGACAAAGATAAGCTGGTCGGAGGAAAGAAATTTCACCCTTGATGGGGTATCGGCGCCGATGAAAAGCCATTTTACTGTCGAGTTACTGAGCAGCGGCGAACTTTCCGTAAAAGTGAGCAGCAGAGTGTCTCAAGCTGCGGCCATTTTCGAAAGGACGCATTGAACGCAGTGATACAAGCCTTTGAAATATTTTAGACAGGCTCTTACCGAGATAACCATCTTCGGCTTCCTTCTTACGTTAAGCGCAAAAATACAGCAGCACCGCCAAGGCAGTCAGGGCCATGGCGTTTCCCCAGGGGATGAAAAACGCGCGGCAAAGGGACATAGCGGAGAAGAACACGCAAGTGTAGGCGAGGTAAAAATTCCACTCCACCT
>JAITGK010000110.1 GCA_031280635.1 Synergistaceae bacterium
TTTAGAGCTCCTAACATAACCCACCTGTTTGGGCCTTCAGGCTATAAAGCAATTTTTATAAATGCAGTATTTCAAAGTAAACTTTATCAAGATAGCATGGTTATGATAGATACTCTTAAGTTGACGACATTGGATCGCCATCATGTTCACAATCGTCGGAAGGACGTTGCGCAGGCAGTGGGCGAAGAGGGTTCGTGTCCGACCCAGTCCCTTGGTTCGGGCCAAGAGGACATAGTCTCGACGCGCCTCGTCCAGCAGTTTGTTGCGGATCATGTAAGTGTAGTACCAAAGATGGCTGACCACCAGTACCGTGAGCGGAAGGACCATGTGACGTACACGGTTTCCGATGTCGCCGGACTTGCCGATGCCGTAAGCGCCGCTGGAGGGCAGCCACTTCAGGTTGACGCTGAACAGCAACACCAGCATTGTCCCCAGCCAGAACGCCGGAATACAGTAAGCCACGGTACCCGCTTTACAGATGAGACGGTCGGCGAGGGAATCTTCGAACCTTGCGCAGAAGAGCGCGAGAGGCGCCGCCAGCAGAAACGCCAAAATGTACGCCGTCCCTCCCAGCGCAAGGGTGTTGCCGATGAGAGGGCGAACCACTTCCAGTACCGGGCGCTTGTGTCTCAGTGACATACCGAAGTCCCCTTGCAGGGCGCAGCTGACCCATTGGACGTACTGCCAGGTGATGGAACCGTCCAGGCCCAGTCGGGCGCGCGCCGCGTCCAGCTCTTCAGTGGTCATCAACTGCGTGGCTTCACCGTAAAAAGCCTCCAGCGGATCACCAGGCGTAAGGCGCGAGGCGTAGAACACGACCGTGGACAAGAGAAACATCATGAAAAGAAAAGTCAGCGCCTTTTTGCCGAGGTACGCCGTGACGGAACAAAGAGCTCCAAAGAACGACCTAGCACCCTCGAAACGGCGGACGGGATGACTGAAGGGAGGTCCGAAGCCCTCCTTGACGTTTATTCCTGCGTTCATTGCATTTTGCCTCCCAAAAGATTAGAGTCGTTGGCTCTTTTACGCGCAAAAGTTTTACCGTTATATCCGGCTTTTGGTCTCTTATTTCCGCGCATGATTACGCAACACGCTATAGAACTATACAACAGATAGGAGATATAGTAGCACAAAATATGGAAATATGTAGCACGAAAATGAAGGATTCCCTGTACATACCTTTCTTCACTTTTTCCGAAAATCCGCGTCATAGTTTAAAATAAGAAAAACGAAAAGATTCAGGGAAGAGGGGGGCATAGTCCTGCCTCAATAGTCCAGTGAGTGCTGGGGGCAGCCGGCGGGATGCTATCGAGTTAAGGGACTCGCCTCTTGTGAAAGGTGGGAAAGTCCATGCAAAAAGCGTCGTTGAACGCTATGTGCCTATTGCTCTTGCTGCTTGCGGGCACAGCGTGCCTGGCGGCGGAGAGGATACCTGATTATCCGCTTCGGGGTCTGGAGGTTCTGAGCCTGCGTGACCATTCCATGAAGGTTGAGCATATTGCCTCGCGCCGTGGGGAAGACTTCCGCCCCCTTCAGGGGAACAGCATCCGTTTTTGGAACGTCGAGAACACGCTTTGGCTCCGCATTCCTACAGAGGAGGTGCGAAGAGCCCTTCGCGCTTTGGGCGGGAACCACCTGGCCCTCGTTTTGTGGAGCGAATACATCTCGCGTGTGGACCTATATCTGCCCGTGGGGCCAAGGGAGTTCCGCGGCTCAGTTCACGGACTGGACGCTTCTCCTGGCTCTTTCCCGTCGCGCTATCCTTACTTCACCCTGGAAGAACCCTACAGCAATGGTCATGTGTACCTGAAGCTCAGGACAAACATCCCCACCTCCTTCACCTTGTCCTTCCAAGAGCTGCACAGCTTCCACGCCAAGATCATCGACTATTTCACCCAGTACATGGCTTTTTACAGCTTCATGGCTGCTCTGATCTTGACCTACCTTTTCTTTTACTTCATGACAGGGGATCCGGGTTACTTCATCGTCATGCTGCGCCAGGCGGGGATGCTGGTGTTCCTTTTCGCCTTCAACGGCTATTTTCAGTATTACTTTCGCTTCTCTCCCTCCATGGTCTACTTCATCTGTTGGGTGGCCCTAGGGCTCCACTGCTTCATGGGAACGCTGTTCTGTCGCTACCTGCTGACAATGGACATCGGGCTCGACTGGCTGCAGTCCCTGATCACCACTGAGGCTGTCATGGCCGTGGTCATGTCCGTCAGCGCCACCTGGCCAGGCTATCCCCATCTGACGTTTTCGATCCTGTCCCTCACAGTCGCCTTGGAGATCACGGTGTTTTTCTCCATAGGATACGTGAAGTTTCGCCAGGGGTACCGCCTGATTCTCCTGTTCGTGCTCTCGCGCCTAATTTTCCTCGTGGGCTTCGCGACCCTGGGGCTGGACATGCTGTTCGCGTGGCGGACGGACCTCTTCATGAACCTTTTCATGTTCGCCTTTTTGCTTCCTCCAGTGGTGCTCGCCTTCATGATGATTCCAGGTACCCGCCGCCGCTTCGAGAATTACTTCGCCTTGGAGGACAAAAACATCCACTATGAAAACCTAGGGGAGCGCGACGACGTGACGGGGCTCTACAACAAGGCCCGCCATCTGGCCCTTCTGGACGAGAACATCCGGGCCGCGCGGCTCAACGAGAGGCCCCTGGCCTTCATCCTGCTGAACATTGACCGATTCCGGGAGTTTAATGGAACATGGGGCCGCCAGGAAGGGGACAAGCGATTGCTGCTCTTAGCAAAGCTGATCCGTCAGAATCTGCGGGAAAGCGATATCGCCGCTCGTTACGGCGGTGGGGAGTTCGGGATCATCCTTCCCGGCGGGACGCTGCCCTCCGCCGTCCTTGTCGCCGAGCGCATCCGGCAGACCTTCGAGAAGCAGACCACCCTGCTGGGCGAGGTCAAGGCAAGCACCCTCTCCCTGGGGCTTTCCTTCCTTGGCGCCTATGACAGCACAGTCAGCCTAATTCACCGCGCCGACGACGCCCTTGACCGCGCTAAGAGCAGTGGGCAGAACTGTACCGAGTTTGAGATCACGCCATGATGGATAGATAGCGGATAAGCGTGATTTGTGGTATAAAATAAACAAGAGGTCAAGGTGGCGCTATTTCGATTTTTTATTTTCGATTTTTCATTTCAATCAGGGGGTGGGGTGCACATGGCTAAGTTGAGAAACATCGGCATCATCACATCGGGAGGAGACTGCGGCGGCCTCAACGCCGTCGTGCGCGGGGCGGCAAAGCTCGCCTTGTGCCGCGGGATAGGAGCTTATATTATCCCAAACGGTTACGCGGGACTCTATAACCTTGTGGATTTTGAGAAACTGGTGCTGTTGGATGAGGAGCGCATCGACCACGTGAACTCCGCCTTCGCTGGGAGCGACGCGGGACACAGCCGCGTCAAAATTTCGAAAATAAACGATCCCCACAAGTACGACCGTATCCTAACGGGCCTGCACAAGTTCGAGATTGACGGACTGGTGATATCGGGCGGAGACGACACGGGCAGCGTGGTGATTGACTTAGTTCAAAATGGGATAGCCTGCGTCCACGCCCCGAAGACCATGGACCTGGACCTTCAAACCTACTCGGTGGGCGGGGACTCGGCCATCAACAAGATCGCGCGTATCGTGGAGGACATCAAGACAACGGGCAAGACACACAATCGTATCATGATTGTGGAGGTGTTTGGCCGGTACGCGGGGCACACGGCCTTTCGCGGAGGAATAGCCGCCGACGCCGACTGTGTCTTGATCCCTGAGATTAACGTGGATTTCAACGTCATCTATGAGCACATGAAACGCTACTACATGCGGCGCATCATGAACTCCGACGTGCATTCGGGCATTTACGTCATCGTGGTTGCGGAGGGGATTCGGGGCGAGGACGGCAACTATTTCTCGGCCAGCGACGCGGGCACGGACCCCTTCGGTCACGTGAAACTGGCGGGGGCGGCTCAGGCCATTCGCAAGCGTTTGGAGACAACGATGAAAAAAGACCCAGACATCCACCGTTTTATGCAGGTATCGGGAATGTTCGTGCCAGGCGTCTTCGAGACCCCAGAAGTGCGTGAGGTCATCCCCGGCCACATGGTGCGCAGTGGAGCGACCTCAGCCTACGACGTAAACTTCGGCAAGGAGATCGGCGCGGCCGCTGTGGTTCTGCTGGGCGAGGGAGTCAGCGGCGTGACGGTGGTCGAGGTGAACAACGGGGTGATCCGCTACATCCCCACAAGGACGGCCATTGAGCAGCGCTTCGTCGATCTGACCGAGGTGGCTTTCTACGAGCAGATGGACATCTGTTTTGGCCGCAAGCCGTGTCCCTATGTTGTCCAGACCGAAGAATACCACGGTCCCGTCGAGCGCTTCATGTAACTATGGCGCAGGATCCCTAAACCCATAACGACTTCGTCGGCAAGCGTCCTTTGGCCTGAGATAATAGTGATGACGGATTTGTTCAATGATATACAGCCGATAGTGTGCCGGGGCGGGAAGGTTTTCTTCTTGGATCAGACAGCGCTTCCGGTGGAAACGCGCTGGGTGGAGATCGATTCGGTTGAGGCGTGCTGGGATGCCATCAAGAGGCTTGTGGTGCGCGGCGCGCCCGCTATAGGGGTTGCGGCGGCCTTCGGTATGGCGCTGGCGTCCCGGGTCGTTCAGGAAAGCGGCTTCGAGGGCTACCAGGCCCGAATGAAGGAGTCGGCGGAGTTTTTGGCAAGCTCTCGCCCCACGGCGGTCAATCTTTTCTGGGCGCTGGCGCGGCTGGAGAAAAAAATCGCGGACTCCCAGGATAGGCCCGTGCCTGAGATCAAGGAGCTTGTCGAGGAAGAGGTCCTGGCCATCCAGCGCGAGAACGAGGAGGTTTGCTGGGCGATAGGCGTCCAAGGACAGGCGATTCTGCGAGATGGAATATCCGTCCTAACTCACTGCAACGCGGGAGCGCTGGCCACGGGTAAGTATGGGACCGCCCTGGCTCCTATCTACGTCGCGAAGGAACGGGGGCTTTGCGTGCGGGTTTTCGCGGATGAGACGCGCCCCCTTTTGCAGGGCTCGCGCCTGACGGCTTACGAACTCTCCCGCGCGGGGATCGACGTGACCGTCATTACGGACGGCATGGCCGCCGTCGTCATGGGCAAAGGGTGGGTTAACGTTTGTATTGTCGGTTGCGACCGAGTGGCCGCCAACGGCGACATGGCCAACAAAATTGGAACCTACGGCGTCGCGCTTCTGGCTAAGGCTCACGGCATCCCGTTCTACGCGGCCTGTCCGCTGTCCACCATCGACCTGGCTACGCCCCAAGGCGCGGATATTTTCATCGAAGAGCGCGACCCCCTGGAGATCACGGAGGGCATTGGCGGACGCGCCACAGGCGTCAAAGCCTACAATCCCGCCTTCGACGTAACCCCAAACCAGCTCATCACTGGCATCATCACCGAAGCGGGGATTGTCTATCCGCCGTATGCGGAAAACCTCAACTCGCTGAGGGGCAAGAGATAAACCTCCAAGAAAGGCGACGTCAGATGAACGATACAGAAAGCCCGGCAGCACCGGAACAGGCAAAAGGAAAGACGCCTGCGCTTTGCTTTTCCTTCTTTGCCGCCATCCTTACCGGCGTTGCGGTGTGGACGGAGGCGTCCACGAGCATTTGCGCTGGGGCCTTTTTCGACCCCATGCCGAGTTGGTGGCACCTGATCGGACTTGTATGGGTACCCCTTATTTTGGCGGTTACGGCCTTGATGCTGAGAATGGAAGGTTCCCTGTCGCCTTGGCTTTATCTTGCCAACGGTTATCTCGTCGCCGTCAGCGCCGGATATACCCTGTTGTTTGGGCCTGTGGTGCTGGCGGGAGTTATCTTATTAACCTTTTACATGGGACTGGGTCTGCTGCCCCACGCGCCCCTTATCTCTCTGATCGTCGCCGTCACTCAGAGCGCGCAGTTGCGGCGTCGCGCCGCGATGCCCGGGAAAGCGGGCTTTTGGCGTTGGTGGCTGACCGGGGTCGTTGTGGCGTTGGTGGTGTTCCTTGGAGTGGAGACCCGGCAGTGGGTAGCTCACCAAATCATGGCCAAGACCAGGAGCCAAAATCCAGAGGTTCGGACGGCGGCGCTGAACAGGCTCAGGTGGTGGCGTCTGGAGGACGTGGTGCTGGAAGCCTGTTACCCCAGCGGAGGAAAGAAATTTCTTCTCTTCTCAACCGAGTTTTTTTTAGTTTCGGAAAGCCGAGCCCTTTACTACCTTCTCACCGGCAAGGACTACCGCGACGCGCCAGCGCCTTATAAAGCCCGGAGGTCGGAGCGCGATATCCTCGACATCGAGGTCGGGGGCGGGGCGGTGGGTTCCACGCCGCCTGACCTCGTGCTGAACAGCTCCACCCTCGACGTCAGCGTGGCGGGGCGCGCCGGAACCGTGGCTTACGCCGAGTTAACGCTGGAATTTCTCAACGGCGGACAGGAGCCTAGGGAGGCCCGCTGCCAGATCGTCATGCCGCCAGGAGGCGTGGCCAGTCGCCTGACGTTGTGGATCGACGGCGAGGAACGCGAGGCGGCCTTTGGACAGCGGAGCATAGTGCGGGAGGCCTACCGGAAAGTAGTGGTGACGTACCGACGCGACCCGGCGCTCCTGACCACGGCGGGGCCCGATCGGGTGTTGCTGCAGTGCTTCCCGGTAAATCCTGGCGTCCCGATGAAGGTGAAGGTTGGGTTCACCCTGCCCCTGGTTCCCGCGGGCAAACAGATGCTTTTTCAGCCGCCTTATCTGACGGAGCGCAACTTCACCTTTGTTTCAGACAAGCCCACGATGATCTGGGCCGATGGCCAAACCCCTCTGAGCCCCGCGCCAAGCGGCGGCGCGCTCAAACGGGAAACCCAAAACTCAGGCCGATACACGGTGAGTGGCGCCACAGCTCCTCAGGATTTGGCGTTGCCGCTTCTTCTCATGCCGTCGCCGGAGCCTGGTACGGTTTACCGCGCCCGGTTTTCCGGCGTGGAAGCCACCGCTGAACTGCGCAAGGAGTCTGCCATGAGTGAGCGCTTCGTCGCCGTGGTGCTGGATACCTCGAAACAATGTGAGGAAATGTTTGGCTCCCTCGACTGGGGCGCGATTCTGAGGGAAATGCCGGAGGGCGTGAAGGCGGCGCTCTTCGCCGGCCCCCTGATCGTCCCCCCTATAGGTCGGGACGAGGCGGTGGAAAAGTGGCCGGCCTTGCTGCGCGAGGTGAAGTACGTCGGTGGGGACGACCAAACGGTCAACCTGGAAAAAGCCTGGAGACTCTGCGCGTCGGAGCGAAACGCCGTGGTGCTCTGGATACATGGCCCCTTACCTGTGGACATAGGGGACTTGTCCGGTTTAGAACGGCGTATGCGATTCGCCTCCGAGGAAAAAAACGACGTCCTGCCGCGCCTCCTCTCTTTTCAAGCTCTCCCTGGTCCCAACAGGATCGAGGAAAAGCTCTCCCACCATGGACTCGTCCGCCTTATCGCTCTTTACGGCCTGTCGGTCGAGTCGTCCTTCAAGGATGTTTTCTCCAAACTTCTTTATCCGACAGCGCGCGATCGAGAGCTGGTTTTCTCGCTTATTTCCAGCGTTGCTGAGGAAGGCGCCGGCGACTTCGGATCGTCCCACGTCGTCCGCCTGGCCTTGGCGGGAGACGTCGTTCGAAAGTTGAGCGAGGGCGCGCGGGGGCTGGACGATGAAACGGAGACGGTACTGAAGCTGCGGTTGGTCACCCCCTTGAGCGGCGCGGTGGTTCTCGAAAACCAAGAGCAGTACGCGGAGCACGACCTCAACCCGACCGCGTACGCCAGAAACGTTCCGACCATACCGGAACCAGAGGAATGGGCGATTTTGACCGCAACGCTTTTTCTGCTGTTTCTGGCCTATCAGTGGCGGAGCCTGAAGACCCCACGGTGAGGCGCTTTGCGCCCCTTGCGGCGGCTTTGGCCGGCTGGTCGTTCTGGCCCTGGCTGTGGGGGCGTTGGTTCGGCGTTGGAGGAGCGCTCCTGCAAGGATGTATGTTTTTCCTGATGATCATCGCCGCGTGGGCGACGGGTCTTCGCCGAGAGGTCGGAACGGAGCCGCTGTGGGGAGCTGGAGCTTTTCTCGTTGCTACTAGGGTTTCGTATCCGTTTATTCCAAGGCTATTGAGCGCCGCCCTGTTTTTCAGCGCCCTTTATTGGACTTTGCGCACGGCCCTGCCCCCAGAGGAGCGGAAGGGCCGCGTCGCGTTGTGGCCGCTTTTGCTGTTATGCCTGCCTCTCATGCCATCGGCGCAATTTGTTCTGGGGTACCCTCTGCGGCTCCTTGCCGCGCGCCTAGCGACCCTTGCCCTGCCGGGGACGCGGGCAGTGGGTTGCGGACTCACCGACGGCGTGGTGGAGGTGTTCGTGGACGCGCCCTGCGCCGGGGCTGGGATGCTCTATGGAATGCTTCTTCTGGCCGCGGGCGTGGGGTTCGTCTTTCGGTTGGAGGCGCGGCGGGTTGTGTGTCTGCTGTGCGGCGGGGTAGTGTTAGCCCTTTGGGCCAACGCCTCCAGAGCGGTTCTGCTTTTTGCCGCTCACGCCAATATCCTGCCCGTTTCCCTGGCGCGTTACGAATCCACGGTGGGGCTTTTTTATTTTACTGTGGGCGGCCTTCTTCTGACGGCGGCGGCCCGTTGGATGAGTGTTAGAGCCGTCGGCTCTTTTTCACGTAAAGTTTTTGTCGTTATATCAGGTTTTTGGTCTCTTATTCCCGCACACGATTATGCAACACGCTATAAAAACAAGTCACGTGGCCTGCGGTCCCGTCTTTCGGAGGGCAAAGGCCCGCGCCAGGCGGCGGCCTTTTTCCTCGCGGCCTGCGCTTTCACGGGCTTGAGCGGTGGAGAGGGGGTTTCCTCACGCCACGAGCCTTCTTTGCCGGTGCTTTGGCCCTTGTCGTGGGAGGGACGGCAGTTGAGCGATGTTCCCGCCAGTCCGGAGACGGCGCTTTTTTGGAGGGATTTTCCGGGCGCCTGCCAGGAGTTCGCGATTCAGTCCGAGGACGATGGGGGATTCGTCACGACCGAGGACAGGCTGGTGTTGCGCTTTGTCCGCGAAGCCACGCGGCGACTTCATCCCGCTGAGGACTGTTTCCGTGGGGCGGGTTATGGGATAAAGCCGCTGCCGCTTTTGTTGGACGGCGACGGGCGGAGGTGGAGCGTTTTCACCGCCGAAAAAGCTGGACTCCAGTGGACAGTGCGCCAGTGCGTTATCTCCGTGCCGGATGAGGATCTGAGGCGCGCGGAGAAAGCGACCCAGGCACGTTCATGGCCAGATGTGGCCGCTTGGTACTGGGACACGGCGCGCCCTGGTTTTTCCACACCAGCCCTTGCTATTACAGTGATACAAAAGCCGTAGCCGCGCCTACTGCTTTCCCAGCGCCGCCTTTTTTGCCGCAAGGTACTCCGAGAACTCCGGTCTGCGCCCGGCCAGCTCGTCGTAGAGCCCCGCCGCGCCGTCCAAGTCGCCCATCTGCTTGGCCAGCTTGATCCGCAACAAGATCGCCGCGTCGTAGTACCGCCCGTGCTTCGGCTCATAGCGCGGTAGCAGCTGGAACGCTATCCACCAATGTTCGTTCCAGACCGCAGAAAACGCCTTATCGAACTCCACGTCGAACTTCCGCTCTTCCAGGGTGGCCAGGCGGACCCTCGGGGGGGCTTCGCGGACAAACGCGGCTTGTCGGGCGACCTCGGCCTCCTCCGGCGTTTTGAACGGGCGCTTGCACCACTGGGCCGAAAGCTGGGCGGCGTTCAAGACTCCATACAGAACGTAGGGCTTGTTCCTGCCGTCGGTGAGGACGACGCCCCAACCTTGAGACAACCCTTCGGTGTTGAACACCCACTTGCCGAGGACCGTCGCGCCCTCGCCCCAGTTGAAGGTCTCGCTGAACTCCTTCGCGCCAGCGCAGCCTACTTCCCACTGTTCGTCCACAAAATCCGCAAGCTCTGGGTCGTCGATGCAGGTGGGGAAAAAGAGCACCCCGCGCTTGTCGTCGAGTTCGCTTTCCCACACCCAGCCCGCCCTTTCAGCTTCGTCCTTTTTCAACAACACAGGCGGATTCTCGTCGTAGACGGGGACGACGATGTCTTTTTTCGCCTCGGAAACGCCCTCCAAGTCCTCCCCAAAGTCTTTTTTGTCCCGCAGCGACACGTACTTCTTGTAGAAATTGTGGAAGTCCACGAAGGTGTTCTTGTCCTCCGGCGCGGTCGCCCCTTCGGCGAAGACCTTGAATTTTTTGAGGTTGGCCTTTATGTTGTCGCCCCAAATCGCCTCCACGTAGCCGGGGACGTGGTACTCCAGGTGATGCGCTTCCCATCTGCCCAACACGCCGCGGCGCACGTGCTCCATCACGCCCGCAAGGCAGGCCGGCGTGGTCAGCAGCGCCTTATTCAGGTCAATATATCCGTCCTGCCCGTTGGAGGACTGGATGTCGAACAAGGCGGCGGCCACCTCCGGAGTCGCGCCGTACTGCTTGAACAGCGGCCCCGCCACCATGAGCTGAATGTACTGGTGCTCGTCGTCGCTGTTGCGGCCGAATAGCCCGATCATAGGCACGTACTTTTCCTCCGCGAAGGCCAGCGCGCAGGCGGCGAAGGTCCCGGCGACGCAGTTTTCCTCACCGTCCAAGTCCTTGTACCAGTCGAAGAGTTTCAGCGCGTTCTCGGCGTAACGCTTCACCTTTTCGCGCAGGGCGGGGTACTGGACAGCGCGGGCGAAGAAAGCGTGACAGCTGTTTTTGGGAAAGCCATAACCTTCTTCTTCATTTTTAGCGTTGCCGAGCTGCTTGATAAACACCGGCTTTATCAAGAACCGTACGGCGAGCTGATAGCCGTCGTTCAAGTTGGCGTAGCCCTTTTCCAGCAGGTTGTTCAGCCAGTCCAGCGTCTCGGCGTAGCCCTGCTCACCCTCAATTTTGAAGCGGACGTAAATCTCCCCACTTACGTAGGCGCGGGCAATGACGTTGCCCGTGTTTAGGAAGAGATCGCGCTCGGCGAACGCCTGACGAAAATTATCTCTGCCCACCTTGGCGGCGCTGGCGTTGGGCTTGCCACCCGTCTTGTATTTCGCGAGCATCTTGTTTCGCTCGGCCTTGGCGGCCTTGAACTCCTTCAGCTTTTCGGCGGCGGGAACATAGCCCTTCTCAGCCGCCCAGCCCATGACGTTGATGGCCGGGGCAAAATGCCCGTTTTGGTGACACCACAGAGCTCGGTCGTACTCCAACTCAGGGAAATAATCATCGTAACGACACAGGAGGTCGTTGGCCTTTTCCTGCGCCTCGGCGTTCAGGCTGTACAGATGGCGTCGCAGCAGCGCGCGGGCCCGCTCCACGTCCATGGGCAGGTACACCCCGTCCAGCAGGGCGGAGACGGCCTCCTCCAACAGCGGGGCGTGAAGGGAATAGTCGCTGTCGCCCTCCAGCCACGCGACGCGCGCCTCCAGCGCGGCGACCTCGTTCTGGGCGGCCTGTTCGTTCAGCACGCGACGCAGCAGAACGCCGCCGTTGTACCCTTTTACCACCAGCGCTGGCAAGCCCTTTTCCACGAGGTCGTCGAAGTCCCCGGCCTCCGCCATCTCCCGCAAATGACCCGGAAGGTACTTCTCCAGCTCCATCGCCGCGTCCAAGGTAGGCACGCCGGTTTCCTTAAAGTCATAAGAGTGCCATCCATGGCCATTCAGCTTGTTGGGGTTGACCGAGTCCGGCGTCAGTTTGAAGTAGGTCGAGTCCTCCGGCCACGCGCCGTTGGCGATTTTGCCTTGTAAAAAGGCCTTCACCATGTCATGAAAGCCCCTAGCGTACTTGGGCGCGAGTTCAGCGTAGGTCTTCGCGCGATACTCAGCGAATATCTCCGGCACGCGAGCGGGGATGGGATTTTTGGGGTACTCCTGGACGAAGTATTTCACGTAAGGCAGTTTGGGCTTGCCGAAGAGCTCCGCGCCCTGTTCCAGCAGCCATTGCAGCTTTTTCGCGTCGTCCTCTCCGAAGTGATGGGAAGTGTCCAGTGTGTTTTTCATACCCTTGAGCAGCGCCTGTTTCACCGCCGCGCGAAAAGCCTCGTTTGGCAACAGTAAGCGCAGCGCCCGAATATACGGCTCCGCCTTGCGATAGGAGTGAGCGTCATAGTCGGTGTAGTCGTTAATGTGATAGCACAGCAAGTCTTGCAGGACTTTCTCCAGCTTTTCCTCACTGTAACCCTTGTTTTGCCGCGCAATCATCTCACGCCACTCCGCCAGCAGCTTCTCCGGCGGCGTCTTGGCGAGGTGCGCCTCGGTACGTTTGCGCCTGCGGTCACCCTCGTCGTCGTCCTCGTCAAACTCGATCCCTTCATCCGGGTCCAGCTCTATAGCGGGTACGGCTTTTGGGGTGGGGCTGCCCTCTTCCCACGACTCATCCCTCTTTTCCCCCAGGTGAGCAAAGCCGTCGTCCTCCACAAAATACCACGGATACTCCCAAAAATCCGCGCTATGCCATGGTTTGGGCTTGCCGTCGTCGGCGACGGGGGTGGGACCAGAAACGGCCTTCTTCGCGCTGGGAGGCGTGGAACCCACAGGCCGTTGGGCTTCAGCATAGCCCTTTTTCAGTTTAGAGGCCGCTTGACCGGCGGCGTCCTTTTCGGCGGCCTCCGGGGTGGGATAGGCCTTCTCCTGAGTCTGACCCGCCGCGCCGATGCGTCCAAACGTCACGATTGCTTTGTTGCCCTCCGTGCGGATGTACCAAAACTTTTTGGACTTTCCATTCTCGAAAACCAGATACTTTTCCACCATAGCGCCTCCAAAGTTTTGTCGAGTCTAGAATCTCATCCCTTTCGCGAGGGAGAGTATGTCAACAAAATCATATAATCCGCCAACATGGGTACAGAGATCGTTAAGTAGGTGTTTGACAGAGACGAGCGGTTTTTATTCTTTCCCAAATTCCTAACGTTCGGTGCTATACTATAACATAATTCTAATTTTGTGGGGAGGTTTTGTATATGTTGCGTTATTTCGTGCTGTTCGCGGCTTTGGTCTTGCAAGGCGCGGCGGCGTTCGCCGCGGGCGTGAGCCGGGAGGTCTTTCCGCTTGAGCGCGGGGGCGTCCAACTTCACTTGGAGCGCTATCAGGTCGGCGAGGGGGAGAAAACACCACTTCTGATGGCGCATGGCCTGACCTACTCGTCACATGAATTCGACGTGGACTATGGCGACTACAGCCTCGCGCGTTTCTTCGCGGACAACGGCTACTCCGTATGGTTGCTGGACATCGCCGGATACGGCCGCTCGCAGAAGGTGCAGGATGGCTTTATGCCCAATTCCGACTACGCGGCCGAGGACATCGCTGCCGCGGCCAAGCGGGTTTTGGAGCTGACAAAGGCAAAGAAAGTGAACGTGTTGGGATGGAGCTGGGGAACCGTCACGAGCGGGCGCTTTGCCGCGAAGTATCCCGAATTGGTGGATAAACTGGTGCTCTACGCGCCCATTGTGGCGGGGTTGGTGAAGGCGGACGTCACCGCGCCGTTCAACAAAAACACCTGGACTCACGCGGCGGGCGACTTTCAAGTCAAGGCCGATAAGACCATTGACTACGACGTTATGGAACCTCCTGTGGCGGCCACGTTCCTTTCCAACTGCTGGCGCTACGACGGCGAGGGAAGCCCCAACGGAGGAAGGCGCGACCTGCTTGTGGCTCCCAACGAGCGCTTGATACCCACGGCGCAGGTCAAAGCCCCAACGCTGCTCATTGTGGGGGACAAGGACGAATATGTCACGGCGCTCCTGTGTCAGGAAGCGCTGAAGACGCTTCCCAAGGGGTCAGAGCTGAAGGTCATCAAGGGCGGCGCCCATGCCATGATGATGGAGAAGCCCTATTATAAGGCGTTCCGAGAGGCCATCTTAAACTTCTTGAAAAAATGAAGCGCTGATGGATGTGGGGAAACGTTGTCCGTGAAACTCCAAGGTCTTGGAGGTGAGGAGAGCTTGTACGTGGTCAAGAACCATAGCATAAAACCGCAATACAACCTGGCGCTGGAGGAGCATCTCTGCTTTAGGGCCATGAGGGATGGGTCGCGGTTTTTCATGCTGTGGCGAAACGAGCCCTCCATTATCGTTGGGCGCTTTCAAAATACGCTGGAGGAAATTGACGCCGCCTTTGTGGAGGAGCGAGGCATTCACGTGGTGCGACGGAACTCCGGTGGGGGCGCGGTGTATCACGACCTGGGGAACGTGAACTACAGTTTCGTCGCGCCGGACGACTTCGCGCTTTTCACCGGACCTATCATTCATGCCCTGGCGGCGATGGGGGTCGAGGTCGAGCTGTCGGGTCGCAACGACATCACCGTGGCGGGGAAAAAGGTCTCCGGCGGAGCGCAGTACCGCCGTGGCGGGGTCACACTGCACCATGGGACGCTGCTCTACGACTCCGACCTAGACGTGCTCTCGCGGGTTCTCCGACCTTCGGAGGAGAAGTTTCAGAGTAAGGCCGTCAAGTCCGTTCGGGGCAGGGTCGGCAACATCAAGCCCTTTCTACCGCGCCCTCTGTCGGTGAGCGAGTTCCAGTCGCGCCTGCAAAGCGCCGTCGAGGGGTTGACGCCCTTCGCCCTGGATAGCGAGGCCCTGCAAGAAGTCCGAGGGATCGAGGAGGAAAAATATTCCACGTGGGATTGGAACTACGGCGCTTCCCCCCGCTTCACGGAGCGGAAAAAAACGCGGTTCCCCTGGGGAGGAGTGGAGGCCTTTTTGGTGGTGAACGAGGGGCGGATCATCGAGTGTTCTTTTCGAGGGGACTACTTCGGCAACGGAGACTATGCGCCACTTCTATCGCGTTTGGTCGGCCGAACCTACGAAAGAGAAAGCGTCGCCCAAGCCCTGGAGGGCGTCGACGTTCATGAGATGTTCGCTGGGGCCTCCAGCACAGACCTGGCCGTCTTGCTTTCCCCAAACGTTTATAGCGGATTGCGTAATTATGAACATCAAAATGGCGTGTAAAAAGCTCATAACTACCGCAAAAATTTTGTTCATAAAGGAGTTAAAGGCTCTAAATGGACCAACGGGACGCGAAATCCGGAGGTGACGGTCACGCCGAAGGCGACATTAAGGGCCCTTGTTTCTTTGTGGCGGGCGGAGATACAGGTTAGGGGGGTGGTGCAGGGCGTGGGGTTCCGGCCGTTCTGCGTCAGGACGGCGAAGTTTTTGGGGCTTTGCGGCACGGTACGCAACACGTCGGGTGGAGTGGAGGTGGTGCTGGAGGGCGAGGTCGCGGCCATCGACGAGTATCTGCGCGCGTTGAAGGAAGACCATCCCGCCGCCGCCGTGGTGATGGACGTGGAGGTTCGGTGTGCGCCTCTGTCCCATCGTGCTTTCGCGGATTTTTTCGTCTTGCCCAGTGCTGTCTCGAAGGAGCGAAACGCCCTGATTCCCGCCGACCTGGCCCTCTGCGGGGACTGCCTGGCCGAGATGCGAGACCCCCAAAACCGGCGCTATCGCTACCCCTTCATCAACTGCACGAACTGCGGGCCGCGATACACCATTATCCGCGCCCTTCCCTACGACCGCCCTCTGACGACTATGGCGGCCTTCTTGATGTGCCCGGACTGCCAGAGGGAATACCACAACCCTACCGATCGACGCTACCATGCCCAGCCCAACGCTTGTTCCGTTTGTGGTCCCAGGGTGCGCCTGCTGGACGCGGAGGGTCGCCCGCTTCGCGATGGTGAGGAGGCGATAGAAAAGCTGGTTTCCGAACTGAAGGTCGGGAAATTGGCCGCAGTCAAGGGGCTCGGCGGATTTCACATTGCCTGCCTGCCGGAGGACGAACCCCTTCGGGAGCTACGGCGCCGCAAGCGCAGGCCGGATAAGCCCTTCGCCCTGATGGTTCGAGACATGGACGCGGCGCGGGCCCTGGCGGAGATTTCGGCGGAGCGTCTGCTCTCCAGCGTGGAGCGCCCCATCGTCCTCTGTCCGACCCGATCTGGCGACCCGGTCTCGCGCTTGGCCGCGCCAGGTCAGAAACGCCTGGGGCTCATGCTGCCCTATACCCCTCTGCACCACTTGATCATGGAGGATTTTCCCGCCCTCGTCATGACCAGCGCCAACGTTAGCGACGCCCCCATTGTCTCCACCGATGAGGGCGTGTTTTCCGCGCTCTCTGGTGTGGTTGACCTAGTGCTCACCCACAACCGGGACATTCACACGGCCGTGGACGACTCCGTGCTGCTCCCGGCGGTGGGTCAGAGCCCGGTATCAGGACAGAGTCTGATCTTCCTGCGCCGGGCGCGGGGCTACGTGCCCAACCCGATGAGCTTACCCCTTCGCGGCGCGCAGGATATTCTGGCTACGGGGGCTCAGTTGAAGTCCACCTACACCCTTGCCCGGGACGGGACGCTCTTTCTGGGACAGTATCTAGGGGATTTGGGGCAATTGGAGACGGCGGTCTATTACAAGCGTTCCCTGAAAGATTTTCTCGGCTTGTACAAAATTGAGCCAAAAATCCTGGCCTTCGACAAACACCCAAATTACGCGGCAGCGGACCTAGCCAGGGAGGTCCTTCAATGTGAGCCTGCCCTCTGCCCCGTCCAGCACCATCACGCTCACCTAGCTTCAGCTTTGCTGGACAACGACAGCTTTGAGCCCGTTATCGGGGTGGTGTTCGACGGAACAGGCTACGGGGACGACGGCACGATCTGGGGTGGGGAGTTCCTGGTCGGGGACGCGAAAAATTTTACGCGCATGGGTTCCCTATATCCTCCCTTCCGACTGCCAGGGGGCGAGAGGGCGATCCTCGAGCCCTGGCGCTGCGCTTTGGCCCTTTTGAGCGAGGCCCTCGGTGAAGGGGAGGCGGAAAAAATCGCCGTTTCCCTTTGGCCTCAGTACGAAAATAAGATCGAGCCTCTTTTGGCTACTCTGAACGCGACCCCTTTAACAACCTCCTGCGGCAGGCTCTTCGACGGATTTTCCGCGCTCCTGGGCCTGTGTCCCGTGGCAAGCTACGACGGACAAGCGGCAGCGGCACTGGAAAACGCCGCAGCTCCTGAAAGCAAGGAAAGTCTGCCCTTTGTCGTGAAGAAAGAGTGGGAAAAAAACGGTTTTATCTGCTTAGACTGGCGCGGCGCTGTGAAAAAGGCCGTGCTGTACCTGGGAGACCCGTCAGCGCGGGGCCGCCTGGCCGTGGAGTTTCACCAGGGGTTGGCGCGGGCCGTGGCGGAGGCCTGTGTTCTCCTGAACGAGAGGACGAGAATAAAACGCATTGCGCTCTCCGGCGGCGTCTGGCAAAACGCGGCGTTGTTGACCCTGACCCGCGAAGAGCTCCTAAGACACGGCTTCTTCGTCCTAACTCACCGAAACATCTCTCCCAACGACGAGGGCGTCTCCGTGGGACAGGCGCTTGTTGCCGCATATCGTTATTGGTAAACGTGGAAAAAGGCATGTTTGTGTCCACAGAGGCATTTTTGTATATGACTATCGAGTTGTCTCAGATTCCCCCTGTTCCAACAAGTTGAGAGTAAGTTATAGTTGGAGTAGAAATACAGGCTGTTAGTAATCTGTTAAAAAATTGTCTGGCGAAACATCGCCGATTGAAACGGTAGCAAAACTCGTTGAAATAGCGTTGAAGATGTTTTTTGCCCAATCCATGATATGTCCCGCTTAGAGCATCTATCATAACCATGCTATCTTGATAAAGTTTACTTTGAAATACCGCATTTTAAAAATTGCTTTATAGCCTAAAGGCCCAAACAGGTAAATTATGTTAGGAGTTCTAAGTGAAAGTTTTGTAAGGAAGCGCTGGTTATAGCGGTTCGCTCTTTATCTATGCAAAGTTTTTGTCGTTTATATCCGGGTTTTGGCCTCTTATTTTCCGCGTATGATTATGAAAAACGCCAAAAATGGGGTTCTTAGGGGTCCGCGACCCCTAAGTCGGGTTTTGGGGCGAGGCCCCAAAGTGTTTAATCAGCACTTCCTTTTTGTTGAGGGTTGGTATAAAATAACTTCTCAATTTCTGTCAATCGTCGATAAGGAGTGGGTCGAAAGGTGCGTAATGGGACACCGGTTCTAAAACTGGGAAAGCACCAACCGCGTTATCCTTTGATACAGGGAGGCATGGGTGTAGGAATTTCCGGCCCAAGGCTCGCGGGGAACGTAGCGCGGCGCGGCGCGGTGGGCACTATCGCCAGTGTGGGGCTTAGTCACAACTCGCCTCATTTTGTCCTTGAGAAAGGGAACTACTTCGAGTCCAACCAGATCGTCATAAAGGAAGTGCTCCAGCAGGCGCGGGAGATCGCCGGACCCGACGGGGTGCTGGCCGTGAACTGTATGGTGGCCCTTACCGACTACGACACGGAAGTTCGCGCGGCGGCCGAAGGCGGCGCGGACATTATCGTCTCCGGGGCGGGACTGCCGCTACGCCTGCCCGAATACACAAAGGACTTCCCCGATGTGGCCCTAGTGCCCATTGTCAGTTCCGCAAAGGCGGCCAGTCTCATCACGCGCCGATGGGAAAAACAGTACGGCCGCAGCCCGGACGGCTTTGTGGTGGAGGCTCCCGCCACAGCGGGTGGGCATCTAGGGGCCTTGACAATGGAGCAGGTGTACGACCCCGCGCTTTCGATGGAAGTCGCGCTTCCGGAAACGGTGCGCTTTGTGGCGGAGGAGATGAAGTCCGACATTCCTGTTATCGCGGCGGGCGGCGTCTGGGACCGGACCGATATGGAGCGCATGTTCGAGCTGGGCGCGAAAGGCGTCCAAATGGGCACGCGCTTCGCCTGCACGGTGGAGGGCGACGCTTCCGACCGCTTCAAGCAGGCCTACATCGACGCAAAAGAGGAGGATGTTGTGTTGATCCACAGTCCGGCGGGCCTTCCAGGTCGGGCCATCAAAAATCCCTTTGTCGCCAAGTATCTGAACGGCGAGGTGGAGAGCAACCCCTGCTTCGCCAACTGTCTGACGCGTTGCCTCTACCGCAAGACCCGCGAGACGTTCTGCATCGCCATGGCCCTGGTGGACGCCTTCAATGGCAACTGGGAGCGTGGACTCTTTTTTTGCGGCAGCAACGTGGTCAAGGTCAAGGAGGTCGAGACGGTGAATGGGATCATCGGATCCCTCTTCGACGATTGAGGCCCAGGGGAAAACGCCGTGCGACTCTTTCACATAAAGGTCTACGGCTGCCAGATGAACGTCTACGACAGCGACAGGGTGCGCACGGCGCTTCTGCGGCGGGGCTGGACGGAGACGGCGGACGAGGATGAAGTCGATCTGGTGGTCTTTACGGGATGCAGCGTTCGGGGCAAGGCCGAACAAAAGGTATGGAGCGAATTGGGGCGCTACGCTCTTTCTTGGCGTCGAAACAGGCGTCCCTATGTGGCGCTGACGGGTTGCGCCGCTCAGAACTTGGGGAAGCGGGTCTTTTCCCGCTATCCATGGGTGCGTTTGGTGTCCGGGCCGAGGCATATCGGGCTTCTGCCGGAGGGGCTTGAGCGCGTCATGGCTGGCGAGCGGGTGTCCCTGCTGGACGAGAACCCGCGGGAGTTCCACGACCTGGACGAGTTTCCGGAAGCCCGGGGCAACCGATACCGAGCCTACGTCACCATCGCCCATGGGTGCGACAATTTTTGCGCGTATTGCGTCGTCCCGCTGGCCCGAGGGCGCTTCCTTTCCCGTCCTGCGGGGGAGGTGCTCCGTGAGGTGCATGCCCTGCTAGAAAACGGCGCGCGGGAGATCACCCTTCTGGGTCAGAACGTCAACAGCTACGGCAAAGACCTGCCGGAGGGCCCCAGCTTTGCGGGGCTCCTGCGTCAGGTGGCCCGAACAGGCGCGGAGCGGGTGCGTTTTGTGACCTCCTTGCCCCAGGACTTCACCAAAGATATTGTGGAGGTCATGGTCTCCGAACCCAACGTTTGCCCTTCGTTGAACCTGCCCATTCAAGCCGGAAGCGATCGGGTGCTCAAACGCATGAACCGCAAATACACCCGAGCTGAGTATATGGAAAAAGTGCGTATGGCGCGTTTCCATCTTCCTGAGCTTGGACTTTCCAGCGATCTGATCGTGGGTTTTCCTGGCGAGACGGAGGAGGACTTTGAGGAATCTCTGTCCGCGCTTTCAGAAGTACGCTTCGATCTGGTGCACACGGCCGCGTACTCTGAGCGCGAGGGAACCCCCGCCGCGTCTATGCCGGGCGCGCTGCCGCGTCAGGTACGCCTGGAACGCCTCGCCCGCGTCAACAAGCTGCAAGATACCATCACGCTTTCCATTAATCAAGGGCTTGTTGGTCAGAAATACCGCGTCTTGGTGGACAGCAAGGCCCCCAAGGGCGAGGACTCTGACGGGAAGGCGCTTCTTCAGGGACGGACGCCGACGGACAAGGTGGTGCTGTTGGCCGGGTCGGAGGAGTTGCTGGGGCGCTTTGTGGACGTGGAGATACACGGGGCGGAGTCCTGGCGCCTCTGGGGAAGCGTCAGAGATACAAAATCCAACTGAAACCATACCAAGCGCTGTTTCAATAAGACTTTTTCTCGTGGACGCGTGTTCTTTTTTAGGAATTCCAAACCTCGTGAGAGTTGATCAAACGGGTCTTTGCTTACGTTGTTGTCATATAGCTTACGCATATACCTCCTCTCCCTTCTATTTAAAACTTTGCCTTTAGGGCCATTCGCTCTTTTCCGCGCAAAATTTTTGCCGTTTGTATCCGGTTTTTGGTCTCTTATTTCCGCGCGTGATTACGCGACCCACTATAGCATATCTCACTTGTAAGAATTTTAAACAC
>JAITGK010000055.1 GCA_031280635.1 Synergistaceae bacterium
AATCACATACCACCACTTGAAGT
This sequence comes from Synergistaceae bacterium, assembly GCA_031280635.1. Taxonomy (GTDB): domain Bacteria; phylum Synergistota; class Synergistia; order Synergistales; family Aminobacteriaceae; genus JAITGK01. The sequence goes on from JAITGK010000055.1 coordinate 24, forward strand.
GGTGGTATGTTAGACGCCCTATAAGGGCGCTTTTACTGACTGCGCCTAAAGGCGCGGTTCCCTGTGCCAAAGACATTACCAGCAGCCTCTAAAAGAGGCTCACATTATTCTTCCAAATTTATCCGATTCTTCCTGGTCTTTTATGTACCTACGAATCTGTTCTTCGTTGCACCCTACCGTGTCAACATAATATCCTCTCGCCCAAAAGTGTCTACTACTACCGCGCGTTTTGTATTCAGGGTGTCTGTCGAATATCATTAGCGCGCTCTTGCCTTTCAAAAAACCCATAAATTCTGATACACTGAACTTCGGCGGGATCTTCAGGCACATGTGGATATGGTTGGAACACACTGCTCCTTCTAGGATTTCCACTCCCTTGTACTCGCACAATTTGCGTAGTATCTCCCTTATGTCCTTTTTTATTTCTCCATACATGCTTTTGCGCCTATATTTCGGAATGAACACAACGTGATATATACAATTCCACTTCGTGTGTGCTAACGTATCTTTGTCCATTTGGATACCTCCTCTGACTTTATGACTCTGGCTTGGGAACCATTGACATTATGTCAGAGGAGAGCTGTTACTCTACGGATCGCTTCCGCTCTGCTTATTCTCCCCGGCATAGCCGGGGGCTTAGTATATTATCGAGTTATAGAGAGGACTTTATCACAGACAAACGACACGACGACACAAGTTGCATTTTTGCGAAATAGCGATTATAATAAAAAACATTTAAAAGGGCGGTTAGCTCAGAGGTAGTAGCGCTTCCTTCACACGGAAGAGGTCACAGGTTCGAACCCTGTACCGCCCACCAGAAAAACCAATGGCATAGGAGATTTTCCTAGACCCCTTTATTTTTTGGTTACTCAATAGTTACTCATAGGTAGAACATCTCAGGGCAAACGCATCAAACCAAACAGTAGCAAGCAACTGCAGGATATCGTCGTTCCAGAAGGCTTGCTTGCCTCTAAAGCTTGTCTTTGAAGAGCGTTCTTTTTTTATAAGGTTTACTGTCATATGCCTGAGGAACGCCATATTCTCCACGCTGTGCCACTTCCTGAGATAAAGCGGGCTTTGAGCTCAACGTTTTTTGACCGTTATGGACAGGCGTATCAGGTAGTTATCTGGATTAGCCACGGAGATTTCGTTGAGGGGGTAGGTCTCGAAAGCTGGCCCGCAGACTTTAAGTCCCTGCTCCTTAATGTACGCCAGCAACCTTTTGTAAAGAGCGTCGGTGGCCCCGTAGTTCCCTCGAGCGTAGCCCGTCACGTACAAACCCGCGGGCTTTCTGTGTGGGGCGTCTGGCATCTTGAAGTAAAACTTGTCCGGACCTACCCAGTCTCCCCGCTTCAAACGCTCCTCCGTGTACATGCCCCATACGGGGTAGTTCATGTCCAGTCCCGGAAACTTCGCCTGGCAGTACTTGTAAAAGTTTAACGTCGCCTCCTCAATGGACGTCCCGTTGGAGTAGTCGTTCTGCGGCCCCAGAAGGATGTGCTCCTCCTCAGCCTCGTGCAACTCGATCTTTTCCTCGTCCACGCCGACGACCTCCTCAATGACGCTCTTGAGCGTCAACAGCAGCTTTTGCGCGCGTTGCAACTTTTCGATGCTGACGTTGATGTGAGCGCTCTGCTCCGAAAAAAGGTCGACGATGTTCTCCGGCGTGCGATTCCGCAACAGGGACATGATCTCCCTCAAAGGAACGTCCAACCCCTGAAGGGTAACGATCAGATTGATGGACGGGATTTGATGATGGGAATAATACCGGTAGTTGTTCTCCCCCCGCGTTACTGGGGAAATCAGCCCCATGTGGTCGTAGTGGATCAGCGCTGTCCGGGAAATCCGGGCGAAGTTCGCCAGTTCGCTGATAGAGAGTAATCCCTCGTTTTTCATGGTCTTTCTCCCTCCTGGTTCTTTGATCGCGTCTTCAAAAAAGGCGGATCAAATGGGAATTTATCTATTTTCTAAGTATACCATAACAAAAAACTTTTAAAACAAGTAGCTCTCTCCGCAAATTCACTGCTTTGAGGGGCCTGCTTCGAAGGTTTATGGGGCTTGCCCCTCGCTGGAAGAGATATATAATGGGAAAACACGCGGGGAGTTTTCTCTCCTTCGCAGACAACTTCTTTTTGTTTTCAGGGAGGGTGCGACAAGTGGCGCAGGAAAAGCATTTTTTTCAATCAGAGGCCGCGGAGCTTCTGAAGATGATGATCCACTCCGTTTATTCTAACAAGGAGATTTTTTTGCGGGAGCTGATTTCAAACGCTTCCGACGCCCTGGACAAACGCCGCATCGAGGTGCTGTCCAACGACGAGTACGGGGAGTACGAACCTCGCATTCATATCATGCGTGACAAAGAAAAGAGAACGCTGACAATCCTCGACAACGGCGTTGGCATGAGCCGTCAGGAGATCGTTAGCTACATCGGTACCATCGCCAAATCTGGAACGCGGGAGTTCCTGGACGCCGCGAAACACGACGGGAGTAAGAACGGCTTCTCGGCCGGTGAAATGCTCATCGGCCAGTTCGGGGTGGGGTTCTACTCCGCATTCATGGTCGCCGACAAGGTGGAGTTGGTTTCACGGCGACTGGGTTCCTCCGAGGCTTGGAGGTTCGAGTCCTCTGGCGACGGCTCTTACACGCTGGAAGAGGCCAGCCTCCCAGAGTGCGGCGCCGTGGTGAAACTCTACCTCCGCCAGCAGAACGGCGAGGACGGTGAAGACAAGGAAAAAGACTACACGGACGAGTGGACGCTACGCGACATTGTGCGGAAGTACTCCGACTTTATCGCCTACCCCATCGTGATGAACTGCTCAAAGTGGAAAGACAAGCAGGAGACCGTGGAGGACGAGGTGATCAACTCCCAAAAGGCCATCTGGTGTAAGGCCGAGGCCGAGGTCACGGAGGAAGAGTACCGGGAGTTCTACCGGCACCTTTCCCACGACTGGCAGGAGCCCCTGACCCGGATCGCCATCAACGCCGAGGGTTCGGTTAACTTTCGGGGACTGCTCTTCATCCCCCAGCAGGCCCCCTTTGACCTCTTCATGAACGAGAAAAGCGGAGGACTTAGCCTCTACATCAAGCGCGTTTTTATTATGAACGACTGCAAGTATCTGATTCCCGGCTATTTGCGCTTCGTCAAGGGAGTGGTGGACTCCGAGGACCTGCCCCTCAACATCTCGCGGGAGATACTGCAGGAAGACCCGCGAGTGCGCGTCATGTGCCGTAGCACGCTGCGCAAGCTCTTCGCCGCGCTCCGTAAAATGCTGGAAAACGAGCGCGAGAAGTACGACGGGTTCTGGACAGCTTTCGGCAAGGTGTTCAAAGAGGGCGTCATCCACGACCCGGAGAACGCGAAGACGTTACTGGAATTGTCTCTGTTCCACTCCACTCACAAGCTCGCGGCGGGGTGGACGACGTTGGACGTCTACAAGACCCGCATGAAGCCCAATCAAGAGGGCATATACTACCTGGTAGGGCGGGACCTGGCCACCTTGAAGGACTCTCCGAAGCTGGAGGCGTTTTCGGAAAAGGGTTATGAAGTGTTGTTGCTCACGGATCCTGTCGATGAGGTTATAATGTCTCATACTCATGAGTATGGGGAGACAAAATTTATCGACGCGGGAACGGGGCAGGTCGCTTCAGAGGAGGAACGCAAAGAGGCGGAGAAGCAAATGGAGACGCTGGCGGGCAGCTTCGCTCCTCTGAAGGAGAAAATCATGGGAGCGCTGGGCGACGCGTTGAGCGACGCGCGGCTTTCCGCGAGGATGAAGTCCTCGCCGGCGTGTTTGGTGGGGGATGGAAACGCTATGTCCCTGCAAATGGAGCAACTGATGCGCGCCATGGGGCAGGAGGTTCCCCCGGCCAAGCGCATCTTGGAGGTCAACCCGGAGCACCCCGTGATCCGCAAGCTGATGGACTTGGCTCAGGCCGGTGACGCAAGGGTTGGGGAGTTTGCCGAGGTTCTGTACGACCAGGCCTTGATTTTAGAGGGCGCTTCTATCGCCGACGCGGGGCGTTTTACGCGTCTTCTGGCGGGGATCATGAGCCGGGCCTTGGAGACGGATCCGGAATGAGGAATTGTAGCGGGTTGCGTAATCATGCGCAGAAATAACCGGCTCTAAACGGCAAAAGTTTTACACATAAAAGAGTCAACGGCTCTAACGAATAGATTTTGACGGGGGAGGCGACGGCCATAGATGAGCAGCGGAAGGAGCCGATGGAGGGTTCCGCGCGACAGGAGGCGGGGCAGGTTTTCGTCCCACAGTACGATGTAACGTCGAAAGAGCGTTACGTGGATTCCACGACAAAGAAGACCGATTTTGAGAAAGTCCTCGACGAGCTTGCCCATATCAGCATGGACGCGCTTTCATGGGACATTTTGAGGATGACGCGGAAGCACTTCGGCGACACGGAGGAGAATGACGCGCGAAAACTGGAGGCCTTTTTAGGCGCGTTCATCATCAATGCCGCCGTTGTGCTTCATGACAAGGGCCTTGGTCATGTCGCTCGAAAGAAACTGGATCAGGCAAAGGTGATTTTGGACGCCAAAGAAAAGCTGATGACCGAGGTCTCGGCCATTCAGGCTAAAGTGGAGGAAAGCGCTATCGACCTCTCCGACATGCTGGGGCTTTTTGACGAACGCTGAACGCGCTCACATTCCGGAGGTAACGACGGTTTCGGCGCTTTTGATGCCCTTGATCTTGCCGAGGGCCTCCACGAAGGCCCGAACGCGCGAGGCGTCGCCCCGCAAGACAACGCACTCCAAGCAGGTGTCGTGGTCAGCGTGGACGTGGGTTGTGCAAACCACCAGTTCCCCATGGTTGTGTTGGAGCGCCGTCAAGTCCTTGGTGATGGCGGAGGCGTGGTGGGCGTACATCAGGGTCACGGTACCGTACACCTGCCCGTCCTCTTCTCGCCACCGCTCTTCCGCAATGTGACGCCGCATTAACTGGCGTATCACGTCCGACCGGTTGTCCTTACCAGCTCGCTCCAGGCGCTGGTCAAACTCCGCCAAAACGTTCTCTGGAACGGTTACGCCGAAACGGACAAGCCTTTCCCTCACTTGAAACCTCCTCCTTTTGCCAGGATAAAAACACCCAGGCCCAGGGGGACGCTCCCCTGAGCCTGGGACGAGAACGTACCCCAGCTACAACCTCTTTCGATCCCCCCCGTCCTGCGAGGGACGTGGACCCATCCGGTTCTCACGAAGCTTCTCGTAACAGAATATCCCGCCCCCGCCGAAGAGCGCCGTCAGCAAAAACCACCCCAGCAACCTTGCGATAATCTCGAAAATAAAGCTGGCGAAGGTGTACAGGAGCCCCAACATACATATAAGCATTGGGGCAAAGATCAGTGACAGAATCGCCCTGTCCTTGACATCGCCGCGATACCATTCCGCCAGAACAAACTTGAAGCCCGCAAACATATTGGTCGGCCAAAAATACTTTAATACCTTCGACAGAAAATCGCGCGACACGTCTTTACCTCCATTATCGAATTTGAATCCACCCGTATTATACCGTAGGTTCACTTGATAAAAAGCCGCCGTACTCAAGCGCGTCGAGTGTAGCGGCGGTTAAGACCTCCATGCCTACAGGAAGAGCCCTATCGTCGACGTAGAAGTCGATGGAATGTGTAGGACAGTGGGGGCCCCCCGGCGTCCGCACACCCAGGCGGAAGAGAGCGCCGGGGGCTTTTTCCAGAAAGTAGGCGTAGTCCTCTCCCCCCATGGCTGGAGAGGGTAGCTCGACGACTCGTTTGACGGATTTACTGCCTTGCGCGACCCTGCGCACCCGAGCCGTCCAAGTCCGGTCCACGGCAGTCGGGATGATCTCCGGCGTTATCTCCACAGTGACGCGGGCGCGGAGTCCCTGTCCCACGTGTTCGGCTATCTCCCTTACCCGGCGATGGAAAAGCTCCTGCGTCGTCTTTCGCAAATAGCGTATACTGCCCTCCAGTACCACAGGTCCGCCAATGTAGGAGTTCGATATGCCCCCCTCAATTCGCCCGAAGGTGACAAACGCGCAGTCGGTGGGGGCCAGCTCCCTGGAGCCCAGAGTTTGCAGAGCCGTCACGATGCTGGACGCCGCGAGGATTGTGTCTACCCCGTAGTGAGGGTAGCCGCCGTGGGCCTGCTTACCCTCCACGGTGATTTTCAGGGGATCTACGCCCGCGGTCATGAAGTCGTCCCGGACGCCGATCTCTCCCACCTCAATGTCCGGCAGGGCGTGGAGAGCCATTACCCCATCCACATTTTCCATCACTCCGGCCTCGATGAACTCCCGTGCGCCACTCAACTGCTCCTCCGCGTGCTGAAAGAAAAACTTGACGTGTCCGGAAAAGCAAGCCCGCAACCCAGAAAGCAACCTCGCCGTCCCCATCAGGATCGCCGTGTGGGAGTCGTGCCCACAACCATGGAAAATCCCTGGTTTTTTCGAGGCGTAGGGCACTCCGGACCGCTCCTGAATGGGGAGCGCGTCAATGTCCGCCCTGAGACCCACGCACCGACACGGCGCCCCCTTGGCCGCGCCATGAAGTTCCGCGCAGACTCCAGTGCCGCTCCGACCGACGCGGTGAATGCTGTCGATGCCGGCATCCCGCAAGACCTTTTCGATCAAGGCGGAGGTGTCCTTTTCTTGGTAGGCCAGCTCCGGGTTCTCGTGAATCGCGTGCCGCCACGCCACCACATCCTGCGTGATCTCCTGTATCTTCCGCCACAAAATTCCGTGTAGATCGTCCATCTTTCCTCTTTTCCTCTATCCTTTGCCCGTATTGTAGGAAATCTCGCACGCGCCATCCGCCGCACGATTATAGCAAACTATATCGCTTGTTTCATCGCGCTTCAGGAGACCTCTTTCGATTTTCGAAAGCAAACTGTGGATTTGGGTCAAGGCAAACGCATGAGACTCACTTTGAATTATTGCAGTAACTGATTTTGCGTTATTTACTTAGGTGTTTTTGCCTAGAGAATAAATTTCAGTTATATCAAGACTCTGCGTCGCGTTTGCCCTGGGATTTGGGGGAAAGCGATCCTCAAACTGGATGATTTGTGATAAACTCTTCCCGTAACCGATGCTGCATATCCTATTGATTGTTCACATATTTACTTAATGAGGAGGGGACGGAGATGTCCACGAGAGAGGACAAGGCGTGGGCCGCGTTGGAGGACATCGGCAAGCGAGCGAAGGAGGCGGCGCGGCGATTGGCGACCACACCCACGGAGACGAAGAATGCCGCGCTTCGAGCAATGGCCGCGGCCCTGAGGAAGAGCGAGGCGGCTATTTTGGAGCAAAACTCGCTTGACCTAAAGGATGGTCAGGCCGTCGGACTGACGAACGCTCTGTTGGACCGACTAGCGCTGACCCCCGAGCGCGTGGAGGCAATGGCCGTGGGCCTGGAGGAAATCGCCGCCTTCCGCGACCCTGTGGGCGAGGTGCTGGGGATGTGGAATGGGGAGAAGGGCGTTCGCATTGGGCGAATCCGCGTGCCACTGGGCGTTGTGGGGATCATCTACGAAGCGCGGCCCAACGTCACGACAGACGCGGCGGGGCTGTGCCTGAAGTCCGGCAACGCGGTGATTCTGCGTGGGGGCAAGGAAGCCATGCGCTCGAACAGGGTCATCGCGGAAATCCTCTCCGTCGCCGCCAGGGAGCGCGAAATACCTGAGGGGAGCGTCCAAGCGCTGACGACGCCCCAGCGGGAGTATTCCATTGCCCTGATGCGCCTCCCTTACCTGGATGTCCTGATCCCGCGCGGGAGTGACAGGCTCAAGGAGTCGGTTACGCAAAACGCCAGCGTTCCCTACATCATGACGGGCATGGGAAACTGCCATACCTTCGTCGACGCCACAGCCGACGTGGAGAAGGCCGTGAAAATCGTGGTAGACGCCAAATGTCAGCGTCCCGCCGTCTGCAACGCCATGGAAACGCTTTTGGTTCACAAGGACATCGCGCCTCGGTTTCTCCCAGTGGGGTTGAAAGCCTTGGCGGAGCGCGGCGTGGAGCTGCGTGGGGACGAGTTCACTCGCGCGCTTTTCCCCGCCGCCAAACCCGCTTCTGAGGAGGACTGGGAGACGGAGTACTACGACCTCATCCTAGCCGTCAAGGTCGTGGACAACCTGGAGACCGCTATGAATCACATTTACCGTTATGGCACGCAACACAGCGAGGCGATAGTCACGGAAAGTTACGCCAGCGCCCAGGCGTTTCTCGCCGGCGTCGACGCGGCCGCGGTTTACGTCAACGCCTCCACCCGTTTCACGGACGGGGGAGTGTTCGGCTTCGGCGCGGAAATGGGCATCAGCACCCAAAAACTCCACGCCCGCGGCCCCATGGGCGTGGAACAGTTGACCTCCACAAAGTTCATCATCTACGGCGACGGCCAGACCAGGGGGTAGCATACCTATGGAGTACGGAAGTTTCTGCGAGCTGATGAAGAGGGCTCAGGGTCTCCCCACTCGACGAGGGGTTGTGGCGGGCGCGGAAGATGAGCACATCTTGGAGGCCGTGTTCGCGGCAAAGAGGAAGGGGATTATGCTCCCTCTGCTGGCGGGAGACGGGGGACGGGTCAAGGCGTTGGCGAAGTCCCTCGGATTCGCCACGAGCGAGTGTGAGATTCTGGACGTCCCAATCGGTGAAAACCCCGCCGATCGGGCCGTGGAGGCCATTGTGGCGGGCAAGGCCGACTTTCTCATCAAGGGATTGCTCGACACGAAAGACCTGCTCAAACCCGTCGTGGACCGCAAGAACGGCCTACACATGGAAAATCGCCTCATGTCCCACGTGGCGCTGCTCCAAATACCAGGGGAGCGCAAGCTAGTGGCCGTTACGGATGGGGGCATGGTGGTTTATCCCGACTTGGAGATGAAGAAGAGCATTATCCTCAACGCCGTGGAGACGCTACGGAAGATGGGGTACGAAAAGCCCAAAGTGGCGGTGCTCTGCGCGGTGGAAAAGTTGAACGAGAAGATACGGGAGACTGTGGACGCCCACGAGCTAGCGGAGGCGAATCAGCGCGGGGAGCTGCCCGATTGTGTTGTGGCCGGGCCCATTTCCTACGATGTCGCCATGAGGGCGGACATCGCGAAGCTCAAAGGCTACGACGGGAGCCCCCACTGCGGGGACTTCGACGTATTGGTGACGTCGGACATGACGGCGGGCAACCTGTTGGGTAAAAGCCTCATCGTCAGCGCCAGCGCGAAAATGGCCGGCGTTATCGTGGGCGCCAAGACCCCCATCGTCGTCACATCCCGTGGCTCCAGCGCCGAGGAGAAGTTCAACTCCATCGTCTTCTGCGCCGTCACCTCGTAGAGATGGGGGCTAGGGCAAACGCACCTCACCTTGAATTATTGCAACAACTGACTTTGCGTTATTTATCTAGGTATTTTCACCTAGAGAATAAATTCAGTCATATCAAGACTCTATCTCGCGTTTGCCCTAGGAGGGGACTCCTCGCTCTTTTGCTCTTTTATTTATCGTTTGTCTTTTGCGTTGGCTCGGTGTACTTTGTCAAAATTGTCAAAACTTTTATCATGGTGGCGGCACGTTCTCGCACGTCGCCCTGAACGACGGCGGAGATGACGGACACTCCATCCACTCCCGCGCTCATCACCTCGGCCAGGTTATCCAACGCGATACCCCCAATAGCCGCGCAGGGAAGTGACGTTCTCTTTGTCGTTTCGCGGCAGCCGGCCACTCCAATGACCTTGGCGTCCCCCTTTGATCCCGTCCCGAACACTGCTCCCACCCCCAGGTAGTCGACCCCCGCCGCCTCCGCGTCCCTCGCCTCCCGCGCCGTGTGCGCCGACGCGCCGATCACGAAGGGACGGTGGGCCAGACGCCGGACCTCAGCCGCCGGCAGGTCGCTCTGACCCAGGTGCACCCCGTCCGCGCCGGAAAGCAGCGCTACGTCCAGGCGGTCGTTGACGATAAAGAGCACCCCCTTTTCCCTGCAAAGGGCCCCCATGCGCTTGGCGGTCTCCAGGAGCTCCCCGCCATCCATGGACTTATCGCGGAGCTGGATCGCCGTCGCGCCCCCGTCGAGGGCAAGTCTCGTTTGTTCCTCCAAAGACAGCGGCGCGCCTATGCCCCGATCGGGGATGACGTAGAGCAGCAGCGCCCGTCTCAGGCTTTCCCTGTCCCACACGACGGCGACCGCGCACACCAGCGGGAATGACTGTCCTGAAAGTCTTCAGGGACCAGACGGCTCAGTTGGTCGATCAGGGTTGCGGGGAAAGAACCAGGACCCGCGCAGTTTTTCTCCGCGCGCTCCGAGGCGATCCCCATCGCCAAAAGCCCGGTCAGGGTTCCCAGCGTCGCGTCGCCGCAGGCTGCCACGACGGAGAGGACAACGGTTCCGGCGGCACATCCACTGCCCGAAAGGCCGGGAAGCAGGGCACTCCCACCGCTAACGCGGGCGATTGCCTCACCGTCGCTCATAAAGTCCACCTCGCCCGTGGCGCAAACCACGCAATAATGCTCCCGCGCCAGCGCCAAAACGCCCTTTTCCAAGTTCCCGGCAGCCAGGACGTCCACGCCTTTCGTGGCCCCTCCAGTCCCGGCCAGAAGGGAGATCTCCCCCGCGTTGCCCTTCACAATGGAAAACGTGTGCTCCCGAAGCAGCGTATCCGTGCTCTCATTTCGGCAACGCGAGGCCCCATAGCCCACGGGGTCCAGCAGCGTGAAGCACTTTCCTGTCCGCTTGGCCCATGTCAGAGCACGCCTCACCGTCTCCCATGCGGCGTCCGTGGGGGTTCCCAGGTTGACCAGAAAGCCCTGGGCCAAGTCCGCCAGATCCTCCGCCTCGGCGGGGTACTGGGACATGAGCGGCGACGCGCCCACCGACAGGCAGACGTTGGCCTGCAAAGTCACGGCGACGGCGTTTGTCACGTGGAATACCAGTGGACGTACCTCCCGCAGCCGGCCCCATGCGGCCGCGACGTTCTTCTCGGTACAATGGATCAGCTTCATTGCTCATCACCTTTTCTTTTTAGTCCGTTTCTGTAAAGGTCGTAAAAATGATGGGTGGGGCCGTGTCCCTTGCCGATGGAAAGGGAATGTCGAATGGCCGTGGTAACGTACTCCTTGGCCTCCCCCACGGCCTCACTCACGTCCAACCCTAAAGCCAGGTTCGCGGCAATGGCCGAAGAGTAGGTGCAGCCCGTACCGTGGGTGTTCTTGGTATCCACGCGGGGAGCCTGGAAGTACTCGAACCCCTTTCCGTCGAACAGTACGTCCAGCGCGGTTTGGCTGTTCTTGGCATGGCCGCCCTTCATCAAGACGTGCTTGCAGCCCATAGCGTGGATTCGGCGCGCGGCCTCCTCCATGTCCTGAGAGTTTACGATGGTTAGGCCCGATATTTTTTCGGCCTCCGGAATGTTGGGGGTCAGCACCAGCGCCAGAGGGATGACCGTCCCGATCAACTCGTCAATGGCGCTGGGGTCCATCAAGGGAGAGCCGTTTTTGGCGTACATCACGGGGTCGATGACCACGTTGGCTGAGGCGTACTGCCGCAGTTTTCCGGCCACGGCCTTCATGCAGAGGGGGCCAGACAGCATTCCTACCTTCACCGCGTCCACTCCGATATCCTCGAAAACAGCGTCGATCTGTTTCTCGATCATGTCCGGCGACACGTCCTGAATGCCGATGACGCGGCTGGTGTTCTCCGCCACCACGGAGACCACGACGCTCATGCCGAACACCCCATGCGCCGAGAACGTCTTCAAGTCCGCCTGAATACCTGCCCCCCCGCTGCAATCTGATCCAGCAATGCTCAAAACCTTTTTCATCCTAATACACCCCTTAATTAAAAAATTAAAAAATTAGAGCCATTGCTTTTATGTGCAAAGTTTTTGCCGTTTAGAGTCGACTTTTGGTTTCTTCTTTCCGCGTATGATTATGCGACCCACTATAAAAAATTAAGCGCGGTCCCCTAGGGAACCGCGCTTTGTTCTGCATCCTTCTTCCTACGCCGGCATTACCCGGATCAGGTATCAGGGTCGAAGGCAGACAACCACAAAAATGCCCTCCTCTCAGCAAACGCTCCCCTTTGGATATTCAATTTTGTATTTTGTATAGAGATATTTTATTTACCGCGTTTTTTCCTCCGCGGGTTCGGGAAGAAGCAGCCACTCACCCCAGTCAACGCGCAAAAGCCCGCCCATGATGTACAGGGAGAACACGGCCAAAGGCGCGGCGCCCCGCAGCAGAACACAACAGAGGGTCAAGAGTCCAAGGAACGCCAGGCATTTTTTCTTGTCCGCGCTCTCTCGGTTCAGCTTCTTGAGATTCGCGTAAGGGACGCTTGACACCATCAGCAGGCCTGTGGAGACCAGGACGGCGGCCACCCACAAAGGCCGCAGGGGAAAACGCGCCAAGACAAAGGAGGCGACGAAAAGCCCCCCCGCCGGGCTGGGCAGTCCCTGAAAGGGTCCTGGCACGTGCACCACGTTGAAACGCGCCAGACGCAACGCTACGCACAGGGCAAAAAAGCAGGCGACCACCGCGCCGAAAATGCCCCAAAAGCCGTTGAGCGCCGCGATGTACATCATCATTCCCGGCGCGACGCCGAAGCTCACCAAGTCCGCCAAGCTGTCGTACTCCAGGCCGAACTGGGAGCCGCCACCCAGGCTGCGGGCCACCTTGCCGTCCAGGCCGTCGAAGATCGCCGCGAAAAAGATCATCCATGCGGCTAAAACAAAATGCCCGTTGAAGGAGAACATCAGCGAGAACATGCCACACAATAGATTGCCGCTTGTCACCATATTCGGCGCGATCTGACGGAAGGAAAGCGGTTTGCCTTTTTTCCGCCCTTGCTTCGCTCTGAAAAATTTCATTCTCTCATCGCCCCAATCGGGGACTTTCCAGCGTAAACCTTGTCCCCCAGTTTCACTTGTAATTTTACGCCCTCAGGAAGGTAGATGTCAACCTTGGAACCCAGCTTGATCATGCCATAACGCTCCCCGGTCGCCAAAACGTCACCGCGCCGAACGCGGCAGACGATGCGCCGCGCCATGAGTCCCGCGATCTGCACCAGAAGCACAGGGCCATGCTTCGTCAGCAGACCTACGCAGTGGCGCTCGTTGACCTCCGACGCCTTGGGCGCGAAGACGGCGAGTTTTCTGCCCGGAACGTACTCCAGGTAGTCCACCGTGCCTTGGCAGGGCGCCCGGTTGACGTGTACGCTGAAGGCGTTCATGAATATCCCCACCTTTGTCGCCGCGCCCGTGAAAGGGTGTGCCGCTGGCCCTATCTCCACCACTTTGCCGTCCGCGGGGGCGACAAAGATGTTTTCCCCCTCCGGCGGCACGCGATCTGGATCGCGGTAGAACCACATGGCGAGCCCGCATAGCGCCGCCAACGCCGCGGGCCAGCGCCAGGGTAGGAAAACGGCGGCAAGCGCGAACAACACGAAAAGCGCGCTCACGGTGGGCAACCCGTCTTTCGCGAGCTTCAACTCTCTCCCTCCTTCGTATCCGTAACCTCCGGCGTCTCTTCCCTGGTCTTGGCGAGCACGTCTTCGTCCATACGGACAATGCTGCAATCCGCCACCACGTCACCCTCGTCCAGCCGCACCGTGATGTTGCCCATGGCGGTGCGGCTCAGGAGCGGCGTCTCGTTCACAGCTACTCGGATCATCCTGCCGCGGGTGGTGATGGCGATGATCTCGTCTTGCTCTCGAACGGCCCAGCAACCCACCAGTTTGCCCGTCTTTGGACCCAGGTTCATCGCGCGAACACCCCCCGTTCCCCTATGGTGCGGCGTGAACTCCCCGAACCGTGAGCGCTTACCTACTCCCTTCTCGCTGAGGATGAAGATATGGCTTTCCTCGCTGACCACGTCGCAACTGATGATGTAGTCCCCTGACGCCAAGCGCATTCCCCGTACGCCCCTGGCGCCGCGCCCCATGGCGCGGAACTCCTCCTCGGGCGCGCGGAGGGCCTGAGCCCCCGCCGTCATCAACAGAATGTCGTCTTTGCCCGTGGTCAGGCGCACTTGAGCGATCTCGTCCCCCGCGTCGAGGGTAATGACGCGCCGGGGCCTGTTGGAGTCCGCCAGCTCAGACAGCTCAATACGTTTGGCCACTCCGTCTTTCGTGATGAAGAAAGCGTAGCTGACCCCCTCCAGCTCGCCGCCGTAGAGCGTCACCACTCGCTCACCGTCCTCAAGCGGCAGCAGCTTGGCCGCCTGCTTGCCCTTGCCCGTCCGCGTCTCCGGAATCGCGTGCCCTCGCAGGGTTAGGACACGCCCCTTGGTGGTGAAAAAGTAAAGCTCCCGATGAGTATGGGTGACGCTCACCGTGGCTATGGCGTCCTCCTCGTGGACGAACGCGCCCTTGCGTCCCTTCCCCCCTCGGCCTTGAAGGGTGTAGCTCTCCAGATCCTGGCGTTTCAGAAAACCGTCTTTTGACAACACCACGACGATGTCACTTGCGGGGATAAGGTCCTCATTCGTGGACTCCTCATAGCTGTCAACGATCTCCGTGCGGCGCGCGTCGCCAAACCGGGCCGCGATGTCCGTCAGTTCGGCGCGGATCACTCCGTCCAAGACCTTGGCGTCGCCCAGAATCTCTTTGAGTTCCTCAATGTCGGCCAGAAGCTGTTTCATCTCCTCGACGAGCTTTTCGCGCTCCATGCTGGTCAGGCGCTGAAGGCGCATCTCCAAAATAGCCTGGGCCTGGGCCTCCGAGAACCCCAGGCGCCCCATCAGGCCCTCTCTGGCCTCGGCAGCGGTTTGCGCCGCGCGGACCAGCGCCACGGCCTCTTCAATGACGCCCAGCGCTTTCACCAGACCCTCGACGATGTGCTCCCTGGTCTGGGCCTTATTCAGGCGAAACCGCGTGCGCCGCCGCACCACGTCCCGCCGGTGCGATAGGAAGAGCGAGAGCAAGTCGAGCATCGACATCTCTTTTGGATAGCCGTTATCCAACGCCAGGTTGATGACGCCGAAGGTGGATTGGAGCTGCGTGTGCTTGTAAAGCTGGCGCGTCACCAGGTCGGGGTCGCCGTCCCGGGTTAGGTCAAGCACGATCCTCAGGCCCTCCCGGTCGGACTCGTCCCGGATCTCCGACACGTTGTCTACGTGTTTTTCCTGAACCGCCGCGACCATGGCCTCAATGAGCGTGGTTTTGTTGACCATAAAGGGGATTTCCGTCACCACGACGGAAACGCGGCCTCGCTTGCCCTCCTCCATGTGCGTTCGCCCACGCACCACCACGCGTCCACGTCCCGTCCGGTAGGCGTCCCCTATGCCTTCGCGTCCTAGGATAATTCCCCCCGTGGGGAAGTCCGGGCCCGGCAGGCGCTTTAAAACCTCCTCCAGGCTGGCCTCCGGCGTTTCTAGCGCGTAGCACAGAGCGTCCACCACTTCGCGGAGGTTATGGGGGGGGATATTGGTGGCCATACCCACCGCGATGCCCGTACAGCCGTTCACCAAGAGGTTGGGAAGGGCTGAGGGCAAGGTCAAGGGCTCCTGAAGGGACTCGTCGAAATTGGGCCCCCAGTTGACCGTGTCTTCCTCAATGTTGGCCAGCATCAGCTCGCCCAGTTCGAAGAAGCGCGCCTCCGTGTAGCGCATGGCCGCCGCGCTGTCGCCGTCGATGGAGCCAAAGTTCCCCTGGCCGTCCACCAGGCAGTAGCGCAGGCTCCAAGGTTGGGCCATGCGAACCATGGTCTCGTAGATGGCGCTGTCGCCGTGGGGGTGGTATTTGCCCATGGCATCGCCCACTACGCGGGCCGACTTCTTGTAAGCGGAGTTGTGCTTCAGGCCCAGCTCCATCATGGTGTAGAGAATACGCCGCTGAACAGGCTTCAACCCGTCACGGGCGTCGGGCAGCGCGCGCCCGACAATGACGCTCATGGCGTAGCTTAGGTAACTCTGTTTGATCTCCTCCACCAGCGGCAGAGGCACAATTTTGTCGAACAGGCTTTCGCCCTTTGCTTCTTCCATCATACTAAGCGCCCTCCAAAGGGGGAGGCGGAATCTCCCTACATTATTCCGCGTCCTCATCGTCTCCGACAAGGACGCGGAATTACGTCTATTTTAGCACGAAGAGGCGCCGAGGGACGATTCGTAAGCCCCTTGTCCCAGGGCAAACGCATAAAGACGTAGAGTCTTGCTATGGCTGAATTTATTCTCTAGGTCAAAATGCCTAGGCAAATAACGCAAAGCCAGTTGCGCAATAATTCAACGTGAGGCTCATGCGTTTGCCCTGACCCTTATCCCTGTCAATCTACCGTTATCAATTCGTACTTCGAGGAGCCCAGTCCAATTGTTTCGGCATGGTCGATTTGGTAGCGCCAGTCGGTGGTGGGGTGGATGTCTGTGAAGTGATCGTCGTGGACGCGCTCGCGTTCAGAAAGAACGCTTCCAGCAATGGCGGGCGCGGCGTTCACGGCATCGACGCAGGCTTTGTCCAGGGCCACGGGGTCGAAGGAGGCGAACATTCCGATGTCTGGTACCACCGGAACGTCGTTTTCCTCATGACAGTCGCAGCAGGGGGACACCTGATTCACGACGCTGATGTGGAAGTGGGGGCGCCCGGCCAGCACCGCTTTACAGTACTCCGCCATCTTACAGTTGAGGTCTTTGCTGCCGTTCCAGTCGGCGAGCGAGATTGCGTGAAAATTGCAGGCCCCGATACAGCGTCCGCATCCGGCGCAAATATCGTGGACGATGCGGGCGCTCCCATCGAAGGAGATAGCCCCATGGGCGCACTGTTTCGCGCAAGCGCGGCACCCTACGCACCGCGCCTTGTCCACTTGGGGCTTTCCGGCGCTGTGCATGTTCATCTTGCCGGCACGGCTTCCGCAGCCCATTCCTACGTTTTTGATGGCCCCACCGAACCCCGCGCCCTCATGTCCTTTGAAGTGAGTAAGGGAGACGAGGACGTCCGCGTCCATCACGGCGCGTCCGATAAAGGCCGTTTTGCAGTACACGCCGCCTTCCACCGGAAGCTCCACGTCGTCGGTGCCTTTTAGGCCGTCCGCGATGATGTTCTGACAGCCGGTGGAAAGTGGGAAGTAACCATTCTCGAAGGCCGCGTCTAGGTGAGCCAGGGCGTTGTTCCGTCTTCCAACGTATAAAGTATTGCAATCGGTGAGGAACGGTTTTCCTCCCAGGGTTTTGACTTTGCTCACCACCGTCTTGGCAAAGTTCGGCCTCAGAAAAGAGAGGTTTCCTGGCTCGCCAAAGTGCACCTTGATCGCCACGTACTTTTTCTTAAAATCAATCCGCTCGATTCCAGCCCGGACAATCAGCCTATCCAGCTTGTCCAGCAAGCTCACGCCCACCTTACAGCGCATGTCCGTGAAATAAACCGTCCTCATTCCTCAAACTCCCCCTAATGTCTTCTCCGAGCGTCAGTCCGTCTTTTCCGTCCCCATATTCTTATAGCTTTTTCATAATTATGAGTAATAGTCACAGTACTCAAACCAGCCTTGAGCATCTTGCTTCAAAAAGCGCTTTTTCACTCCGCTCTTTCACTTTACGTAGATAACCTTTTACCTTTGACCAAAGCTTCTCTACTGGATTCAAGTCTAGACTATACGGAGGCAAATATTCAATCTTTCCACCTTCTTTATAGCGGGTTGCATAATCATGCGCAGAAATAAGAGACCAAAGGCCGGATGTAAACGGTAAAAACTTTGTGCGGAAAAGAGCCAATGGCTCTAGCCTCTACTATTTCTTTCAATTCTTCTAATTTATTCTGAAGATAAATTGTCCATTATCACCATATCTCTTATGTAATTAGCTATTTAGCTTAAACTATATAAATCACACATAAGCTACATGCGTAATCCAAATCGGCGTCGTCGATTACGGTAACGCTCAACAAAGATATGAAACCGCTTCAGACGCGCGTTAGCATGTTCAATCACTGTACGCTCCAAGCCTATGCGACGATTGTTGGCTTTATCTTCCTTCCTCAATTGACCCTTCTTTGACTTCTTTTTTGGGGTCTCGCTGTTAGCGTGATACTTCTTTATGCCTTGATAACCGCTGGCCGCTTGGATTTTTGCTCGCTTCATCACCTTCACTACCTATGGATTTTTTCCATATATTGAAATCATGAGAACTTCCATAGCTTACAAAAATAGCTATAATCTTACATGTTTTAGCGTTGATGATTATTTGCGCTTTGAGCGTGTGCCGTTTCTTCTTTCCCGAATAATATTTGCGCTGATTGCGTTTAGGTCGTTCTGTATGGACTTTCTGTCACATCCACAATGACTACCTCGAGACTTTCGCCTGTTCGAAGTGTTTTTTCCGGTAGACCGAATCTGCCACTTTTTATCAAAACATTTTCAACCCAAACCATCCAAACCATTATATCGTGATATGTCGTGAGCGGTACTTTCCGCAACTCCGAACTCGGTCGCAAGTGATAGGAATGTGACATATTCCCGCCAATATTTACACGCCAGCAAAAACATATCCGCAACGTCCAGTTTGGCGCGCCTCCCGCGCCGCCTGTGTTTCGCCGCGTATGCCTCGCGCAAAATATCAAACTATCACCTTCATAGTCGTCTTTGTGTGCCCTACAGTCTGCGAAACTGTACATCACCAATCTTTTTCATAACCTCGTCAAATTATGTATCTATATTTTATTTTCCATGTAGTAGGTAAAAACCTCCGGCTTTAGCCGGAGAGCTTTCAGCAGGCTCTTTTGAAAAGTGTGATAGTGTAATCTCAAGAGGTGATGGGAGTGCGGCAGTATAAA
>JAITGK010000056.1 GCA_031280635.1 Synergistaceae bacterium
TCGCCCGCCTCCGTGGTCTCGGTCTGGCTTCGCCGGTCGGCCTCGAGGGTTGAGGCGTAGGCGTCCGCTAGGTCTTGCCGCGCGGTGAACTCGCCTCTCGCGTTTTCTAGCGCCTGAGCGGGCGATATTCCCATGGTATCAGCCAGCATGTTGACCGCCTTTTGTATCTGTCGGGCTCGGAGATAGCTACGCCCGCCCCCCAAAAGCAGCGACATCCCAGCGAAAAGGGCGTCAGCCTCCACCATCACCGCGAAGGCCCCCCAGGCCCGCTTTCCAAGGTCTTCCCAGGAGGTGTTCGGCTGGTCGTTCACCCACCTTAGGCCCTCGCCCACGCCCATCACCACAAGCTCTTGGTACATGTTCCCAAGCCCGCCTTGTACCAGCCGATCCGCCGTCGCCTTCCCGCCCGTCAATAAAATCTCGCCGCCGCCCGGAATGGAGAAGATCTTTTTCGCTATCTCGGCGGACGTCGGCGCGGCCTGGCTGATGGGGACGCCGCCCAATTTCATCAGGCTCTTTCCGGCCTTGCCAATCGCGAAGGGTACCGCGTACATCACCGCCCCCGTCCCAACGCCGGTCAGGAGACCCGCGAGCCTCGCCTGTCCGTCGCTCACGCCCTCAATCTGACTATACTCGTTGTAGGCCATGCCCGCGTAGCCCTTCATCATGCCGTAAAGAGATGAGGCTTTGTAGGCCCCCGTCAGCATGGGGATCACGGAAGCGCCCCCAGTGAGGTACGCCAAGCCCGCGCCGCCCAAGGCGGCTAGGGCGTTGTCCGGCTCTCGGGCTATATCCGCCGCGTAGGAGCCCATCTGATGACCCAAAGACGCGCCCTCGCGAAATGTCGCGTGGTACCACTTCTCTCGAATCGGGGGCGCGTAACTCGCTAGCTCCCGCTCCAGCTCGGCCAGTCGGGCGCGTTTTCTCTCGTCCGCGCCAAAGGCGATTTGAGACGCCCCCAGCTTGCTCATTTCCCGCCCCACCGCGTATTGTTTATATCCCCTCCAAATGGAGTCCCCTATAGAAGCGTCCATCTGTACCTTGGAGGCTAGGTGGTCGTAGAGCTCGTGGTTCTTAAAGAGCAGGCTGGGCGCGACGTTGTACGCCCTGGCGACAAGAACGCGGTCCGCCGCGTCTTTTGGGCTATACTCTCCCCTCATGGCCTCGGCGTAAAGATACACCTGGTGTTGGGTATCGTACTCGGCTATATAGTTTTGTATCGCCGGCGTCTTCCCCAAGAGCCTGTTAGACTCCGTCTCTCCGTAGTTGGTTTTTAATTCCCACTCGTACCCCGCCAGCTCTTCCTCATAGTGTAATACCAAGCCTTTGCAACTTTGATGAAAGGCTTTTGCTGGGTCTTAGCGCGGAAGTCGGGAAAAAACTTAAGGCAAAATATCATCACAACAGGAAAATTTCTTCCTGATGCTTAGGTTGTTGACATTGTTTCTCTATCACTCCACTATCCCTTGTCCTTTGTGGTAAAATTCGTGTTTATCAGGCATTGAACGGTTATGATTTTCCATGCGAGGGGGAAAAGGAAATTGAGTGAGTATAAGGGAGCGCTTGATGGGCTGGTCGTCCTGGACCTGACGCGCGTGCTTGCGGGGCCCTTTTGTTCCATGATGCTGGCCGATATGGGAGCTATCGTCATCAAGATCGAGGAACCATCGGGCGGCGACGATACCCGCAAAATGGGCCCTTTCCAAAACGGTGAGAGCGCCTATTACATGAACCTCAACCGCAACAAAAAGGGCGTCACCTTGAACCTGAAAAACCCAAAAGGGAAGAAAATCTTCCTGAAACTCGTCGAGAAGGCTGACGTGGTGCTGGAAAACTACCGCCCAGGGGTCATGGAAAAGCTGGGCCTGGGATACGACTCCCTCAAAGACGTCAACCCGCGGATCATTTACGGCGCGGTCTCCGGCTTCGGCCATACAGGCCCCTACACGCAAAAACCAGGTTATGACATCATCGCCCAGGCCATGAGCGGACTGATGAGCACCACCGGCTGGCCCGACGGATCGCCTACCCGCACGGGGACGGCCATAGGGGACGTTCTTGGCGGACTTTCCCTGGCCGTGGGAGTGCTTTCCGCGATCTACCGCCAAAATCGAACGGGACAGGGCCAAAAGATCGACATTGCCCTCGTGGACTCCGCCGTGGCAAGCCTCGAAGTCATCAATATGCTCTACACCGTCGAGGGGCGCGTTCCAGGACGCATTGGCAACCGCTACGAATCCACCTACCCCTACGACTCCTTCAACGCCGCCGACGGCGAGCTGGTCATCGGCGCGGGAAACGACAAACTATGGCAGCGTCTATGCGACGTCATGGGCGAGTCCGGACTGAAAGAAGATGAGCGTTACCTCAAGTTGCGCGACCGCGTTGAGCGTCACGCCGAACTCAAGGCCATAGTGAACCGGTGGGTTATCCCCCAGAAAACAGCGGACGTTTTGAAGACGCTGGAAAACGCTGGAATTCCCTGCGCGCCTATCAATAACATCCAGCAGGTGGTCGAAGACCCCCATATCGCGGGCGCGCGTCAGATGTTCGTGGAGATGAGGCATCCCGTCGCCGGAAAAATTAAGCTCACGGGAAGCCACATCAAGCTCTCCGAAACGCCAGCCTCGCTTCGCACCCCGTCCCCATCCCTGGGGCAGCACAACCAAGAAGTGTATGGCGACGGCCTGGGGCTTTCCCTTGGGGAGATCACGACCCTCAAAGAGGAAGGAGTAATATAAATTGACTGGGGATATTTCTTTTGGCGCGCTGCCCGCAAAGGCCGAGGTAATCGAGGTTTGCTCAAGGGACGGCTTTCAGAACGTCAAGACGTTCATTCCCACCGACGTGAAGATCTCCATGCTGGACGCCTTGGTCGGGGCTGGGTTCAAGACCATCGAGGTGACTTCCTTCGTCAGTCCCAAAGCCGTCCCCCAGATGGCGGACGCTGCGGAGGTCATGACGGACTTCAAGCGCAAGCGTCCCGATATTGAGGCCGTGGCCCTGGTTCCCAACGTCAAGGGAGCCGAAAAAGCCTTTCAATCCGGGGCGGATACCCTGAATTTCGTGGTATCGGCCAGCGAGTCCCATAACCGGGAAAACACGCGCCGCACGGTCGAGGAGTCCCTTTCGGAGTTGGAGGAGGTCTGCCGCCTCCGAGGGGACAAAAAAGGCGTTAAAATACGTGTGAGCGTCGCCACGGCTTTTTTCTGCCCTTTCGAGGGGGAAATTTCCCGTGGCGCGGTGTTGAAGGTCATCGATCGGGCACTGTCCCTCGGCTGCGACGAGATCGGCATAGCGGACACCATAGGGACGGCGCATCCCTTGAAGGTCCTTGACACGCTGAAAGCCGTGCGCGAGCGTTGCCCAGCGGAGGAAGTTGTCCTGCACCTGCATGACACCTACGGAATGGCGCTCGCGAACGCTATGACGGCCCTGTTCCTGGGATACCGTCGCTTTGACGCGGCCGCGGGGGGGCTTGGCGGGTGTCCTTTCGCCCCTGGCGCGGCCGGTAACGTCGCCACCGAGGATATGGTGAATTTTTTGGAACGTTTGGGAATTAAAACAGGATTGGACTTGACGAAGATTCTGAGCGTCTCCCATTCCATTCCCGACAGGCTTGGAGTCTCACTTTGCGGTCACTTGGCCGTGACGCGGATCCCATCTTGACAGCGGATTGTATAATTATCAAAATGGCGTTTATAGCGGGTCGCACAATCATGCGCGGAAATAAAAGACCAAAAGCCGGATATAAACGATAAAAACTTTGCGCGTAAAAGAGCCAATGGCTCTAAAAAGCTCATAACGACCGCAAAAATTTTGTTCATAAAAGAGCTGACGGCTCTAAGGAGGTTATTGTGATGAAGTGGCATCGAGTTTGGGTAGTGGGTTGCGTCGCGTTGGCGTTTGTGGCGGCGTGTTCGGCGGGGGCGTTTGCCAAGACGGAGTTCAAGTTGTCGAACCAGTTTCCGGCGTCTCACCACGTCTCCAAGGGGCTCGTGTTCTTTGCGGAGAAGGTCAAGGAGTATTCCGGCGGCAGCGTGGAGTGCAAGATTTTCGACTCCGCGCAACTCTACAAGGACACGGAAATCGTGGAGGCGCTGCAAGACGCCCTGGTGGAGACGGGACTGGTAGCCACCAACAAGTGGTCGGGTATGATTCCAGTCATCGACGTGTTTGACATGCCCTTTGTCTTCAAGAACCTAGACTCCATCAAGAAGTTCATTGACGCCGGCGCGGGTGAGATATTGGACAAAGAGTTCGTGAGCAAGGGGGTCAAGAACCTCTTCTGGGTTGACTATGGCTACATTCAGTTCTTCAACAACAAGCGACCCCTGACAAAGCCCGCCGAGATGAAGGGTTTGACTATGCGCTCTTTCAGCGGCGCCGACGCCGAGACGCTCCATATGCTGGGCGCGGCTCCCACGGTCATGAGTTCCTCGGAGATGTACATGGCGTTGCAGCGCGGGACGGTGGACGGCGCGACGACGGGAATGCCCGCAGCGGTCTCTCGTAAGCTCCAGGAGATTCAAAAGTACATGACCCTGGCCAACTACTCCACGGCGCAGTTTGTGGTTCAGGCCAACCTAGACTGGTGGGGTTCCCTTTCCACCCAGGACAAAGAAGCGGTTATGAAAGCGGGACAGGACGCCGAGGCGTGGATACGCGGGGCCATTGCCGACTCGGAAAACGAAGCTCAGGAGGTGATCGTGGACGCCGGCGTGACGGTTTACGTCTTGAACGACGCGGAGCGCAAAGAATTCCAGGACGCGACCGCCCCGGTTCGCGACGCTTTCGCCAAGAAAACCGGCGAGATCGGGCAAAAACTGCTTGAAATAGCTCAGAACACCGACTGACGCCATATGAAGATGAAAAAAATACGCGCCTTCGTCGAGAAGTTTAACCTGGCGGTAGGGTATCTGTGCGGGCTCGGCATTCTCGCGATGGGCTTCATCCTCTCGTATGAGGTCGTGTGCCGTTACTTTCTGAACTCCCCCACAATTTGGGCCCAGGAGGCGTCTGTCTACATTTTCATGTGGACGATGCTGGCCGGAAGCGCCTACACGCTGATGCAGGGGAAACACGTCCGCATTGACCTGTTCGTCGAGCGTCTTCCTCAAAAAGCGCAGCATGTGCTGGACATCTTCACAAGCGTCATCGGCTCCGCGTTCTGCGCCCTTGTAAGCTGGCAAGCCTTTGAGATGTTGAGCTCATCCCTCAGGTTCGGCAAGGTATCCGCCACGCTGCTGCGGGTTCCCATGTGGATACCGCAGTGCTCGCTTCTGCTGGGTTTTGCCCTTCTAACCTTTCAGTTCGCGTTTATCGTGGCGGACAGGATACAGACGTTGAGCGCGCCTCGGGAAAAGTCAGGGGGCGGCGCTTGATGAACAGTTTCATTTTGGTCACCTTGCTGCTTCTCTTCGTCTTGTTTCTAGGACTGCCTGTAGCGTTTTCTCTGGGCGTGACGTCGGTGGCGCTCATTTTGCAATATGGATTGCAGCTCAAACTGGTAGGCAGCACAATTTTCAGCTCTGTGGACAGTTTCGTCCTGATAGCGATTCCGCTTTACATCCTAATGAGTCAGGTGCTTCTGGACGGGCACATTGGCGATGACCTCTTCGATGTCATGAACGCCTGGGTACGTCACCTTCCAGGGGGTCTCGCTATCGCCACGATCTTGGCCTGTGCTTTCTTCGCGGCGATCACCGGTTCAGGGGCGGCAACCGCGGCAACCATCGGCATGGTGGCTTATCCCGCCCTGACCGAGCGAGGCTACGACAAGCGTTTCACGCTGGGGCTCTTGGCGGCGGGAGGCACTCTGGGAATCCTGATCCCACCAAGCATTCCCCTGATCCTTTACGGCTCGATAACGGAGGAATCCGTGGGCAAACTCTTCATAGCGGGCGTCGTTCCTGGACTTATCCTCACGGCGATCTTCATCGTCTTCGCGGTCTGGAAGAGCAAACGGGGGGCTTTCACCGCCATGCCGCGGACGACGTGGAGGGAGCGCCTGGAGATCACCTTCAAAAATTTCTGGGGGATTCTTCTGCCGTTCCTGATCGTGGGGGGAATCTACTCTGGGGCCTTCACCCCCACGGAGGCGGCCGCTGTGGGCCTCGTCTACAGCCTTTTCGTCACGTTGGTTGTCTATCGCACGATTCGTTTGAGGGATTTGCCAAAAATCTGCCTGAAGTCGGTGGGAACGAGCTGCATGATCGCGATGGTGGTGGCCGGGGCCCTGCTTTTCGGGCGTGTTATGACCATGCTGGAGATCCCGCAAAAGCTGACGGAGCTGGTTATATCCTACAACTTGTCGCCGTTTTTGTTCATCGTTGCCATGAACGCTCTGATGGTCGTCCTTGGGTGTATCCTTGAGACAGTGTCGATCGTGCTCTTGACCATGCCCTTGGTCACGCCGTTGCTGGCTGTCCTGAAGATCGACCCGATATGGTACGCCATCATCCTCACGGTCAACATGACCATGGCTCTCATCACGCCTCCAGTGGGAATGAATCTTTACGTCATCAACGGCCTGCGGGAGGACATCTCCATGAAGGACGTCATCGGCGGCGTCTTGCCTTTCGTGATCTTGATCTTTCTGTTTCTGATCCTGACGATCGTCTTCCCTGCCATGAGCACCTGGCTACCCTCCATTATGTAACAGTGGTTGGTGATTTTGGATCTTGTATCTCTTCTTGATAAAAAAATATCAGACATGCTCCAAGAGTGGAAACTTACTCCTTGTCAGACTGACAGTCATCTTGTTTTGCTGCGCTGTCCTTGCCCCCAACGTTCCCCTCAACTGTCTGGAGATCGTGGCGCGGGAGGGAGTTTTGTTTTCCGCGCCTCTGCCGAACGGGGCGGCGTTTGTCACTTCTTATATCCACTCGGTTCAATTGACGCCGGTGCTCGACGAGTATCGGATTCTCCAAGGCAGGATATGGATATGGGAGGAGTGGGTGCAGTCGCACAACGCGGGTCTGCCCTTTGCCGCGCCGGAGCACGGGCGGTTCATCATGGCGCCTCCGTGGATGGTGGCGCGGGGAGGCCGCCGAGCGGAACAAACCATCGTCTACAGGGTCGGTACCAAAAACCTAGGACGGAACACTTGGGTCTTGCCTCCTTTCGCGGAAACAGTGACCTACGCGCGTTTCCCCTCGGAAAGGGTCTTTTTTCGCGCTTCGATAAAAAGGCTTTCTGAGGTACCCGTCATAGGATGGGAGTAGCCCACCCTTACTATGTAGGGCGAATTGTTCGATAGCGCTTCAATCCGAACGTCAGGAATGTCCAACAATCAGGCATTGGCATTGGTGGGTTTCAATACCGCAACAGGCAGTATAACGTTGGAAGAAATATCAAGAACAAGGATTGGAGGGTCTAAAAGTCACCAACCACCGCTTCAAGCGGTGGCTTGAAATTCCGCCCCTATAAGGGGCTTAAAACATTAAACCATTCGGAAAACCTTTTGCTATCGAATAAAAGGAACATAGAGTCTAGT
>JAITGK010000096.1 GCA_031280635.1 Synergistaceae bacterium
ACTTATGATGAATTGGTGGAAGGCATGAAAACGGCTCTTGAGAGCTTTACTAAATCTGATATCGCCAATTGGTTTTCTCATGTTGGCTATATTGCTAATTCATAGCGGAATTGCTATACTGCCCTCGGGGAGGGCGGTATGTCGGACTCGTGCCGAATTCCGTTCTCATCAATCAAACAGCACCATTTGACGTGATTCCAATACGGGTGCTTGGATAAATCATGCTGAACCGCAATTCCATCGGCAATCAAATTGTCGGGATGCCCGTCTTCCTCGTCGTCGGAATACACGTTCACCGGCATTCCCTCGTAAAATGTGACCATATTGCCGGAAGAATCGGCTTTTGTGTCCTCTTTCGACAGTAGCGTCAAGTTGTATGCCAGCATGTCGTTGAAATCAACGTAGATTCTCGGTTTGTCCATTCCAGGCCCTCTCCAACCCTCAAGAAGAGGCTGGACCCTCCAAAAGCCAGTGTTCCGCTTCGGCATGGTCTTCATAAACGCGAAACATGGAGCCCCTGTTGCTCTCGGCCAGAAATTCCTTGAATTTGCCCTTTGCCCTGTCCTTATCGAGCACGGCGGCCACTTTAACGCCATAAATCGCGAACTTTTGCAGCACGGCCCCCGCCACGCCGGTTCTAAGCCGCAAAAAATCTTCCGACAGGCGCTTCCCCTCGACCAACAAGAGGTAAGTACCGTTCCGCGCGCATATCTCGATCAGCGTGTTCGCGTCCTCCTCTCGCCCTATCGGCGTTCCAGCCCCCTCCAGCAGAATAAGCTTCTCCCCGTTCTTTTCCATGATCTGGTATTCCATGGTACCCCCTGCGCGCCGGAGACACGGCGCCACTATCCGCTATACTCGCCGCCGTAAAACCAGGTAGTCCCAGAAAAAAGGGCCGCCTTTTGCGATCGCGACCTGGCGTTCAAAACGTCAGTTTGCCAAACTCCTCGGTTTGGGCCTTGATCGCCAACTCCGTTGGGAGGCGCTCCATGCTGCTGGCGCCGTAAAATCCATTGACGCCCTTGCACTTCTTCAGGATATACTGAGCGTCCTTCGGCATCGCGATGGGGCCGCCGTGGCACAGAACGATAACGTCCTCCCTGACGCCGCGGGCCGCGTCGGCGATCTCGTCGATCGAAGCGGCGCACTCGTCCAGGCTCTTGGCGGTCCGCGCCCCGATACCGCCGGAGGTCGTCAGTCCCATATGGGCCACCAGAATGTCCGCGCCCGCCTTGGTCATGGCCTTGGCGTCCTCGGCGTTGAAGACGTAGGGAGTGGTCAAAAGGTCTTTTTTCCGCGCTCGTTCGATCGCCTCGACCTCCAGCCCGTAGCCCATACCCGTCTCCTCCAGGTTCGCCCGGAAGACGCCGTCGATGAGTCCCACTGTTGGAAAGTTTTGCACTCCCGCAAAACCCTCATCCACGATGCGGCGTAAAAAGGAATCCCAGTTCACAAAGGGGTCCGTGCCGTTGACGCCAGCTAAAACCGGCGTCTTTTTCACGACGGGGATGACCTCACGCGCCAGCTCCAGCACGATGTCATTGGCGTTCCCATAGGCCATAAGCCCTGAAAGCGAACCGCGCCCCGCCATGCGGTAGCGCCCTGAGTTGTAGATGACAATGAGATCGATGCCGCCCGCCTCTTCCCACTTGGCGGAGAGTCCCGTTCCCGCGCCGCCGCCGATAATCGGCTTTTTGGCCGCTATTTTCGCCCGCAGGGCGCTCAAAACACTTTCCCGTGTCGGTACCGCCATAATAATTCCTCCCTTTATGTTATGTGTTGGTGATAGATCGCAACTGCTCCGCCAAGGCCGCGGCAAAAGCGGGGTCGTTGATGTGGTGGGGCAAACGAATGATCTTTCGCCGGACCGTCTGCTTGACGGAGGCCTCCAGACTATCAAAGAGGGCTTTATCCGCCTCCGGGTCGTAAAACGGCTGTCCGGGCGCGTCAATAGCGGAGACCCCTCCTTCGGGAATGAGAAAGCGAACTTCTCCCTCGCAGCGGTTGAGCTTCTCCCCGATCCAGCGCCCTATCTCCTCATTTTCCCTCGGGGTAGTGCGCATGAGGGTCACGTTCGCGTTGTGAACATAGAGGTTCCGCCCCTTGTACTTCTCCGGCACAATGGCGCTGAAGTTCACCATATCCAGCGCGCCCAGGCTGCCCACGTAGGGGAGGCCCGTCCGGGCAATCGCGCCCAAGCGGTCTGGCCCGGCGCTCATGACGCCGTCCATAAAGAGATCACAGACCTCGGTGAGCGTGACGTCGATGACGCGCTTCAGCATCCCGGAGTCGATGAGTTTTTCGAGACACTGTCCTCCAACCCCGGTGGCGTGAAAGATCAGGGGTTCGTACTCGTGTTCGAAAATTTCCCGGAGGCGCGTCACGCAGGGCGTGGTGACGCCGAACATCGTCATGCCTAAAAGCGGCTTATCCTCCGCCGCGGCCGGAACGGTGCTTTTGACCATGCCCGCCATGGCGTGAGCCGCGTTACCTAGCACCGCCCGCGAAACGGGGTTCAGGCCCGCCACGTCCGCCACGGAGGCCATCATGCAGATGTCAGTAGCGCCCACATACGGGGCGGTGTTGCCGGAAGCCACTGTGGAAACCATGAGCTTCGGCAGTCCCACAGGCAAGGCCCTCATGCCCCGCGTCACCAAAGCGGTGTTGCCAGAGCCGCCCATCCCCAGCACCCCGCCGACGTCGCCGCGCGTGAGCAGGAAGACCTCCAGCGCCTCGCTCATGGCCGTCACCGCGGAGCCGCGGTCCAGTCCAGCACTCAAGAAACCCGGGTTTGAGGGATGGTGCTTGGCCACCTCAGTATGGGGAATATCGACCGCGTTGTTATGTCCCAAAATACCCACGTCAACCAGCGCGCACTCCGCTCCGGCCTTTGTCAAGAGCTCTTTGGCGTAGGACAACTCCGCGTACTTTGTGTCGCAAGTTCCTATGATATAGACCTTTTTCACGACTCAATAACACCTCGCTCACTCAAAGAAACGCTGATGGAGCTTCGCTTTCTTTCCCTTCTCGCCCCACAGATGAGGCGCGGAGCGCCCGCTACCGCGCAACCATCCAGACGGAAGGCCCGGCTGTTGTGAACACGTCCTTCACCCCAAGGCCGGCTGGAGGCGTATTGGCGGTAGTCCCAGAATAAAGCCCCAGGCTCTTTGCCTTGCCAGCCAGCTTTTCCTTGACGCCTGCCGTAACTTGACTTAGGTTGTAACCCACAAACCACTTTCGACCCAAGTCGCTGTAGGTCGTCGTCCTAAAAAGGTACAGGTCGGAGAGCATTTCGGGGTTGTCCATGTACCGGCCCAAAAGGGTTTTAACGCTGCCGGCGGCGTTGATGGCGTTATTGGCGTTCTCCGAATTGATTACGTCCATGCTGTCCGCATAGAACATCATAGAGGCGGCTTTCAGATTGCGGAGTTGCGAGACCACGTTAGACGCTTCCGTCGAGTCTGTCGCCAAATCTCGTGAGAGTCCAGCCTGGTTTCTGACCTCGTTGACGAGTTCCAACAACGGCTTTAGGTCTTGCCGTAACCCTTTCATTTCATCCTCAATGGCCTTCAGTCTTTGTATCACGGCGTCCTCGTCTCCGCTGGCCGCTTGGGGTTGGACGACCCAGACCAGCGCGGCGAGGCACAGCGCCGAACAAAAACCCGCGATGAAAATCCTTGCCTGGATGGACGTGATGAATTTTTTCATTTTATTCATAAGCGCGGTCTCCTTTCAAATTTCAAAAAACCCGCGTCCATGTCAGAACGCGGGAGTAGGACACCAGTTCAGCCCGATTTTTTGAGCAAGGCCTCCCACTTGCCGTCAACGGCATTCTGCCATTCCTCGATCATCCACTCATTGCCTTTTTCGAAGAGGTGGGCGAAGCGGCCTTGAGGCTTCAGGTAGTCCTCGACGGGCAGCTTCTTCTTGGGTTGGTAGGTGACCGTCCACTTGCCGTCGGTGACCTCGTAGAGCGGCCACACGCAGGTCTCCACCGCCAGGCGGCATATTTCAATGAGGTTTTCCGTGGCGTAGCGCCAGCCCCGCGGACAGGGGGCCATAATGTTCAGGAACGCGGCGCCCGGCGTGTAGATGGCCTTGTGAGCCTTCTCATGGAGGTCCTTCATGTTGCCGAGGAACGAGGTCTGCCCCACGTAGGGAACGCCGTGGGCGGCGATGACCTCGGTTAGGTCTTTCTTGTTCTGCTGCTTGCCGGGAATGGCCGTCCCAGCGGGGGAGGTGGTGGCGTCGGCGAAACGCGGGGTGGAGGATGAACGCTGAATACCGGTGTTCATGTACGCCTCGTTGTCGTAACACACATAAACCATGTCGTGGCCCCGCTCCATCGCTCCGGAAAGCGACTGAAACCCGATGTCGTAGGTTCCACCATCCCCGCCGAACGCGATGAACTTGTACGTCTCGTCGATCTTCCCCTTCTTCTTCAAGGCATTGTAACACGCCTCGACGCCGCTGAGCGTCGCGCCCGCGTTTTCAAAGGCGGTGTGGATGTAACTGTCCCGCCACGCGGTGTAGGGGTACATGAAACTGGAGACCTCCAGGCAGCCGGTGGCCACGCCCACAACGGCCTTGTCCTCTGGGTTCAGCGCCCGCAGTACCCCGCGCACCGCCACAGGCGAGCCGCAACCGGCGCACATCCGATGCCCGCCGGTGAAGCGTTCCGGCTTCGCGACTTCGTCTTTTAAACTATAAGCCATTTCTAGCCCTCCCTATCCTCTCACGCCGAGGTGCCGGTAGGTCTCCCCGGCGCTTCCAGCCTTGACGACCTCCGCGAGCTGATCGTAGACGGAGGTGATGTGTTCCACCCTCACGTCTCTGCCGCCCAGGCCATAGATGAAGTTGATGAGCTTTGGTACTTGGCCGAGGTCGTAGCAAGCGCTTCGGGTGTCGGCGAACAGCGGGCCCCCGCAGCCCGAAAAACCCTCGGCCTTGTCCAAGACAGCCGCGGCCTTCACGTCGGCAAGGGCCTTCGCCAGCTCCTCCCCTGGGAAGGGGCGGAACGCGCGCAACTTCACCAGACCCACCTTCTCGCCCTTCGCGCGGAGCTCTTCCACGGCGGCCTTGGCCGTGCCCGCGCTGGAGCCGATGAGAACGATCGCGCGCTCCGCGTCCGCCATGCGGTATTCCTCGAACAGGCCATACTCGCGACCGGAGATGGTCTTGAACTCCTTCGCCACGTCCAGAATAACCTTCTTCGCGTTTTTCATGGCTACGGCCTGCTGGTACTTGTGTTCCATGTAATAGGCGACCACGTCGTAGGGGCCCACGGACAGGGGACCCTTCAGGAGTCCGGTCTCAGGGTTGTACTCGCCCACGAAGGCCTTCACCTTGTCGTCCTCCAAAAGCTCGATGTTCTCGATGGCGTGGGAGGTGATGAAGCCATCCTGACAGGTCATGACAGGTAGGCGCACGTCAGGGTGCTCGCCGATTCGCATGGCCATGCAAAAGTTGTCGTAGGCCTCCTGGTTGTTCTCGGCGTAAAGTTGAATCCACCCGGAGTCTCGCGCGCCCATTGAGTCGCTGTGGTCGTTGCAAATGTTGATTGGGCCGGAAAGCGCGCGGTTGATACAGGCCAGCGTGACGGGCAGGCGGCAGGAGGCCGCCACGTAGAGCATCTCCCACATCAGCGCCAGTCCGCAGGAGGACGTGGCGGTGACGGCGCGGCCCCCGGCGGCCTGGGCCCCCACACAGCAGGACATGGCGCTGTGCTCTGACTCCACGGCCACGAACTCCGTGTCCACCTGGCCGTTGGCCACGTACTGGGAAAAATACTGCGGAATCTCGGTGGACGGGGTGATGGGAAACGCGCCCATCACGTCGGGGTTGATCTGTTTCATCGCGAAGGCAACGGCCTCATTGCCAGAGAGCCTTTCCCGGATGCCCATTATTTCTCCTCCTTCCCGAAGGTGATCGCCCCGAAGGGACAGACCTTCCAGCACACGCCGCACCCTTTGCAGTGCTTGTAGTCGAAGTCGAGACGCTTGCCGTCTTTCACCGGAATCGAGGAGTCCGGACAGACCGGGACGCAAAGCATACAGTGCTTGCACTTTTCCTCGACGAAGGCAGGTATCATCGTCCGCCAGTCACCGGTGTTGAACAGCGCGGCGGTGCCGCTCTCGCGAACCTCGCCGCCGGGGCTTATCTCGCGCCAGGAGATGCGATCATCGACCTTCGCGGCCGGCATGTATCCGCTCACAGTCCCTTCACCTCCCGCATCGAGCGCCGGAGCGCCTTCATGTTGCCGTCGATCACCTGGGGTTTGGTGGCGAACTTGTGTTTGAACGAGCCCTCCATGTCCGTGGCAAAGTCCTCCTCAGGGATCACCCCGCTGACCTTGACCACAGCGCCCAGCATGGGGGTGTTGGGGAAGTTGCGCCCCAGCTCTTCCTCGGAGATCTTCGCGGCGTCGATAGTGCAGACCTTGCCCGTGAAGCCCTTCAAGAGTGGGCGAAGGTCTTCAGGCGATTTCTCCGAGTTGATGATGATCGCGCCGCCGGACTTGAGCCCTTTCGTCACGTCCACTGCTGAAAGCAGTGTCGCGTCCACGACAACGACGTAGTCCGGATCGTAGATGTTGGAGTGAACGGTGCACCGTTCGTCGCTGATCCGGTTGTAGGCCGTGATGGGGGCGCCCATACGCTCGGGGCCGTACTCCGGAAAACCCTGCACGTACTTCCCCGTGTTGAAGGCCGCGTCGGCAAGCAGGAGAGACGCTGTCTTCGCGCCCTGCCCGCCCCGGCCGTGCCATCTGATCTCAATCATCATGTTCAACCTTCTTTCGCGTTTTTGTCCTGTGATTCCGTTTAAAGTCCTGCCCGCAACGCAAAAAACGTCTCGCCGCTTTCACCCCCTCTTCACCTGAGATTTCGCGCGACGCCTTACGCAATTTTACGACAATATGATGGAAAAGCCAACGACTTTAGCTGTTGGATGAAAATCGCAACGCCGCCAACTAGCAGTGTTTGCTTTGTCTTATGCTTCTTGCCCCTTACCTACGCTCATGCCAAACTCCTTTCATGGCAATATCAACAGTTTTGAAACCAATGTCAACAATTTAAGGACTAAAGACATATTATAGTGTTTTTCATAATTAATCATGGGTAACCTCCGGCTTTGCCGGGGGGCTATGACTGCTCATTTTGATGCGTTTGTCCTAGTTGGGGCGACACGGGAGCTTACATTTTAGGAAAAAGTATGGTATATTTTTTATTAATGTGCGCCTGTAGCTCAGTGGATAGAGTGACGGCCTCCGGAGCCGTAGGTCGTGAGTTCGAATCTCGCCAGGCGCGCCATTTTATACAGTAGACTAGCTTACCATAAGGCAAAAACTCCAGCTTTATCAGGGGATTTTACATTTTTTAAGCTCACCTTGAATCATAAAACACACTCAGTTAACCCTATTACCGCGCGCATGACCGTATACTATCATATCAGAGGCGGTTATGTGTACGGCGGGGTGAAAAACATGGCTTGACAGATATTCGAATCAGGCAAGCCAAACCAAAGGACAAACGTTTTATGCTTCGGGACGAACGGGGATTGTATCTTGAGGTCATGCCTAATGGAACCGTATGCGCGATGGTGTGAGAGGTCGGCCGCTCAAATAATGAGCGGCCTCCTACCTGATTTGGAAAACGCTGATTATAGCGGGAATCACGCGCAGAAATAAGAGACCAAAAAA
Organism: Synergistaceae bacterium; assembly: GCA_031280635.1. Taxonomy (GTDB): domain Bacteria; phylum Synergistota; class Synergistia; order Synergistales; family Aminobacteriaceae; genus JAITGK01. Next base: position 7,700 of record JAITGK010000096.1, read on the forward strand.
CAGATAGAAATGGCAAAAATCTTGCGCGGAAAAGAGCCAACGACTCTAAAAGGGCAGACGATCCATCAAGAGCCGCGCGAGGTCTTCAAGTCCCTGTTCGTCCTCCGCCTCAAAGCGGGAAAGGATGGGACTGTCGATGTCCAGCACCCCGAAGACCCTCCCATCTTTCATCAAAGGCGCCACGATTTCGGAGGAGGATGTCAAGTCACAGGCGATGTGATTGGCGCAGGTGCGCACGGTCGTCTACCCGTTGGGTCTTCTTCTTCTCCGCCGCCGTTCCACACACTCCCTCGCCTAGGAGTATCCTTGCCACAGCGGGCTTCCCCTGAAAAGGCCCCAGCGTCAGCGCTCCGTCCTTTATCAGGTAAAATCCCACCCAGTTGACCTCCTCCATAAACAGCTTGAATAAAGCGGAGGCGTTCGCAAGGCCGGCCACCAAGTCCCCTCCGCTTTCCTCCAGAAGGAGGACAAGCGCGGCCCTCATCGCCTCGTACATCTCCCGCTTGCTTCCATACCTCCCGACCTCAATACGCATGAATAACACCCCTTAAATTAGTGGTCAGCGATTATGGCATTTTTCATAAATCATGCGTGGAAATAAGAGGCCAAAAACCGGATGTAAACGGTAAAAACTTTGCGCATAAAAGAGCCAACGGCTCTAGTCAAAACTCCAGATTCTTTGAGAGGGGTTTGGAGAGACCTCTTTACCCTCGCTCCAACCGAACCACCCACTGTCGTATAAAGCAGACGCCCAACCCATCAGGTGGCTGAAAAACCACGCCGTGGACCCCCGCGCCCCTGTTCCGCAGTAGAATACTACAGCATTGCTTGGGGTGATGTCAAGGTCAACCCACATTTTTTCGACTTCAATGTAGCTGCGGTACGAGCCGTCCGGGTCAAAGTAGAAGCTAAGGTCGCTCTTATTCTCGCCGAAACCCGCGCGGGCCCAGTAAGCTCCCGCTGGTTCCCCCTTGGCCTTGATGTAGGAATGGCGGCTCACCTCGCCTGTAAACTCCGGCCAGCTCCGCACCGAACAAACGCGCGCGTTGGGGTCTTTAAGAAGAAGTTTGACCTCCTCCGTGCTCTTCGCGTACTCCGGGTGCTGGGGGGTGGTTCTGCCGAACGACTCCGCCGCCTTGGGGACGTTGATCGTCATCTCCGAGGGATACCCCAAGGCGATCCAGCGCTCGAAGTTGCCGTTCAATAAGCGGACATCGCTCACTCCCGCGTACCGCAACGCCCAGAAAGCAATGGTGGCGCTTATCGTGTCTGAGCCGTTGCCGTATAGGATCACGGTGGTGTCCTTTGTTATACCCTCTTTGGCGAAGCGAGCGGCCAGGGTTTCGAACTCGAAAAGGTCCCAGTAGTGATTTTCGTCCTCGAAGGTGTCGGAGTCCAGGTGAAACGCTCCAGGGATGTGGCCGCTTTTGTAGGCCTTCCCGGCCTTTTCCAGGGTTCCCCAGCTGCACTCGTAGACGGCAAAGGACTTATTTGTGAACGTGTCGGCCTTCCCCGTCCTGACGAGCTGATAAACCCACTCTGGACTCACCAGGGATTTCCAGTTTTTGGCCTGGGCGATAGGCAGAAGCTCGTTTTCAGCCCAAACGTTGAAGGTCTCCGTGAAACAAGCCGCACTGCCATAGCCCGCCAAGCGCAGCAGAAAATAGAGCCCCGTCCCGCGGGTGTCGAAGTTCGAGTAAATAATGAACTCCTTTTCAGGCGTCAGGGTCTTCTGGTACAGAAGCTCATAGACGGCTTCCTGGGGCTTGAGCCCGCCTGCGGCGTCGCACGCCCAATCGGGGTCAAAGCTGATGGCTGTGCGAATGTGACCACCCCGCTTTTCCCCGTGGAGCGCCCAGCCCAGATATTCCTCATCGGATCGCGGGTCCAGGATCGTGACTTTGTAGTCGCCGAAGCGAGAGATAAGCTCCCGCAGGTTCATAGCCACCTCCGGACGGGGTGTAACGCCAAACTTGACGGGGGACGGTTTCCCAGTCTCCGCCGAAAGTGGAAGCCCCCGCTCCTGGTAGGCTTTGAGGCCCCCGTTCAAAAGGCTCACGTTCAAATGTCCAACGTACTCCAGCAGCCAGAAGATCATTCCCGCTGGGCCCTTGAGTCCGCCGTCATCGTAGACCACTACCGGCCCGACGCCAACCCCCGCCGCGCCGAAGATTTCTTGAATCTCCGCCGGCAGCTTCAGAGAGTGGGTATCCGCGTCGAAGAAGGACTTCCAATCCAGGACAACGGCGTTGGGGATGCGCGAGAGTCCAGAGCCGGAACGCGCGTCAATGATGACCGCCCCGACCGGTATAGCTCCCGCCTCAGTAAGAAGGGAGTCTCCTTTCCATTTCATCTCCTGGGCGCGCGCTGGGAGCGACAGGAACAACAGCAGAGCCCAACAAATACAAATCGTGAAGCGTCCTTTTTTACACATGCTCGTTACACTCCTTTTCAATCCATTGGTCCGGTCGCTTCCTCAGCAATGGCACGCACTCGACCTGAGTGTATCAGTTCCCTGCCCCATTCCATGTCGGGGGAAACGTAGTGGTCTTCCGCCATAAAGGGCGCGCGCTCCCGCACCGCACAGCACAGGGCGCTCCCCGTTGCCGAGGGAGCAAGGTCTTTGCGCTCGCGCAGCTCTAGGGCCTGCACGGCTGTTAAAAGCTCGTTGCCGAGAACGTATTCCAGTAGTCGCACCACCTCCCGCGCCTTGAGGGCCGCGTTGTAGCCCATGCTGACGTAGTCCTCCTGCATCGCGCAGGTCGGAACGGCGTCGATGGCCGCCGGGTGCGCCAGTACGCGCATCTCCCCCAGGATACCCGCGGAGGAATACTGCACAATCATATATCCGCTGTTCTCCCCCGCGCCACTTACCAGGAAGGGGGGCAGGCCGCTGACGTGTTCATTGACCATGCGGTCCGTTCGGCGCTCGGAGATCTTTGCCAGATAACAGGCCGCGATGCACAAGGAGTCCGACGCGATGCCGACAAAACCCGCGTCGGCGTTGCAGGCGCTCATGGCCTCGCCGGAGGGGTGGATGATCGGGTTGTCGTCGCAAGAATTCAGCTCGTTCTCAATGGCCATTTTGGCGTCTAGGATCGTCTTGCGCGCCGCTCCATGGGCCTGGGGGATGCAACGCAGGGAAAGAGCGTCTTGGAGGTTTTCTCCTCCCGCCTCGTTAAGGATCGCGCTGTCCGACAGGATTTTGCGCAGGCGCTCCGCCGTCTGCCACTGGTGCGGCTGGCGCTTGACGGACATCACGCGCGCATCGAAGGCCTTGACATTTCCACGCAGGGCCTCCAGGGTCAGGGTCGCCACCGCGTCAGCGCTGGATAGGGCGTTCAGGGCGTCGTACTCTGTCAGAGCGGCTAGGGCTGTCGCGGAGGTTCCACCATTGATGAGGCAGAGCCCTTCCTTATAACTTGGCTGGATGGGGGAGAGTCCCGCAGTCTTTAGCGCCTCGGCGCCGTTCAGCAGACGCCCACCGTAGTAGGCCCTGCCTCTGCCCAAAAGCGTTAAGGCGATGTGGGCCTCGACGCCAAGGTACCCTACGGAGCCGTGGGTCGGGGTCCAGGGCGTGACCCCCGCGTTCAGCATTCCGGCTAGGCGCTCCAACAGTTCGAGGCGCACGCCGCTGTAGCCCGTCCCCATGTTGGTCAACATGACGAACATCACGGCCCGCACCGCCTCCTCGTCGAGGGGCTCCCCGACGGTGGTGCAGTGCGTCAGAAGCATCTTGGTCTGGTAGCTCATGGCCTCGGACTCAGGAACAACGCGCTTGACGTTCTCACCGAGGCCTGTGGTGACGCCGTAAATGCGCTGATTTTCGGCGACGAACTTTTCCACCAGTTGGCGGCATTCCCGAACACGCTTCTTGTAGTTTTCGCCGAAGGATACCTTCGCGCCATAACGCGCCACGGACATCAGATGATTGAGCGATACTTCGCCGTCCAAGACGACCTCCTGGATTTTGTCCGCCTTATTCATGCTCAACCTCCTCGCTGGAGAAAAAGAACGTCTTCATGGCCGAAAGCACCTGAAGGACGAATATGAAAAGTACCATGGCCCCACCCGCGGCGGCCAGGTACTTGACCCCGTCCACACCCTGGGCCCCACCCGCGTAGGCTACCATAAAGAACGCGATAGCCCCGATGGAAATACCCCAAAGGAGCTTCTGCCACACTGGGGGTTCCTCATCGCGCTTCAGGTTACGGGTACAGAGCGAGGCAATGGTGCTAGTCATAGCGTCCGCCGCCGTGGCGAAACTGATGATCAAGGTCAGCATGACCAGTGGGATCAAAATTTGGCTCAGGGGTAAGCGCTGCAAAAAGCCCCATAGCCCCGCCACGGCCCCGCTTTCCTTAATGACAGCGACCAAGTCCGCGGCGCCGGATTGCTGCCATTCAAGGGCTGTCCCGCCCCAGATGCCGAACCAGACGAGTCCAAAGGTGGAGGGCAGGATCCAATTGATGACCATGAACTGGCGTATCGTGCGCCCGTAAGAGATGATCGCGAGGAAGAGCCCCATCAACGGCGCGTAGGCAATCCATATAGCCCAATCGTAAAGCGTCCACCACATGACAAGGGGTTCTCCCGCGATGTCAATGGGGTCCAACGCCCAGACCCAAAAGTTCTGGAGCCACCAGGCGAGACCCGCCGTGGAGACGCGCAGGATGTAAAGCGTCGGCCCCATGAAGAGCAATAAGATAAGCAGGACGTAAAAAATGTGGGAGTTGAACGTGGCGAGCAGCTTAATGCCCTTGTCGAGTCCCACGTAGGAGGCCACGGTGTAAAGCGCTGTCGTAAAAAGGGCTAGGAACAACCACACCGTGGGACTCTGGGGGATACCGTAGGCCGTCTGGATGCCCGAGCCCACCAACGCCAGTCCCGCGCCTAGCGAGGACGCCAAGCCCAAGGCGATGGCCAGAAGGGACAGCGTGTCGATCAGCCAGGAAAAACCGTTGACGCGCTGACCAAAGAGGGGCTCCAGCGTGGCGGTGACGGTGAGCGGGGCGTTTCTGTTGAAGTAGAGGTAAGCGGCTAGGAGCCCGCAAAGTGAGTACATAGCGTAAGGGATGAACGTCCAGTTGTAGAAGCAGCGCCCCATGGCGAAGAACACGGCCTGGGTCGAGCCAGGGACAATACCTGACTGGGTGAGTTCGTTGTAAATGTTACCTAAATAAATGATGGGCTCATTGACGCCGTAGGTGATAACTCCCGTGGCGATGCCTCCGGTGAGGGCCATGGCGAACCATGAGATGAAGGAGAACTTGGGCTTGGCGTCCTTGCCCCCGATACGGATATTCCCGAACCGGGAGAACGTGATCACCGCGACGAACACCAAGGCGACGACGGAGATCAGTTGATAGAGCCATCCAAAACTGCGAAGCGACCACGAAAACGTTCCCTGGGCAAGGTCAGATAGCTTTTTGTTGTCGAAAATGCCCAGGAGAGCCGCTCCGCCAATGATGAGAAAGGAAGGCCAAAAGACCTCAAAACGCAGCAGCTTTTTTTCCTTGCCAACCGTGGAGCTTTTTTCTTGCTCTGACACCGCTTGCACCTCCTGTCAAGGGGCTCTGCCCCTTATCAAAAGACCCCGCACAAGGGGGCAAGACCCCCTTGTGCCCTCTACGCCGCTGTGTTCGTCGTTCCTAGCCGGTATCCCTCCTTACTCTTCGCGGCTGTGAAGTAAGTCAAACTGTTACGGATGAAAAGAACAAATCAAGCACAAAAAATTTGGGAAAGTCGAAATGCTGTATGCTGTATATCGCATGATAATTCTAATCAATTATATTGTCAAGTGGGTGGCGTTGACCAAAATCTCCAATCCAACATAATGCGGTGTTATCCGTCGAAAGTTTTGTGGTCTGGAGCGCGTAAATTAACAAATTATGCCCCATATGTCATTTTATGGATGTTTGCTGGCAATTCGCGTTCGAAATAAGAACCCCGTCGTCACGTGATGAAAATTTTGCGTATAATTTTCCCGCAATTATTGTGGATAATCCTCATGACAGGCGCTCGAAAAATAAATATATTTATGCGATATTTGCATGTCTATAACCACTCTAAACTCACCTGCGTCGTCCATCCCGACTTGCTCATTGAGCGCTGAACTTTCTTTCCAAGATACGCCTCATCTATCCCCTCCGGCTTGAATCCCGACAGCGTTATCTCCGCGCCGGCCACCAGCGCGGCGTAGCACGGCACTGTTAAAGAACCTTGAACCGCTCCCCGTTTCAGTTTTGCCATTTTGTTCGTTATCAACCGCCGTTATCCGCTCCAAGCTCTTCCAGCCTCCTCTTGGCGATTCCGCAGTATTCTGGCTCTTTTTCTATAGCCAGCCAGCGACGGGACGATTTTTCGGCGGCAACCGCCGTAGTGCCGCTGCCGACGCGATTGTCCAAAACCACGTCGTTTTCGTTGGTATAGGTTCGGATAAGCCACTCGAACATCGCCTGGGGTTTTTCTGTCGGATGCCCGCGCCGCCCGTTCGCGCTGGGGAATTTCAGGACGCTGCGCGGATGGCGCTGTCCGGTATTCGCAGCCATCAAGTTTTTTGTCGTTCTCCCGTAAACGCTCCGCGTCCCTTTGGCCTTTCTGGCATAGGGTTCCCTTTCGCCATTCGCGGATTGTACGTCGGCGGAGAACGGTAGAAAACGAGAATGTTTTCATGCGTCCTCGCCTGTGTTTTTCGCCATCGTCCTCATTCTCCCGTCCTTGGTGTTGTTATCGTTGATTCCACGCCGCCTGATTCACCCATTGGCTCAGGCGCGACGGTCATCTCAACGGACGTGATCAGCGAGCCGGTTCGCGTGACTCCGCTATACACCTCCACATCCCAGATGACCAGCGCCCCCACCGCCTCATACACACCGGAAACGTTCGACCCGCCCGTGTTTCCGGGGAACGTCCGCCATGCCCAGCCGTATTGCCTGACGCGCCCCGTGTCCTGTTGTTCGACGGTGAGCAGCGGAGCGCTTTGCGCCAGCCGCGATAATTCCTCCAGTCGGTCCGCGAGTTCTCGGAACGTCCTCGCCGCGACCAACGCGTTATAGACAAGGTTGTACCAGCGGGGAGCCTTTTCCC
>JAITGK010000124.1 GCA_031280635.1 Synergistaceae bacterium
ATATTTTTAAACTAAACACTTGCAGCACAATGATTTTCAAAAATAATGACACACGTGTTGAAAAACCATATGACACGCGGATTTGTCGCAATATGATCATTACTTGGGCAACACTTTCATCATCTTTTCTGCTCTTTTCAATGCCGGGTTAATATATCAGGTTTTTGGTCTCTTCTTTCTGCATGTAATTATGCAAACCGCCACAAAGATAGCCTCAAACGTTTCAACGCGCGGCAAATTGTTGCCAGACTAACGGTGAAACCTGTCAATTCCTTTCAACTCCTTTAATGTAGCGTCTGAATGCTCGTAAACGGTTTGCCGAAGAAGGTTCAAATCCGCTTCTGGCATTTTTTTGTGGTAAAGTCTCATATTTTCCAGTTGTTTGATAGCGTTTCAACAGGTTGTACATCCAAAACTCACCTCCAGGCGTTGCGCTATCGATAAAGGCTTTTCCCCACGTTCTGACGCTCGAATTACTCTTTCTCGAAATTCTTTAGAATATGGCTTCATTCTTATATTATCTACCTTTGTTTACATTTTTGCAACCCGCTATAAACCTTCTAATGTTAGTCAAGACAAGGCTTTGAGGGTCATTTTGTAAAAACGCCGTTCCGAAACATCGCTGTGTAGACGTTGTCTTCAAATTTGAAAAGCACCTTTATTTTAAAGCCGTTGGCTCTTTTATGCGCAAAGTTTTTACCATTTATGTTCGGCTTTTGGCGTCTTATTTCTGCGCATGATTGCGCAACCCGCTATAAACATAATTATGCAATCCGTTATAATGTCAATGTGCCGTTTTCGGGAAACTTAATCGTGTACCTTTGAAATAAAAGATTTGGATATCAGCGCATAGAATTCGAACGAAAAAAGAGCCAAAAGCTCTGAGAACAGGAGGTTTATGTGATGAAACAGGTGTTGTTTTTCCTCGTCGCGTGCCTTGTTGTAGTGACCGTCACAGTTTCATGCGCTTCCGCCGACGTTTTCAAGAAAGAGTCCCTCATCACCTTGGACAAGGAGAAGGCGGGCGGCGGGGTCGGAACCCTTTATGGCAAGTATGCGTTCACTCGCGATATGCCCCCGATGGAAAACCCCGTTCGGGAAATCGCCTGGCTGACCCTCAAGCCTGGGGACTCCATTGGCTTTCACAAACACGAGGTCAATGAGGACGTCTACATCGTCGTCTCAGGCACTGGGGTGTTCAAGAATAACGACGGCACAGAACATGAGGTGGGCCCCGGCGACATCACTATCGCCCGATTGGGCCAATCTCACGCGCTCAACAACACAGGCAAAGAGGACTTGGTGGTTATCTCCGTAATCGCGGGTAAAACCCCCTAAAGAAAGCGCTGCCCATATGGGGCTTCGCCCCATACCCCACTTAGGGGTCGTGAATCCCTACTCCATCAGCGTTTTCTAGACATTAGGGTCCAAAATTCCTTGAAAAAGATCTGAGTCCCTTTATTTTGCGCTGATATCCGACTTCATTCAAAAAACATTGCGCAAATTTTCTCTACATGCCATAATAATGTCATCTTAGTGAGAGGGGGGATTGGTGCGGTGACGTTTGACAAATTTTTTTACGCTTTGGTGAGCGGCTTTTTCAGAATTTTTTTCACCCTGTACAACCGTTTTTCCATAAAGTGGACAGAACCTTTGCCTAAAGGGAAAGGGGTTATTGTTGCCTGCAACCATTGCAGCAACCTGGACCCTCTGATCATTGGCGTTTCCTTTCCCCGACGCCTGCGTTATTTCGCGAAAGAAGAGCTGTTTCGTCCCTTTTTTTTAGGGAACGCCATACGCGTCTTGGGGGCCGTGCCCGTCTCGCGCGCGGATAATGTGGCTGCCGCTGGGGCCCTCAAAGGCTTTTTTCGCCTCTTGGAAGAGGGCAGCGACGTCCTTATCTTCCCGGAAGGCTCTCGTTCTACGGATGGGACTTTGCTGCCCCTGGAAGGAGGCGTAGGGCTGATCGCGGCTCACTCGAAGGCGACAGTTTTGCCCGCCTACATTCGAGGCTCCCACAAAGCCATGCCGCCGGGCTCCGTCTTGGTGAAACCAGCGAAGATCACGGTTACTTTCGGAAAGTTGATCGTCTTCGAGCCTGAATTTTACAAGACCAAGGGCGCTCGCGAAAAAATTATGGCGAAACTGACGGAATCCTTGAAAAGCCTTGAATCGGCGACCACCTAACAGATGTTTCTGAGCATGACTGGTTTTGGACGGGCCTCGCGGGATTTCCCCTGGGGCATGGTCATATTGGAGATCTCCTCGGTAAACCACCGCTACCAGGAGATCGGCGTGAAGTTGCCGAAAGAAATTTCCTCTTTCGAGAGTCTATTCATGTCGCTCTTGCGCGACCGCCTGAAAAGGGGAAAAGTTCGCCTGAACGCGGAGATAGCCTGGGTCGTGGAGTACCGAACGGCGCGGCTGGATGAGAACGCGCTCGCTTCCTATTACAATCGTTTGAAGGAGATCGCGAGACGAGTTGGCGCGCCGCCAAACTTTGAACTGACGTCCCTCCTGGCGTTGCCTGGAGTTTGCGACTCGCCCCGCCTCGACGCCAATGGAGTGGGAGAGTGGGAGGTCCTGATAGGGGAGGCCGTGGATGCCCTCATAGAGATGAAGAAATCTGAGGGCGAGAAGCTGTGGGTCGTGATAGAAGCGGATTTAACGGTGTTCGAGAATCTGACGCGCTCCCTTTCGACCCGGTGGAAGGCAGCCTCGTCGGACGCTTTAGAGTCGCTGAGGACGCGGGTGAAGAAGACGATGGAACGTTTCGACTTGGAACTTGACCCAAACCGCGTCGCGCAGGAGGTCTCGCTTCTCGCTGATCGGTGGGACGTTTCTGAGGAACTGGCGCGGCTTTCGAGCCACATTTCGAAGTTCCGAGAGATCGCGTCGGGCTCGGGGTCCGAGGGGCGCAAACTGGACTTCCTGATTCAGGAGATGAACCGAGAGATCAACACCATGGGCTCCAAGGTGGGTGACGTGGAGTTCCGTTGGACGGTGGTCGAGGCAAAGTCCTGTCTGGAGCGCATACGTGAGCAGATACAGAACGTGGAGTAGCGCCCGCAGGGGTTGCGCCCCTATGGAGGGTTGAAATGTCCGCTGTTGTTTATCCATTGAATATTTCGTCCGCGCGAGAGCTTGCCGACGCGCTCGATCGCCTGGGGGCCGACCCCCGCTCGAACACCTATTTCCAACCCAAGCGCCGCGTGAGGCACTTTTTCGTCAAACAGGCGGACTTTCGCGCCGCTGCCTATATGAAGCAGGAGATGTTGGCCAGGGGAGGCGACGCCGCCGTGGCAAAGCACGTGATCGACGGCAAGACCGACCGCAGTGACGTGCTTCTGATGGGTACGGACGGACAGTACAGCGCCCTCGCGCAAAAAATGGAGGCTATGGACTGCTGGGAGCTCAAAGAACTGCGAGCCTCGCTGACTGAGGCCCTGTGCGTCGCGTCTGCCTGGGTTATTCCCTTGTCAGGCGGCCGGGAGTTACGCCTAGGCGCTGACACGAAAATCATGGGGATTTTGAATCTCACCGAAGACTCTTTTCACTCCGCCAGCCGGGTGAAGACCCTGGACGACCTTTTGGATCGCGCTGCTTCCATGCTGAGGGATGGGGCGGATGTGCTGGACTTGGGTGCGGAGTCCACTCGTCCAGGCGCAAAGCCCCTGGCTGAGGGGGAGGAACTCGCCCGCCTGCTCCCCGCCCTGAAGGCCCTGAGGGAGGCCTTCCCAGACGCCGTGCTCTCTGTAGATACCTATAAAGGAAACGTAGCGCTGGCGGCGGCGGGGACTGGAGCCGACATCATCAACGACGTGGGAGGCTTCGGTCTTGACCCCGCCATGCTGTCTTGCGTCGTCCGCGCCGGTCTGCCTTACGTCCTTTCCCATATCAAAGGAACACCGGAAAACATGCAGGATGCGCCTGCCTACAACGACCTTCTGAGCGAACTCCACGTGTATTTTCGCGAAAAAATCCAGCAGACAGAACGGGCTGGCCTGCCGCGGGAACGCTTGATCTTGGACCCCGGCCTAGGGTTTGGCAAGCGCGTCCAGGACAACCTTCTGATTCTCAAAGAAGTGGAAAGCCTCAGCGTTTTCGGCCGCCCTATTTTGGTGGGATATTCCAGGAAAAAATTCACAGAAACCCTGGAGGTCCCAGCGGAGAAGTGGGACGCGCGACTGGCCAGTACTGCCGCCCTCTCGGCTCTAGCGGAGGGACGCGTTCAGTTGACGCGAGTGCATGACGTTCGGGAAAACAGGCGCGCGTTGCTCACAGCCCGCGCCCTGCGGGAGACGTTCTGATGACTGCCACGGCGCTGGGCCTGGGGAGCAACCTGGGCAACAGGCTGTTGAACTTGCGCACAGCGCTCAAACACATCAAAAAGGTACTCGAAGTCCTAGCTGTCAGCGACGTTTTCGAGACCGCGCCCTGGGGTGTAACGGATCAGCCGTATTTTCTGAACGCCTGTCTCCTGGCGGAGTGCCCTCTGTCCCCAGAGGGTCTGCTGGCGCTCCTGAAGAGCATAGAGAAGGAGATGGGGCGCGTGGAGACGCGGCGGTGGGGCGAGCGGACCATCGACCTGGACATCCTGACCATGGGAACGCTGACGCTTAACTCTCCGCTTCTTCAAATCCCTCACGTCTATCTGCACCAGAGGGACTTTGTGCTGACGCCACTGGCTCAGGTGCTTCCCGACTGGGTTCATCCGCTGACGAAACGCTCCGTGTCCGAAATGGCTTCAGACTTCCCCGACCTCTTGCGAATATGTCATTTGTAAGGCCGGTTGCTGTGATAAAATAAACTGTCCGCAGAGCCTAGGGGCTGACGGATAAATGTCAAAGGAGGTTTCGCGATGGAAACAAAGCAAACAAAAACGTTTAACGTGGAGGGTATGTCCTGCGCGCACTGTGTGAAGGCCGTCACGAACGCTGTGAAGTCGCTGGAGGGCGTGAAAAGCGTGAATGTCACGTTGGAGAGTAAAACCGCCGTGGTGGAGTTCGACGCCGCTACGGTGACAGAGGCCCGCATTAAAGAAGAGATCGAGGAACAGGGGTACGAGGTCAAAAATTAGAGCGTGTCATCAGCCAGACCATGATGGCTGTGAGATAAATGGCCCCCAGGAAATTAACGGCTCTTTTATCATAACGCTTTGCTATCGCGCGATATTGCTTCAATCAGGCAAAAAAATTCTCGAGCAAATGGCGCGCGCCGTAAAGATCCTTCTCGCGGCCGTCAAATTCGCGAGGCGTTTTTGAGTTGTCCTTTGAGGGAATTATGGCTTTCTTCCCGACCGCTTCCAGCGGCGCAATCACCTGCTCCCGCGCGCTGTAGGCCTTGTCCGCGATAATAATCTCCGCTTTGGTCGCTGGCAAGAGGTGGTCGGCTCCTTCAAGGTCGTGAGCCTGGCCAGGCGTCGGAAAAAAACGGTTGGGTTGCCGAGGACGTCTGTCATTGCGTGAATTTTGGCGCTCAGGCCTCCGTAGCCGCGCCCAATCGCTTCCTCATCATGGTTGCTTTTTTTTGCGCCCGCGCTGTGCTGATGGTCGCGGACAATGGTAGAGTCAATCATGGCGTATTCGTTGTCGGCGTCTTGCGCGAGCGCTTCAAAAATGCGCTGTCAGACTCCGGTTTTGTTCCAGCGGGAAAAGCGGGTATGTATCACGCGGAAATCCCCAAAGCGTTCCGGAATATCACGCCACGGAATGCCAGCGGAGGGGTACAGAACGGCTTCCACGAACAGGCGGTTGTCACGGGCATTGGTGCCCACGTAGCCGGGGCGTCCGGGTAAAAAGTCTTTGATGATTTCTCATTGGTCATCTCGCAAAGCGTAACGGCGTGTCAATTGGATATCTACGTACCTCGATTCATGTATTAGGCTGATTTATTACTGGGAATACTCGCATTATCTCCTTTTTGCCTAATTGGTGACACGCCCTAAAACTGATTACAAGTTCTGAGGACGTATTTTATGGTTGTTTGCATAATCATACGCAGAAACAAGAGGTCAAAAACCGGAAGAGATTAAAAACCAGATATATAATTAATCCTGGGTAAACCCCCGGCTCTGCCGGGGGACTCATATAGTTTGACAGATACGGGAACGGGCTCGATTCTAACTCCTGTGAACCGCTCAAAGTTTAGAGGAAGGAGAAAGC
>JAITGK010000185.1 GCA_031280635.1 Synergistaceae bacterium
TAAGCAAAAAGATCAAGCGCTAAAACCATATTTTTTCACCTCCTTCTATATAATAAGTTATTTGAGTTTCTGGGTCAATTTTTTATCTTTATCAATTATATCATAAATTCTCTTTTGTCAATGGACTTATTTATTCCCCAAATTCAGGCTTATGGCGGATTGCGATTGTCTTGCTTCCCGCTTTTCCTTCGTTTCCTTACTTCCCCGACAGAAAGGACAAATCCAATATCGAGCCGATATTCAATGTTATAATCTCAAAAGCGGAGTTTTATGGAACGCGAGCGATCGCGAACCAACACATAAAGGAGGTTGCGCGTCCAATGATCACGGGTATCCCTTACATGATAGCGTGCGCGTTTTTGCTTTACGGTTTGTTTCTTGTCCTCAGAGTCGGACTAAAAAAAAATGAGGAATTCGAGGAGGGAAGAAAAGGAAAAAACGCCGCTTTAAGGTTCGTCATCCTCAAAAGCGCCTGTTCTTTTGGTATGGGCGTTGTTTTTATAATTATTGGCTCTTTTTTGTTTTACGCGGAACCAGGATACATTTATTTCATACAATACCCATGGGGCTCAATATCCGTCATTTCTGACCCAGGCTATCACGTAACCCCATTCGCCGTAAGGTATTCGTGGCAGAAGTTCATCACGATAAAGCTTGGCGACATTGACGAAAGCACGTCAGACACCCAAAGCCTTGAAAACAACTCGATCAAGGGGGTACGGTTCAACGACGCGGTTTCGGCAAACGTGAGCATCTCCGCAAGATTTTCGCTTCCAACGGAAACCGAACCGTTCGCCAAGCTGCACACGGAATACCGCTCGGAGAGGCGGCTTATTGATTCCACTCTCGTTCCAAGCGTATACGAGTCCATAAGAAACGGGATGCGGTTGATCTCCGCCCAGGAATACGTGAGCGGCAGGGGTGGAGTACTGGAGGAAGCGTTTAAAGACCAGTTGGAAAACGGGCTTTATTCCATGTCCATCAAGGATAGCAGCAGTCCCGAAATTCGGCGATCCCTGACGAAAGAAGGCGAATCAAACACCGTAGATGAGGTCAATCTCATTATTGAACCTAAAAAGGATGGGGAAGGAAACATCGAAAGGGTGAAAACGGCTTCGCTGAAAGAAAAAGGCATAGGGGTGAGTTTGGCCGTCATCGAAAATATTGAGTTTGAACAGACCTTTTTGGACAGACTGGAAAATCAAAAGAAAGCCTCTACCGCAGCCGCCCAAGCCGCCCAAGAGGTCAAGCAGGCCGAGCAAGAAAGGCTGAAGGCCATCGCTGAAGGAGAAAAAGCGAAAGCTATCGAGAAAGCCGAGTATGAAAAACTACGCATCAAGGTGGTAACAGAGGCGGAAACGGAGAGGCAGCGGGCGGAGATCGCCAAACAAACCGCGGAGATTTTGAGGCAAAAAGCCCAGGTCGAGGCCGAAACAAAAGTGATCACGGCAAAGGCCGAGGCGGAATCGAAGGAACTTATTGTAAAGGCCGACAACAACCTTTCTTTGAAGATCGAGGCGATCAAGTACCTCGCCGATAGGTACGCCGACGCCATCAAGGGGAAACAGCTGGTTCCCACAGTTTACATCGGCGGTGGGGAAGGGGGAGGCATCGACGCTTCGGAGGCCTTGCTCAAAATTATCACTGCCCTAACCGCGACCAACTCCAAACTGCTGAATCTGGATTTGGACGTAGGAAAGCCCGTCAACCTCGCGCCTTGATGAAGGGGAAAATCGTGTACATACCGCTTGCGCTTAACTATAACCCCCGCACGCGAACATGAGCTGCAAAATTATCGTTGCTGGAGACCACGAAGGGCGCAGGCTGGATCGGACTATACGTTCCGTATGGCCCGCGCTTCCTTTGTCTGCCATTATGCGCGCTCTGCGGAAAGGGGAGGTGCGCCTAGACGCCGTTCGCGTTCATGAGGCGGGCGCCCGCGTTCGTGCCGGGCAGGAGCTTTACGTTCCCTGGGAAGAGCCCGGAACGGAGACGGTTCCACGCTTCCGCGGCAGCGTGCCGGTGTTGTGGAAGGGAGAGAACACCATAGTGTTCAACAAGCCGGCCGGTCTGCTGGTTCAACCGAACGTGAAAGGCGGAGACAGCGTTATCACCAGAGTCTGGGGCATGTTTGGCGCTGGAGGGCAGGGCTTTGCTCCAGCGGCGGTGCACCGGCTGGACCGCAACACGACGGGCGTCCTGGTTGTGGCTTTCTCCGGCGAGGCCTTGCGCGGACTGGAACAGTTGTTCAAGGAACAGCGCGTCATAAAACGCTATCTGGCCGTCGTGGTCGGAACGCTGCCGGAAAAGGGCCTTATCGACGTTCCCCTCCTCAAAGACGAACTCACCAACATCGTGCGGGCAGGCGCCGGGAAAACGGCCCGGACGCGCTACGCCCGGCTGAGGGGAAATGAGGAACTCTCTCTGGCGTCGCTGGAGCTTTTGACGGGTCGGACGCACCAAGCGCGGGTTCACATGGCCCACATCGGATATCCCATTCTGGGGGATAAGAAGTACGGAAATATCCAGGCAAACCGCCGCTGGAGCAACAAAGTCAAGCGTCCCTTGCTCCACGCCCACGAACTCAAATTTCCCCCGGACCTCACAGGAGCCCTCGCCGAACTCTCTGACAAAACTTTCACGGCCCCTCCTCCCGAAGATCTAGTGATTGGTGAATAGCGTTTGGGTTGTCGCTTTTCACCAACCACTATCGCCATTCACTCGGGTTCGAAGAGGTCTTTTCCCACAGAGCAAGTCGGGCACAGCCAGTCCTCGGAAATGGCCTCAAACGCCGTCCCTGGGGCGACGCCGGAATCCGGGTCTCCCGCCGCGGGGTCATAAACGTAGCCGCAAATGCTGCAAACGTACTTTTTCATCGCGTTATCCCTCCCTAACGAAGATATCTAAAATTATATCACGCTACAAAGACGATCGGATAATGCTATATTATAGACGGAGCGGACGGAATGGTTGCTAAAATAAAAATAAAAAATAAAATGGATGGGCGGGTTTTACGATGAAAGCGATAGGCGTGGATCTGGGGGGACACAAAATCGCGGCCGGGCGGGTCGATGGGGAGTCCATTGAGACCAGACTTGAGGAACGCACGGAAAGCTCACGGGAGCCGGGGGCGGTGATCGCTCAGATTGCCCGCGTGGCTCACGAGTTGGGAGCGGGCAGGGACGTTCCTGTAGGGATTTGCGTTCCTGGCGGACTCGACGCCCAGCGCGAGCGGGCCATGATGATAACGAACTTCGCGGGCTGGAACGGCCTTCCCATACGACAAATGTTTGAGGACGCCATTGGCGCGCCCGTGGTCGTCGAAAACGACGCCAACGCCTACGCCTTGGGTGAGGGACTCGCGGGCGCGGCCAAGGGAGTCAGCGACTATGTGGTGCTCACCCTGGGAACTGGACTCGGCGGCGGGGTCGTCATTGGGGGACGCCTGTTGACGGGCGCTCACGGCATGGCGGGGGAGCTGGGGCACATGGTCTTGGGACAAAACGAACCCTGCGGTCCAGGCTGTGGGGGATTGGGACACTTCGAGGCCCTGTGCGGCGCGGACGCTCTCGAACGCAGGGCCAAGGGGATGGGACTCGGCGCTTCTCCTGTCCTCAAAGACCTTTGGCTGAAAAGGGACTCCCCGGAGGTAGCGCCGCTCTGGGAACTTGCTCTGAACGACGCGGCTCGGGGCGTCGCTACGCTGATTCACGTCTTCGACCCTCAGATGGTGGTCATAGGCGGCGGCTTGCATAAAGGCGCGGGTTTTATGGAGCTTTTGACGGCCCGCGTCCCGCGCTACCTGGGGGAACCTTTCAGGCGCGTCCTAAACGTCCGCGGCTCCGAGCTGGACACAGACGCCCCCATCTTTGGGGGAGCGGCCCGCGCTCTCACTCATCTATGACGCGAAACCCGCCGTTCCTTTACCCTTATACCGTAAAGCACAGCTCTCGGGCGCGTTACGTCCACCTGCGCGTGTCGGAGGAGGGGTTGATCGTCGTGGTTCCGACGTGCTTTTGCGTGTCCCACGACCTTCTTCCCCTACTGGAGGCGAAAAAGGACTGGATCGCGGAGACGCTGGCAAAAGTGCGAAACGCCGTCAGCGGGCAAGGCAAGGAAGTGCCCTCGGTGGTAGAGCTTCGCGCTTTGGGGGAGCGGTGGAGCGTTACCTCCGCTCCCCTGACGCGAGAGCGGTTGTTTGCCGAAAACGGAACAATCATTCTCACATCAGACTTCAACGAAAACGAGGCCCTTATCGCGCTGAGGCGCTGGTTGCGTCAGAAAGCACAGACGCACTTGCCGCCCTTGCTTGCCGACGCGGCCAAGCGGCGCCGTTTTGCCTATTTGGGCCTCACGATCAGGGAACAGAAAAGCCGCTGGGCAAGTTGCTCCGCCAAAGGTAGCATCAGCCTGAACAGCCGCCTGCTGTTCCTGCCGCCGCGCCTGGTGGAGCACGTCTTGTTGCATGAACTCTGCCATCTGAGGGAGATGAACCATTCGAAAGCCTTTTACGACATTCTCGCAAGCCTCGACCCAGACGCCGAAAAAAACGCCGCCGAACTGAAACACGCTTGGAAGCTGGTTCCCTGCTGGGCTAGGGCGTGTTTTTAAACTCACTATTCCAATTTTTGACGGTGGAGAGACAGAGATTGTAAGTCTTTTGTTCTCCCCTACAGCGACCCCCTACAGGGGGGGACCCCGCCCCTTAAAGGCTTGGAGGGCTTTTTCTGGGGTGATGTTGGTGAGACAGTCAGCGGGACAGCTGTAGTCGTGGCAACCCGCCTGGGGGCAGGTTACCTTCACCTGGCGGAACCATGGCATTCGGTAGTCCATAGCGTGGGCGTCCGTAACGCCGAAAAACCCCAGGGTTGGCGTCCCCGTCAAAGCGGCCAAGTGCAACGGCCCAGTGTCGTTTCCCACGGCAACGTCGCAGGCCTTTGCCACGGCCGCCATCAGCGGGAAAGGAAGCCGCCCCGCCAAGTTCAGGATAGAACCCCGAACCCTCAAAGCGCCCCCAATCTCTTCCGCAATCCGAACTTCCGACTCTCCGTGGCCGTTCAGAACAACCCCCCACCCCTCCGCCGTCAAGAGGTCCAAAAACTCGATCCAATGCCGAACCGGCCAAAATTTCTGAGGCTTGCTGGCCCCAATAACGGCGAAAATCTTTTTCCTCGGCAGCCCTGACAACATCGATCGAGCTGCTTCACAATCCTCTTGCGCCACGAAGATAGCCGCCTCATCCCGATTTTTGAAATCGACGCCCAACGCGTCCAAGCGCTCCCAATGGGTGGTGTCGTAACAGAATTGCAGGTACTGGTTGTAGCCAAAGCGCCTATGGGCGCGGCTGAAAAGGGAGACGAGAGCCGCCAAGCCGTCCCGGTGCAGGCTGAAAAGCCAATCGAAGCCCATCTGGCGCGTTTCCTTTAGAACTTTGAAAAAATCCCCAAGACGCTTTCGGGTATCCCACAGAAGTAAGTCATCAATGTAGGGCTGAACCCTCAAAATACCCGCGTACTCTGGACGGGCCAGAAACGTCAAACGAACGCCAGGATATTTTTTTTTGAACATCCGAGCCGCCGCCGCCGCTTGCAAGACGTCACCGAAAGCGCCAAAGCGTATCCACAGCACCTTGTCCCCCTCCTGGGGTCGAGGCGCTCTCGAATTTTCTCGCAACGCTGGAACACCTCTTTTTGGCTTCATATTCACCCGTATCAGGAAAAACCTCTACGTGTTTTGTGTTTGCGCTCCTCAAAAGACAAAGAGGACCTCGCCCCTTGAAATTCCACAAGGAGTACCGCGGCGAAGATCAGGACGCAGCCAAAGGTCATTTGGGGGGTGAAGACCTCGTTCAGAAAGACGACGCCGCTCAACGCCCCGAAAACGGACTCCAATCCCAGCAGAATCGACGCGTGGGCGGCGGGCGTGTACTTCTGCCCCACGTTTTGAATCAAGAAACAGAGGAACGTACAGACAACCGTCGCGAAGGTCACCGAGCCAAGCCCTTTCCAGCCGCGAGGAACGAAAGGCCCCTCGAAAACCAGCGCTCCGCAGAGAGACAGGGCGGCTGTAACACAGAACTGGACGAGGGTCAGGCGCAAAGGGTCCCCCTGAGTCGCGTAGCGCTCGGTGGCCACAATCTGAGCGGCGAAAAAAAACGCGCTGATCACGGTCAGCACGTCCCCCCGATTCAGCGCTCCCGTCAGCCCCGAGGTCAGGAAACCCATGCCGGAAAAACAGACCAACGCGCCCGCCAGCGAGGCCCAGCCGGGAAAGACCCGGCGCGCGCCCCATAAGACGAAGGGCGCCAGAATCACATAACTGGCGGTGAGGAACGCTTGCTTTCCCGCAGTGGTATGGTTCAGTCCCAGGGTTTGGAGCCCCATGGCTAGGAACAAAAAAACACCCATCACCAGGCCGCCCGCAAGATCTTCCCACGAGAGTCCGGCGTCGGCGCGAAAAAACAACCGTAAGGACGCCCCCAGCAGAAGCGCTCCCCCACCAAACCGCAAAAAAAGCAGCCAAAAAGCGGGATAGACGGAAAGGGCACGCTTCATGGCCACAAACCCCAGCCCCCAGAAAAACGCGCAGGCCACCAGCGCCCCGTCCGCAAGCCAAACCCGCGTTCTCCTTGGGTCAGTTGCCTGTTTCATTTTGACATACTCCCACAATAGCCCCTATTCCTAAAATGTAAAAATTTAGTCAAATTTTATCAGACTAGGAAACGCTGATTATAGCGACTCGCTCTTTTCTGTACAAAATTTTTGCCGTTTATATGCATTTTTTGGTCTCTTCTTTCCGCGTATGATTACGCAACCCGCCATAAATGGGGTTCTTAGGGGTCGTAGATCCCTCGGGGTCCACGACCCCTATGGGGCAAAGCCCCGTTTGCTTTCTCTACTTTGAGATACTCCCCTGAGCGACTGACACAATTTTTTTATAGCACAGTGTTAAAGTATTTAATCCTTGCAAATACTACGTTTTTCAACATTGCTTCCGATAGCGGTCAGAAATAAGAAAGTAAGTATTTACAATAGGTCTTCAACCTGTTACGTTAACGCGATAAAAATCTGTCAGTCACTCAGGATACTCCCTCCTCTTTCAACTGACTCCTCGAATCCATGTATGGCTTCTCCAACTCCGCTACGTCTGCTGATGAATCACCGCAATGGTCTTGCAGTCCGGGCAGATTTCCACGAACAGCGCGCCCTCGGCGAAGTCATCAAGCAACCTACTCCACGCAAGCTGCGCCAGGAGCTTCATCTTGCGCCCACAGTCGGGGCAGTCCTCAAACTGTGGGGTTTGTTCCCAGTTCCCGCGCCCGCCGATCCGGGCGACTTCCTGCGGACAGAAGCCAAAAAATGGCGGCATGGGTTCACTTGACAAGACAAGCCGCCCGGCAGTTAGGCGTGAAAGCATGTCCTCGCTAAAATAGTTTTCATCCGTGGACGCTCTGACGATTTCCATACGCGCCTTACCCTCCGGCGAGTAGCGGATGACGGTTTTTGTGGCGCAATTGGGGCAGATAGGAACGCTCACCGTGCCAGAAAGTTCCAGGTGCTTCAGCCGCTCGTGGTCACCGTCGATGACCAATAAATCCATAAGCTCACAGCCGCAGCGTCCGCATAATTCTCGCAGCCTGCCGCCAATCCACGCGGCGGGCTTGTTTGTCTTCGGACCCGCTATAAACTCATAGCATGGCTCAAAGTATAGCGGGATGATCGCGCCGCTCTCGTCCATCCAGTGGTCGGTGTACTGCAAATACCGCACGACGCTGCCATATAGTTTTTGACGCCACTGCGGTTTTTGTTCGTCAAAACGCCGAAACGCCTCCGCTGCCACTTCGTCGCCGATTTCCGCAAGGCACTCGAGAACGTCGTTCGCCTCCTCGCAGTTGGGCGCTTCGAGCAGAGAAACCAGGCCATCACGCACGTCCGCGCCCGCGTCACGGTAGATTGGCGACGGAAAAAACACGTTGTTTTCAAAAGCCGCTTTAGCGATAGCGGCGGTATTGATGTTTTTAAGAGAGAGAAGCCCGATAAAATCCTCGTAAGTTTCCTCCCCATCGCTTATTTTCTTGATGTCGCCGATAATGTTGGCAATGGCCGCGTCCACTTCGCCATCTGTCATTTTTTGATAGCGTTCGCGCTCCTCCTCAGCGCGGCAAAAATAGCAAAGACTCGCCGTGGAAAAGCCCAAAAAGCCCTGCTCCCTGCCGCATTTCAAGCAAGCGTTTTTCTCGTTGTCATCGACGCCAAGTTTATTCATCGTCTTCTATCCCGCCCCCATAGCCCTCTTCCCAGCCAAACACCACCCAAAGGAAGGGCAGAAGCGCCGACAGCGCGATGGGGTTCTCGTCCCATTCCGCGTCAATATCTTTGTGATAGACGACTTCCGCCGCCATCGCCGCCTTGATTTCTTCCGGCAAGGGATATTTGTCCAGCTCCGCGTTGTAGGCGTTGTAATCTCGCCTGTACTCCTCGCGGCCGGCGGGCGGCAATTTCAACTTGCAAAAGTACGCTTCAGCGGCGATACCGATCATATCTTCAAACTCCGTGTTTTCTGGCACAAAATCCAATTCCGCAAGCGTTTCGGGGTCCTTCAGCGCGTTCAGGAACGCCAATTTGCCCTGCGCGGTCAGCCAGGCGCGGAAGTAGTCAAACGCGTCGTCAGAGCAACCGCCTTGAATGATGTACGCCGCCGCCCAGAGCAAGCTTTTGTAGGAAAGTCGCTGATACTCGTCGAATATTTGCTTCCAAAGCATGAGGTCGGGGACGTCAAGCGCGCAGAGACGCTTTAGCGGCGGCTCCCGTATCTCTCCACCCGCTTCCTCTCTCGCCTCGTCGATGATACGCCAAAACTCGTTATGGTTCATGGGGTTCGTCCTCCTTAACACCTGTTTGGAGCCGTCAGCGCTTTTATGAACAAAATTTTCGCGGTAGTTATAAGCTTTTTACGCGCTATTTTAGGTTATATAGTAAACTTAGAGCCGTTGGCTCTTTTACGCGCAAAGTTTTTACCGTTTATATCCAGCTTTTGGTCTCTTATTTCCGCGCGTGATTGCGCAACCCGCTATAATTATACAAGAAGTACACGAGGTTACGCGTTTTGCGCAATCATACACAAAAACAAGAGATTTTGAGCGGAAAAGAGCGAACGGCTCTAAAAAAAGTAGTTGATCGCGGACAAGTACGCGAAAGTGAGAGCGACGTTAAAGATGAAACACAGCACGCAAGAGATTTTTTTCAAAAAAGAGTCGATGGAAACATAATGCCCTCCTGTCCCTGGCGGACTATACCAAACCTGCAGAATCAATATCGAGGGAAGGAAAATTAGCGATATGTCAAGCAGAGCGCCATTGTGCTCTGTGTCCTGCACAAATGAGCGCAGTGTTGGAACAGCGAACGCGATGGCAAACAGAACGACCGTAATACCATGTATCAGGAGCGTAATCGCGAGCTTTTTGAAAAACATCATTGCGCGTTCCGTTTGTTTGATCGCAATCACCTCCTCATATCATTTAGAGCGATTCTTTTCGCGAACCCGCGTCAAAACCCAAAGCCGCGAGTATCTTCCTGGCTTTGTCTTTGTCTGTCTGTCGCGCCTTTTCAAATTCATCCATCAGGCCGGAAAGAAACAGCCGCTCGTTAGCTAACAGCGCCTCAAAACTCTTTGCTTCATCGTACAACGGCTGAAAAGACCGCCATTCGCCGTCTTGCAATACCTCCCAACAGTCAAACCTTGGCTTCCCAACGTTTCGGCCTTTAATTCTGACGGGCATAATATAGTCGAGATTACAGTATTCAAGCGGGTCTGCGATAAAAATCCAATCGTCCGCTTGAACGCCATAAACATCCGCGCAGCATTCCTCCGCGTCCGACAACGCCTCGTACCATTCGTCAAAAACGCAATTGCGGTCATACACGGTGTTGTAGCCAAAAATGTACACGCCGTGATTGTCCTCATATATCATGACTTTTTTAATGCCCTCTGCGTTCTCAGCGGATACAAAAGCGATTTTTCTCATGCGTGATAACCAGAAACCGTCAATCCAGGCGGGCGCAGCCTGGGGCTTGGATGACGCTGCGCCCATTTCCCTGGGGGATGACCTCGATCTGGACGGCGATGCGCTCTTTCAACACATCCACGTGGGAGATCACGCCAATGAGCTTGCCCTCTTGTCTCAAGCTGGTTAGGGTGGTAAGGGCCATGTCCAGGGCCTCCTCGTCCAGCGTGCCAAAGCCCTCGTCTAGGAAAAGAGAGTCTACCCGTACCTTTCGGCTAGCCATCTGCGAAAGCCCCAAAGCCAAGGCCAGGCTGACAATAAAGCTTTCCCCGCCCGACAGGTTTTTGGTGGAACGCGCTTCCCCCGCCTGGTAGTTGTCAACGACCTTCAGATCCAAGGAAAGCTCGTCGTCCCGCGCTAGAAGATACCTATCCGTCATCTTCCGAAGCTGACGGTTCGCGTGGCGGATCACCATCTCGAAGGTCAGGCCCTGGGCAAAGTTGCGGTACTTCTGCCCGTCGGCGGAGCCGATCAACTCGTGCAGCCGCTCCCAACGCTCGCACTCTCGCCTTTGCTTTTCCATAGCGGTCACACGTTCCCCACGCTTTTGGGAAAGTTCCTCCTCACGCTCCAGGCGTGAGCGGAAGGCCCCCACCGCCTGTTGCAGCTCCTTCTGGGTCGCCGCTGCCCGCGCCGCCCGATCCCGGACGTCGTCAAGGGTGCTGTCCGTCAACTGACGGCGTCTCTGCTCCTCAATGGCGAATTTCCGATCTAGCCGCCGCGCGTCCAACTCCGTTCGCTCCGAGTCCAGCGTCTGGGCCCGCTCCTGAAGAACCTTGCGCTCCGCCTCCGGCAGGCAGGCCGCCAGGTAAGCGTCCTCGCTGGAAAAGCCGTTCTCGGCAAGCTGCTTTTTGAAGGCGCCTTCCGCCTTTTGCAGTCTGTCAGAGCGAATGTGAACGGCCTTCCCCAGCTCCTCCATGCGAGAGCGCATGTTCGAGGCCTCCTGAAGCGCGATCTCCTTCGCGCCGCGCTTGATATCCACTTGTTCAAGGGCGGCGCGCGCCAGCCCCGCCTGGGTCGCCTCTTCCGCGTCTGGAACCCTTTCCCCAAAAAGCCCGGCTCGCTGCTGCCGAATCGCGTCCTTCTCCGCTCTCAGCGTCTTCACAGCCTGCTGCCTTTCCTTCAAAGCCAAGTTCAGGCTTTGCAGACTGCCCTGCCCGTGCTGCAAATCGCGCTCCCAAACGGAAAGCCGCTTCTCCAGCTCCAAACTGAGCCGGTACTGTTCCTGCCACCTCTTCATCCGCGTTTCCAGCGTCACGAGCACCTGCTCCGGTCTCTCATCGGGGAGGTGCCTGTACCCAAACGGCGATACCTGACGGGTCAGTCCCAGGCGGATATTCCTGTGCTCCTCCTCATAAATCCGCACCTCCTGGACCAAGCGGGTCCACTCGCGCACCGCGGCTTCCTTCGCGAACTCCGCCTCCTGCTGGAAGCGCGTCAGGCGGTCGCGCTCCTCCCTCATCTGCTCCAAGTCCTCCTGCATCACGCGCAGCTCCTGATCCGCCTTCTCCGCGCGCTCAACGATCAGCCGCGCCCTCTGCAGGGCCTCCTCCGTCTTTTTGCGTTCCCACTCAATGGCAGCCGTGGGGTCTGTATCCATAGGCAGGACCATCCGCAGAGCGGACAAACCCTCGGCAAGCTGGTCTTCCTCCGCCTTCAGACGGATTTGAAGGCGACCGTCCTCCTCTTCCAGCTGACGGGCTTCCTGGTCGAGTCGCGCGTTTTTGACCCGTTGAGCGGAAAGCTCCTCATTCCGCCAGCTCAACTCTTCCCGGGCCCGTTCCAGCGCCGACCGGGTTTCGTCCCCGTTGGGGAGAAGACCCAACGCGTAGGGGTGTTCGAGCGCGCCGCACAGGGGACAGGGCTCCCCTTCGCGAAGGCTGCCGCGGGTCTCCTCCAAGTCCTTGATCCGCCGGATCAAGTCCGTCTGCGTTTCCAAAAGGCGAACTTCCTTTTCCGCCTCTCTCACTCGAACCTCTTGATCCTGAATCCACCGCGCCGCCTCACGCTGGGCGGTGTCGAGCGCGTCAAGCCGCGCCTTCAGCTCGCTCCGCTCGGCGGCGGTCTTAGCGCGGCGTTCCAAGACCTCCACGATCCGCTCCTGCCGCACCACGCGCCCAGCTAGGTCCGTCACGGACTCGCGCCACTCCGACAGCGGTCGATGAGCCAACAGGTCTCCCAGGCCGGACCGTTCCTTCCGCAGCGCGTTTTCCGTGCTGGCGAACTTCACCTTTATCATGTCAAGGAGGATGTTCTGAGCGTTCAGGAGGTTTTGGGCATCCTGTTTTTGCTTCTCGGCGTCGAGCCGCTCCTTCTCCAGCCTCCGCTGCTTCTCGGTGGAGAGCGCCAAGGCGTCGAATCGCGTCCTCAGTCCCGCGACGTGTTCGGTGAGCCTCTCGTCCGTCGCGTTATCCTGCAAGAACTTCCTCACGTCCCTAAGCCGCACCTGCTCGGCCTCGAAGCGGAGGCGATCCGCGTTCAACTTGGCGCTTGCCTCCTCCACCGCCTGAACCAGACCGTTGACGGCCTCCTGGGCGTCATGGATCAAGGGGTCTTTCTCCCGCTGCTTCAAATCCAGCTCTCGAACCCCGCGCAGCAACTCCAGAAGTTTCTTCTGCTCCGCCTGCCGCTCCGCCAAAACGGAGTACGCCATCTGCAGGGCGTCCTCCGCGCGCCGAACTCCAGCGTCCAGCTCAGGCGTCTTTGCCTGACATTCAGAAAACGATTTCTTCCCCACCTCCTGCTCTCGCCGCAACGCCAGCAGGGCGGCGTGGGCGCTGCCGAACTCCAAAGCCGTCTGGGCCCGCTCTAAGCGTTTGCGTTCGGGATCAAAGCCATCCCGCCGCCGGGTCAGGTCCCGATCTCGGTCTTCCAGCGCGTCTAGCTCTTTTTGAAGCGCCGACATGTTTTCCAGCCACTCCAGTTCCGCGCCGCACCGTTTCAAGTCCCGCTCCGCCTCAGACGCCTCTCCCTCCTTGGTGGTCAGCTCCGCGCGCAGGGCCTCTACATCCTCCAGCTCCATGGCCTTTAGGTTCCCCACCTCAGCTTCAAGGACGATAAGGGCGCTACGCTCAATGTTGCGGATTTCGTGGGCGCGCATGGAGAGCTGGCTGTAAATTTCCGTGCCCGTGATCTGCTCCAATATCGGGGAACGCTCTCCGGGAGGGCTTTGCAGAAAGGCGGCGAAACCACCCTGCGCCAGAAGGATGGAGCGAACAAACTGGTCGTAGGAAAGACCCGTAACCTCCTTGATTTTTTCAATCACGTGGCGCTGACGGGTCTCCAACACCGCTCCCATCCCCACGTCCGCGATCTCGTGCCGGGGCTGTTGCAACGCGCCGTCCGGGGCCTTGTGGGCCCGGTGCTGCTCCCAGAAGGCGGCGTACCGCTTGACGCTCCCATCCCCGGCGCTGGCCTCAAAGACGAGCTCGGCGAAGCACTCCCCCGTGTGGCGGGACATGACCTCGTTCTCGCCCTGGGTGACGTCCTTCAAGCGCGGCGTGCGCCCGTAGAGCGCGAGACACACCGCGTCCAGGATGGTGGTCTTCCCCGCGCCGGTGGGGCCCGTGATGACAAAAATTCCATCGGCGGAGTAAGCGGGATGCGTGAAGTCGATTTTCCACTCCCCCATAATGGAGTTCAAATTCTTGAAACGGACGCTCACTACGCGCATGTTATCCTCCCCCGCGAAACGATAGCGGATTGCGTAGAACTCCCAAATAGCGTGTAAAGGAAACGCGGATCAAACACTTTGGGGCCTCGCCCCAAACCCCGACTTAGGGGTCATTACCCCCTAAGAACCCC
The DNA here is from genome assembly GCA_031280635.1 of Synergistaceae bacterium. Taxonomy (GTDB): domain Bacteria; phylum Synergistota; class Synergistia; order Synergistales; family Aminobacteriaceae; genus JAITGK01. The sequence continues at coordinate 13,868 of JAITGK010000185.1, forward strand.
ATTTATGGCGTTTTGCGTAATCATACGCGGAAATAAGAGGTCAAAAAAACGGATATAAACGGTAAAAACTTTGCAAAGAAAAGAGTGAGGCGCTAGAATCAGCGCAAAAAGTTGGCCGCTATTCCCTGGCCCGAAGCGCCTCAAGTACCTCCATGTAGGTCGCTAAGAGGATAGGGCGCTCCCTCTCCGGTACCTTCCTCGCCTCCAGGCAGCGTGAAAAAACGTCCGACACGTCCAGTTCGCCAAGCTCTTCGCGCCCGTCCCACATGCCCGGGGCGCTGTCGGAGCTTCTCACCACCCGGACCCGAAGTATCTCCAGTCCCGACCCTTCGGTTAGGGCGGCGACGCGCCGGCGCAAGTCGGGGACGGGGCTTCCCTCGTAGACGACCTCCACCCAGGCGTCGCTCCCCCGCGCGCGAAGCTCCCCCAGGCGGGCCTCCAGGGCGTCCATGTCCCCCGTGACGCGCTCCATTTCCTGGAACACAGGGACGGGAAGCTCCGTCACCCGTGGGGGCAACTCGTCGAACTCCACCAAAAGAACGCTCTTGCCCCGTCCTTCCCCCGGACTCATGGGCAGGGGCGCGCCGCTGTAACGCGCAACGTTCCCCACCTTCTGCGACGAGTGCAGGTGTCCCAGGGCCAGGTAGTCGAAGCAAGCGGGGAAGCGCCCCGCGTCCACGCGCGCCAGCGATCCAACATAGAGCTCGCGGACGCCCTCGTCCGTCCGTCCGCCCGTCGCGAAGAGGTGTCCCGTGGCCACAATGGGAACGCGCCGCCCCTTCGCGGCCAGCGCCGCGCGTCTCTCCTCCGCCAGGTGGCCTATCTCCGCGTAGTGGCGCTCAATCCCCAAAGTCAGTTTGCGGTCTTTGTCCTCTACGCTCTCACCTGGTTCGAAAGAGCGAACGTCCCTGTCCCGCAGGTAGGGCACGGCGCAGACCAAAAGCTCCGGGACCCCGTCGGGACCGTCGAGGGTCAGGAGCTCATCCTCGGCCTTGTTCGTGACCGCGCCCACAACACGTACGTTCATGGAACGAAGGATTTCCTTGGGCGCGTTCAGGAAGGAAGGGGAGTCATGATTACCGCCCACGACCACCACATGACGGCACAAGGAACCCGCCGCGCGGCAGAGGAAACGATAGTAGAGCTCCTGGGTGCGGGCGCTGGGCGCGGGACCGTCGAACACGTCCCCGGCCACTAGGAGAACATCAACGCCATGTTCCCGCAGCGCCATCAGGAGCCAGTCGAGGAACTCTTCGAACTCCCGCGTGCGTTTCCTGCCACAGAGGGTTCGCCCCAAATGCCAATCGGACGTGTGCAGGATCTTCATGGCCTCAGTAGAGCCCAACCAATTTGGGCAGACCATAGCTCAGGACGGGCAGGTAGGTCAGGATCAGGACGTCCAAGATCATCACGCCGATGAAAGGGAAGGCGGCGCGGGAGATGTCCTCCAGCGATATTTTCGAAATGCCGCAGCTCACGAAAAGGCACACGCCCAGCGGCGGCGTCACCATGCCAATGGCCAGGTTGACCACGATCACAACGCCAAAGTGCAGAAGGTCCACTCCCAGCGTGTTCAGCACGGGCAGAAGGACGGGCGTCAGGATAATAATGGACGCCACCGTCTCCATGAACGTGCCGATGAAGAGCAGCAGGACGTTGATCATCAGAAGAACGGCGACACGACTGGAGGAAAGCGACAGCATTCCCTTCGCCACCATTTGAGGAATGCGCTGAGAGGTGATGACCCAGCTGAACGCGGAGGACGTGGCGATGATGAACAGAATCGTCGCCGTGCTGACGGCGGTGTTGACCAGCACGGCCCTCATTCGGGAGAGCCGCAGTTCTTTGTAGACAAAAAAGCCGACGAACAGGCCATAGACCACCGCGACAACGGCGGCTTCCGTGGGGGTAAACACCCCGCCGTAGATTCCTCCCAAAATGATGAGAGGCATCAAGAGGGCCCAAAAGGCGTCTTTGAGAGCCCGTACGCGCTCGGCCCAGGTGAAGCGCCTCTCGCCCTTGTAACCCTGCCTGCGGGCGATGTACCACGCCACAAACATCAGGGACGCTCCCACGAGGACGCCAGGGACGAAGCCGCCCATGAACAACGCTCCCACGGAGACGTTGGTCATGACGCAATATATAATCATGGGAATGCTGGGGGGGATCATGACGCCTAGGGTTCCCGCCGTGGCCTGAACCGCGGCCGTGTAGGGTCTTCCGTAGCCCCGCGCCGTCATCTCCGGGATGATAACCGACCCTATCGCCGCCACGCAGGCCGCCGCCGCGCCGGAAATGGCCCCGAAGAACATGCTGGCGACGATGGCCACAAAGGCTAGGCCTCCGGCGAAGTGTCCCACAAACGTGTTTGCCAGGTGAATCAGCCGCCGGGAGATTCCACCACCCTCCATCAGTGCCCCCGCCAGGATAAAAAACGGGACGGCCATGAGGGGGAACGAGTCCATGGCGGTGAACATCTTCTGCGCCAGTACCACCGGAGGAATCGACGAGGCGAAGAGCAAAGCGATAAAAGTGGAGGCCCCAATGGCAATGGCGATGGGAACGGAGAGCGCGAACAAAGTCACAAGAGAAACAAACAGAACGAGGGTCATGAAGCGCCTCCTCTTTTCAGCGTTTGGGGCAAGAACAGAAACAGCAGTTCCTCAACGGAATAAAGAAGCATTAGGGCGCCCCCGACGGCCAATGAGCTGTAGGGAATTGCCATAGATATCTCCATGGCGGGCGATTCCTGCATCCTGACAACCTTCAGCACGCCTAAGCCGTAGTAGATCATTCCGGCGAAGAAAGCCGCGGCGGCTAGGGTTGCCGCCACAGCCGCCGCTTTTTTCAGGAAAGGGGGTAGAAGCAACACCACGGCCTCGACCCCGATATGCCCTTTGGCGCGCGCGCCGATACTGGCCCCCAGCATAGAAATCCAGACCATGAGATACCGCGCGGCCTCCTCCGACCAGGGCAGGGAAGCGCGCAGGATAAAACGAAAGATCACCTGGGCGAACACGATGACCACCATCGCCGTCACCAGGAGGCACAGCACATATTCCGTCGCCGTCTGGGCGATATCCAAAATTTTTTTGAGTCGCCTCACCTGGGAACCTCAACGGGGGGAGAACGCTTCTATTTTCCCGAGGCGAGAATTTGCTCCAGAAGCTTCGCGTCGTCGCCCAGTTCGCCGCGGAACTCGTCGTAGACCTTACGGCTGGCCTCTTGGAAGGGCGCTAAGTTCGGGGTCGAGATCTCCATGCCGCTCTTCTTCAGGGAGTCGATGAAGTCGTTTTCCATTTTGTCGCAGACCGCGCGCTCGTGGAGGGCCGCCTCCAGCGCCGCTTTCTCGAAAATTTTCTGACGCTCAGGGGACAGGGAGTCAAACAGCGGCTTGGCCACTAGAATCATGGCGGGTGAGAAGACGTGGCGAGTGAGGGCCAGGTGCTTCTGCACCTCGTAGAGCTTCGACGTGTAGATGACGGGGACAGGGTTTTCCTGCCCGTCGATGGTACCCTGCTGCAAGGCGGTGAACACCTCGCTCCAGGCCATTGGCGTGGGATCAACGCCCAGGACGCGCCACATGGCCATGTGTACTTTGTTCTCCATGGTGCGGACCTTCAGGCCCTTCACGTCGTCGGGGGAGTTGACCGCGCGCTTGGCGTTGGTCAGGTTACGGAATCCGTTTTCCATCCAGGCCAAGCCGTGGATCCCCTTGGAGTCCAGAAGTCCCATGACGTACTTGCCGATCTCCCCGTCCAGCACCTCGTAAACGTGCTTTTTATCCCGGAAAAGGAATGGGAAGTCAAAAAGCAGGAACTTCTTCTCGAAGCCCCCCATGGGCCCCGTGGAGCCGAAGTAAATGTCCACCGTTCCGAGCTGAAGCCCCTCGATGATGTCGCGCTCGCCCGTTCCAAGCTGGTTGTTGGGGAAGACGTCGATCTGGATGTCCCCTTTGGTTTCGCTCTCCACAAGCTCCTTGAACTTCAGCGCGCCATAGTGGTAGGCGTTTTCCTCAGGCACGGCGTGTCCCAGCTTCAGAACCCGCGAGGGCGCGGCCTCCGCGGCAAAAGCGAACAATACACTCAAAAGCACAACAAAACCTTTACGAAACTTCATCTCACATACCTCCTTAATTTTCTGCGCGCGCTGTTATTGTACACCTCATCCTCTAGGGTGTGTTTTAAAACTAAATATAGGCATGAATCCTTCTATGCGGCATACTATGTGGCATAATATAACAAAACAAAAAATGGTATGAAAATAACTAAAATAATAAAATATAGATATACGGTATGGTGGTAAAAACACAAAAATACACGTGATTGTTGACGCGCTGGGCAATCCGATAGAGCTGAATCTCACTCTAGGTAACGTGAACGATTGTACGGCGACTATTGGAACACTATCTAAAAAGTGAAACTTGAAGGCAGCGTAGTATGGGAGACAAAGCATACGGCCCAAAGGAAATCAGTTAATATGTTGAAAGCCATGGAATTAGTTATTGTATTTCGCTGAAAGCGAATGCCGCGAACCCGTGGAAGCGTGATTTTTTCAGTACAAGGAACGGCACGTTGTAGAGTGTTTTTTCAATAAACTTAAACAGTGTGTGGCCACACGATATGGTAAGCTGTCTCTTTAAGTTTCGTATTGATAGCTTCTAGGCCGTGTTTTAAAAAATGATACCAAAGCAAAGTGATGTATTATTTGAGCCAGATCAGGCAGCATCCAATCAATACCATCAATAGATACGTACTGACCAATTTCTCATAACGAGTGGCTATAAGGCGATTTTGCTTAAGGGAACCTCTAAAAAACGCGGTTGAGAATATTCAGTTATGATGTTATAATAGTAGTATTAGCAATAATTTATTAATATAAGAGGTGGAAAAAATGAACCCATCGGGTCTTTTTGACTCTTTTTTCGCTTACGGTCGTCTGGATAAATGTACAGACCCTTTACTGAAATTAAATAAAGCGAT
>JAITGK010000111.1 GCA_031280635.1 Synergistaceae bacterium
ATATTTTTAAACTAAACACTTGCAGCACAATGATTTTCAAAAATAATGACACACGTGTTGAAAAACCATATGACACGCGGATTTATCGCAATGTGATCATCACTTGGGCAACACTTTCCGTTTTTTATTTGGGCGACGCGGTGAGGAACGCCGGATTCACGGCTTTTTTGAAATCCTCGACTGAGGCCGCTTTTTCGATGGAACCCTGCGTTACGAGGAAATCAGCTGTCGATTTGAGCGTTTCAGCGAGTTTTCCTGGCGCGCCGGGAGTGCCGAGATATTGGGGAACGGCTTGTTCGGATGGAAGCAGCCATATCAACTGCCTCGCTTGTTCGAGAGCTTCCCTGGGAGTTATGCCAAACTGTGAAACTATCGCCTCAGCCGCGGCATTCGGGTCCGAGCGGTAGAGTTCAATCGCCTTTTTCTGGATAGCGACATATCGCGCGGCAACCTCTGGATAGTCACGCGCGAAGTCGCGGCGCACGACGCCGACGTCGGCCGTTAGAACTCCTTTACCAGCAAGAAGCGCGCTGTCCGTTATTACCGTTCCGTCCTCCAGAAGGCTGGCAAGCGTCGGATGCCACACGTACGCTCCATCGATGTCGCCGCGCTTCCATGCCGCGAGGATATCCGGCGGTTGAAGGTCTATTATTGATATCGTCGAAGCGTCGACGCCCGCAAGCTCTATCGCGGCGAGAAGGCTGTAGTGGGCGGTCGAGGCGAAAGGCGCCGCGATTTTCTTTCCAACGAGGCCCGAGATGTCCTTTACGCCGGAACTGTTTTTGACGACGAGCGACTCAGCCGCCCCAATGACGTCATGGATCCAGAACACTTCATAAGGAACACCCGCCGAAATGCCCACGGCAGCCGGGGCTGTGCCCAGCAGGCCGAAGTCGACGCTTCCAGATACGAAGGCGGTATTGACGTCGCGCCCGGAGTCGAACTGCTTGAACTCAACCGGCGCGCCGAGTTCGGATTCGTACCATCCCTTTGTCTTCGCGATAATTTCGCCGTTTGGGATGTTCTGATAGCCGATCACGATCTTCGGGGGAGTCGCCGCGAACGCCGTTTTTGACACCACCAACGTAAGTATCAGAGCTGTGATTGTCTTCAATGACCTAATTTTCATTTGTAATCGTTCCTCCTGTTTTTATGATATAGCGGGTCGCGTAATCACGCTCGGAAATAAGAGACCAAAAACTTGATATAAACGGCAAAAACTTTGCGCGGAAAAGGGCCAACGGCTCTAAAGACCTAGCAAGGAGGCCAACCGACCTCGTTCAAGATTCGCCTCTGCTCTTCCACGGCGCGACGCGCGCTTCGATTGCGCGAAGAACCTGGTCGAGTAGTATCCCCGTCAGTCCCATTATGATTATTCCCACAAACACTATGTCGCTACGCAGGAATTTACTGGCGTCCAGAACCATCCATCCGATGCCCGATACCGCCGCCACCATTTCGGCCGCTACAAGCGTTGTGTAGGAAACGCCGAGGCTTGTCCTCAGTCCGGTGAAAATATCCGGAAGACACGCCGGAAAAATTACGTAAACCATAACCTGCCTTGAGTTTGCCCCTACCGTGTAAGCGCCATCAACCAAATCAGCGCGGATTTTGCCGACGCCCGAAACGCACGCGATAAAAATAGGCGCGAAGCCCGCCAAATAGAGTAGCGTTATTTTCGAGGCGTTATCGATGCCCATCCACAGCACGAGAAGCGCATAGTAGCCGAGCGGCGGCAACGGGCGGTAAAATTCGACAATCGGGTCGAAAGCGGCGCGGATTTTCGGGTGAAAACCGCTCAGTATTCCGAGCGGGACGGCCGTCAACGCCGACAACGCGAATGCCACGAGCAACCTGAACATGCTGTCGGCAAAATGCCGCGGCAGAGAATTTCCGCGATAGCCTTCCTCTCAAATTTTAAGAAAACTTCCGAGGACTTTGCCCGGCGAAGGGAGGATTATCGGAGTAAAGGCGCCTATCGACGCGACCACCCACCAAATCCCCAGGATCGTTATGACGACTCCGGCCGAAACGCAGAATTCCCCGCGCCACGAAGAGGCTCGAAACCTACCTTTCACTTTCACGCGCGATAGCCTCCGGCAAACGCCGCCTCGTTTCCAGAGTAATCCCTGGCGTACCGGGAATATCTATAAATTGTGAGTATGACAGAATGAATATCATAAGCCAGTTTACCCTTCGTCCTTGACGCTAGTAGTGACGGCATCCGTTATGTCCACGACGTTATCGACAGCATAATCAGTCATGAAGGGACCCCTCCAGCGCCGCTTTGAGGAGGTCCCAGCCAGCCCGCTCAATGGCGGGGCGAAATCGCTCACTGGGCTTGGCGTGTTCAGCAAAGAAGTTCAGAGTGGCGTCGGCAAGCTGGAAAAGCGTCTCCCTGTCCCTGACAATAGGGAACAGCGTGACGCCCCTGGCGATGGCGTTGCCGAAGACGCCGCCGAAGGAAAGAATATAGCCGGGCTCTCCCCTCCAAGCGTCCGCTGGACAGGACTTCACGCACCTGCCGCAGTGGTTGCAGTTCTCTTCTTTCAGGGTAACGCGGTTTTCGAATATCGAAAGGGCCGCTGTCCGACAGGTCTTGACACAGACGCCACACAGGGTACAGGCCTCTTTCTTCCATTCAATCAAATAGCCTCCCTTCACGCCCAGGTCGTTTTCCTCGGCTTTGAGGCAGTTGTTCTGGCAGCCCGTCACGCCAAACTTGAACTTGTGGGGCAGCTTCCTGCCGAAATATCGCTCGGATATGGCCACGGCCAAGGAGTGGGTGTCGATGCATCCGTTGGGGCATATTTCACCGCCCTGGCAGGCGGTCACGGTGCGCACCCTGGGCCCGGAGACTCCCGCGGAGACGCCGCCCTCCTCAAGGCTTGCCTTTACAGCGTCGATGTCCCCCAGTTTTATAAAGGGTATCTCGACGCCCTGGCGGGAGGTCAGGTGCACGTGACCGTCGCCATATTTTTTCGACACGCTGGCGATGGTAACGAGCTGCTCCGCCGTCAGGTTCCCCCCCACCACCTTGAGCCGTAGCGAGAAATGCTCCTTCTGTTTCTGCCGCATGAAACCGCCGTTTTTGAGCGCCTTGTAGTCTACTTCGTCCATAAAAATTCCTCCCCTTCAAAAAATTTCCACCAAGCTAACGCTCCGGCCACAAGCTCGGATTGTTGAAGTGTTTGTCCAAGCCTTCGCTGAACCACCTGCCGTTGAGAACTGTGGACGTAATCGCTTTCTTGACCTCCGGCGAAACGCTTTCGTCCACTTCAAGGTCTTTCAAAATCTGGTCGTAGGCGACGCGACTGAACGTCTGACTGACGATCACCCCATGCCTGTCGGCGTCCAAGATTAAAGTTGGGCCGCCAGAGGCCGGATTCCAGGCGTCCCACTTCACCAGTCCGCCGCCGTTGGGGTCGCTGGCGCGAAGGAAGTTGCCGAGGTACTGCTGGAACGTTTTGCTTAGAGCTCGCGCCCCGTCGTTGTCGAAGGCCTGGGGGTAAGTCCCCCTTAGACCAACGGGCTCGTCCGTCAGGAACGGGCGGAATATGCCGTGGGCGGCGCCGTGCAACACGGCGAATTCCTCTCCCACCACGTCTCGGTTCGTTCCCCAGATGATGTCCACAGTGTAAATGGGCGCTTTGTACTTGGCGAAAATTTTCTCCGCCGATTCTACGGCGTTGAAATATTCGTAGAACCGGCTTCCATGCTTTACGGTGAATTCGTATTCCAATCGATTCCTCGCGTCGGAGAGAATTTCATTATCCTTCACGGCTTGGGCGAAATAGGGATCGATCTGAACAAAGGGAGAGAACTCCGTCCCGCTGGCCAGCAACACGATGGGCACGGAGTTGTAGGTTTCCGCGTCAAAACCCTCTTTGGGCAGCACAGCGCCGTCTTTAAAGAGGTGCGGGAAACCGGAAAGACGTATCATGGCGTTGCCCACGGCGGCGGCCAGTCGTTCGGCGGACAGGGCGTACAGGTAACGGCGCACCTCCGTGTCTTCTTTCAAGAGCCAAGTGGCGGCCTCGGCCTCTGACTTAGCTTTGCCATCCTCTACGACATACTTTGAGAGGTATTTCGCTATGACTCTCCGGCTTTTTTCTGGGTCCGCCAAAGTGAGTCCGCCGCTGAAGGAAAACGCTTTCTGAAACTTGTTCTTAAAAACAGGTGATATGAGAAACGCCATGACGTCCCTGCCGCCGGCGGAGTAGCCGGATATGGCGATATTATGCGGATCGCCGCCAAACGCCGCTATGTTTTCTTTAAGCCAGTCGAGAGCCAAGGCGGCGTCCAGCAGAGCGTAGTTGCCGGAATCCTCCAGCGGGTTCCCTGTCTTGAGGGCCGGCAGATTGTTGAAGCCCAGGAGGCCAAGTCTAAGCTGTACGGGCACGACCACGGAGTTCGTGTTCACCGCCAGCTTCGCGGCGGGCAGTTCGGCGCTGGAACCCGTCTGGTTGTTGCCGCCGTGAATGTAGGCGAGCACAGGAAGGCCGGTCGCTTCCGTATCGGGGCGGAATATGTTGAGGTTTAGGTTGTCCTCCGAGCCCTTGACGCCTTCGGGTGTCAACTGTATTCCCTGTTCGCCCTGTTTCGACGCGTCCCGTACCCCATTCCAGGGGTCTGGCTTTTGGGGCGCTTTCCAGCGCAGTTCACCGACAGGAGGCTTCGCGTAGGGAACGCCCCTCCATACCAGCGCGTTTCCCTCTTTCACACCCCGCGCTTTGCCGTAAACCGTTTGCCGCGTCAGGTCTCTTTTGTAGCGCCCGGCCTCCACCGCCAACGAATAACTGGGCAGGGCGGTGAACAAAAGAGAGGCGATGACAGCCACCATTGCGATGTAAAAGCGCAATCCTCGCGATTTCATTTCTTTTCTCATTTTCTATACCTCGCTTTCAAGAAAAATTTTCCGTCTTCCGTTGCCTCCAGCCAATGCTCCTAGAGGTCTAGTTCTTCCGCCTCCATCCACACCTGGCGCTCCTTTGTTCTGGACACTCGTTTGTGCGCCTCGCTCCCTCTTTCCAGTACCCTTTTCAACAGTCAACTCGTATCCAGTCGCATTGGATCCTCCTTGGTCAAGGCGGCAATGCTTCTTACCCTCGCCAGTTCCACCCTCCATCTGTCGAGCATGTTCGAGACTTTTACCCTAATAGCTCGCGCCCGCGCCAGGCGCGCAAATAAAATAAAAAAAAGCCGATCTGCCGAAGACAGACCGACTCCTGAAAGAACGCCCTTATTTTTTCGTTGGGCGAACGTAACATTTCTCAAGTCATTATGAACTATCCATCGAACGGACACAATCCTGAACACAAAGAAATAGGCCATAGGGCATGACAACAACAGCACGCCCCCGCAAAACCGCCACACATCAAGCCATACCCCTTTGCGTTTCCAATCTGCCCGTTCACACGTCTCACGTCCTTTCATAAAAAATTGTTCTCAATTATAAAGCACGGTTTTTTTATGTCAATAGCTCAACTTCATCCCCGCAGGGCAAACGCGTCAAAATTTGTGTCACCGTCTCTCATGGCTTTTCGCGATTTATGGAGCATAAGCGCTCCCTGAGAAAATCCAGCTATTTTTTCCGCTTGAGCGACTGAGATATCACGTTTATCTTGAGTAAAGAGGTAGATGAACCACCTAGTTTCTGATTCTCCAGGTCAACGACTTGGCCAAGACGCGGTAACGCATGTCGCTGGGGGCGATGGGCGGCAACCACGGGGCCCAGCCGGTGGGCTGATTCGGGCTGGCGTACCCGGCGGGATTCGCCTCGTTGCTGCGGATGGCCATATGGAGCGTCAATAGGCGCGAAACGGGGTTGTAGACGAACTGCAAACCCACCACGTTACGAGCCAACACATCGGAGAGGACGCCGCTTGAAGAATTATAGTCCGCGCCAAAGGTGACCCGCACCAGCTCGTTGTTGGCGTTTCGATAGAGCCGCGCCCCCTGGATCAGGTGAACCTCGTCAAGCCCCATGATGGTGCCCGCCATGGGAAGCTCAGTCTCCGGGGCTACCTCCACCGTCAGACTGTTCGTCTCCCAGGTTTTTAACATCATGGGGAGTCGCAGGGTCGGAAACAGCAGCCACGTGGACATATCCCTGCCGCGAGGGGCGGTGTTGACGGCTTGGAGGCCCACTTTTCGCTCGTCATAGCGGAAATCTCGGAGATACGCCCCGCCGGTGACCGTGGGGGGGATCTGAGTGGAAAGGAAAAGAGGATGGGTATGGGGAGGGATAAGGCGTTCGAGCGCCATGGTGGTCTCGTTGGTGGCCGTGGTGTTGTTGGGGTCCGCGGCGTGGACAAACCGGGCCTTGAGCCCTGTGGGGATGGCAAAAAAGTAGTAGAGTTCCGGCCCAACATAGGCGCCCCCGCCAGGTCCGAACTCCGCGCCAGTGCGCCAAAGGCCGTTCCAGGTTATATGCGCGGCGTCGTAGACGCTGGAGGGGTTAGCGGCGGAGACGGTGACAGGTCCGCCCCAGCAATGACAGTCTGGGTTGGTGAGACTGTGGGGGTCGGCGTCAGAGCTGAGCAGGGCCATGATGGGCCAGCTGGCGGGGCCACTGGTGGTGCGGAAGGAGCCTGCGAAGGAATGTTTGCCCTTCCTGTTGTTTGGCATCCCCAGTCCGATGAGTCCGAAGTCGCGGCTGAGGCGCTGAATGGCGTACTCGATCTCAGAGTCCGCGGAGGTGTAGTCGTCCATTTGGGAGTGGGTGTTCAAGATAAGCCATAGCGCGGTAACGGCGACCCCCCCGACGATGGCGACAATCACCATCGCGATGAGCAGCTCGACGAAAGTGAAAGCGTTTTTGCGGCGCATTTTTTCAACCCCCTTCAACTAAACCTTATCGTCAGATGTCGTTTCGTTGGAGTAGATATTATAGGTCCTGTCCAGCTCCACGATGTTTTTCCCCTCAACGGATATGGCTATCCGCAGGGTCATTCCGCCGTTGTTGCTGCCGCGGGAAACGGCTTTGAGGATGAATCCGCCGATCTTCGCCTGTTTTTTGCTGGCGTCCCACGTTCCGTTCATCATTCGGGTCACTTCCTCGACCTCCGTGGGCGTCGCGCCGGTGGCCATGAATGTGGGATGCCAGATCGACTCGAAGGCCTGGGCGAAGCTGAAGAGCAGTTCCCGGCCTTCCCGGCCCTGTCTGCCGAAGGCGTAAAGTCGGGAGATCCAGGCCATGGAGGAGAATATCGCGCTTAACGTGATCCCCAAGACGACCAAAAGAATGAGGCACTCTATGATGCTGATGCCCTTCCTCTTATTTATATGTACCCTTTTCATAAACACACTCCCTAGCTTTACGGATTTTTTTGCCTCACCACGTATAATACTCCATAATACGACGGAGGACTAGGGGAGGCGAGCGTGGTGGGTCCAGAGGAGATAGAACGGGCCAGCATGGAGATCATTGAAAGGGAACTCGCGGAGCGGGGACTTGACGTTCCGGCGGAGGTCCTGCCGGTGGTGGCGCGAGTGGTGCACGCGACGGCGGACTTCGACTTCGCGGAGACGCTGACGTTCTCGCCTGGAGCGGTTCAGGTGGGACAATCCGCCCTGGAACGAGGCGCGGTGGTGGTCACGGATACCCAAATGGCGGCCGCCGGGGTCAGCAAAAAACACGTGGCGCAAAATGGCGGGGTCGTTCTCTGTTACATGGCCAATGAGGATGTGGCGCTGGAGGCCCAGAGGCGCGGCGTAACCCGCGCGGTGGTCAGCATGGAGCGCGCGGCGGCAAAGACGTCTGGAGCGGTGTTTGCCCTGGGCAACGCGCCCACAGCCCTGTTGCGCCTCTGCGAGCTGGCGACCGCTGGAAGCGTTGCGCCCGCTTTGGTGATTGGGGTTCCCGTGGGGTTCGTCAACGTGGTGGAATCGAAAGAGGTTCTGATGAAAATGAACGCCTTCCCGTGGATCGTGTCACGGGGGCGCAAGGGGGGGTCGCCTGTGGCGGCGGCCATCGTCAACGCCCTTTTGCGGCTATGACCGCGCCGCGAGAGGGGGTTTCCACCGGATCCTGCGCGGCGGGGGCGGCAAAGGCGGCGGCCTTATGGCTTGTGAGCGGCGCGCGCCCGGAGTGGGTGGAGATAGCGACGCCCGTGGGGCGGACGCTGAGGCTGGCCGTCGTGCCATACTCTCCGGGTCGATGCGGGGTGGTGAAGGATGGAGGCGGCGACGCGGACGCGACCCACGGCCTGACGGTCATCGCCGCTGTGGAGCTTCTGGCTCGCGACGGCCCGGTGGAGTTCCGCGCGGGTCAGGGGGTGGGCGTTGTCACCCTGAGGGGCCTGAAAGTGTCCGTGGGTGAGCCCGCCATCAACCCCGTGCCGCGCTGGATGATCGAAAACGCCCTCCGGGAGGTCGTGGGGAACCGCGCCGCCGTGGTGACGATTTCCGTGCCCGGCGGGGAGGAAGCCGCCAAACGAACCTTCAACGCCCGGCTGGGGGTTGTCGGAGGCGTCTCGATCTTGGGAACGCGGGGTACTGTGCGCCCTCTGGATGAGCAAGCTCTACTGGATTCCCTGGCCCTGGAGCTCAATACCCACGCGGCGGAGAAGAAAAAACAGCTGGCCATGACCTTCGGCGGCACTGGAGAGGCGGCGCTGCGGCGGGCCTTTGACATCAAAGGGCGCGGCGTCGTGCAGGTAGGGAACTTCATCGGCTTCGCGCTGGATGAGGCGGCGCGGCTGGGGTTTGAAAGGATATTGCTAGGCGGGCACCCAGGCAAGCTGCTGAAGGTAGCGGCGGGGAGTTTCAACACCCACAACCGCGTCGCGGATGGACGGATGGAGGCCCTGTGCGCTCACGCGGCGCTCCTGGGCATGGAGCGCGACCTCATTCAGGAACTCTACGCCTGCGCCACCACGGAACACGCCATAGCCCTGTTGAAGGGACGCCCAACCGAACGCGCCCTTTGGAATCGCCTGGCGGAGGCTGCCGCGAAAAAATGCATGGCCCGCGTTCCTATAACCGTGCTTGTCGCCTTCATAGCCAACGACGGCGCGCTTCATGGCTTCAGCGGCGACGCCCCCCCTCCAGTCCTAGACTTATAGCGGTTGCGTCATTTATGGCGGCTCGCGTAATCATACGCGGAAATAAGAGGTCAAAAACCGGATACAAACGGCGAAAACCTCGCGCGAAAAAGAACCAACGACTCTAACATTTGTCCTCACGACGAGGCGTTTTTCCTCAGTCGCTCGAAGCGCCGCTTGTCTCTCGCAAGCGCTCCGCGATTTTCTTGAAGCCCATGACGTCTAGGGTCTCCCTGAGCCAATGGACTAGATCGGCTTCCGACTCGTACTCATACGCTTCCAAATCCTCCATCGCCATGTCCGCTTTGTCGATGTCGAACTGGCGGCAGGCCTCCAACAGGGCATCCAGGGTGTTTCGGTCTGGACGCGCTTTTTTTCGCCTGGGGAGCGCTTCTTTCGCGCTGGTCAGTATCTCGCTCAGACCGTCCACCAGCTTTTCGGAAGCCTCGATGAAGTCGCCGCCGCGGGCCTCCACAAACTCAAAATCCCCCGTCTTGGCCGCTCGCTCAAGGACCTCGGCCTTCATGGCCACGTCAGGGGCGCATATGCCGCGACTGCCGCCCTTGAGGCCGTGGACGAGGATCGCGTAGTCCGGCAAGGTCTCCCGCGTCACCGCTCGCAACCGCTCCAACAGCGGGGGGGTGTTCTTGACGTAGGAGCGCAGGACGCTCAAAAACGTTTTCGCGTCGTTGTCAAATCTCGCGAACGCACCTTTCAAATCGATACCGTCGATGCGCCAGTTTTTCACCAAAGAATTCAGTATTTCTTTCTCCTCGCTGGATTCTCCGTCCTCAAACTCCCCTTCTTGAATCTTCTCCTCGGCCTCTTTGTTCCGCACCCACTGACGGATGACGGAATCCAGGCGCATAATATCGATGGGCTTTGAGAGAAAGGCCTGGAACCCCTTGGAAAGGAACATTTCCTCGTTTCCGACCACCGCGTTCGCCGTCAAAACGATGATCGGCATGTTCCTAGCGTAGTCCGTCCCTATTTCCTCACGGATAACGCGCGTTGTCTCCACTCCATCCATCTCAGGCATCATATGATCCATGAAAATGGCGGAGTACTTGACCTCGGCCCGGCGAACCAGCTCTACCGCCTTGGCGCCGCTGGTCACGCAGTCCACCTTCATTCCGTAGGGCTTCAGCATCCCCTTGGCGACGTCCAGGTTGCTGGGGATGTCGTCCACAAGTAGCACCCTGGCGTAGGGAAGCTGGAGTCGGTTTAACTTTGAACCCAGCTTGTTGTCGGCGTAACGAAAACGCCTTAGGCTTTCCACCAGCTCGGGGCCTATCGGCGCGTCGGTCACGAACTTCTGCCGGATACGCGCGGTGAACTTGGAGCCCTTGCCGTACTCGCTCTCGACCGTGATGGAACCGTCCATCATCTCGACCATGCGCTTCGTCAGCGCCAGACCCAGGCCGGTGCCCATGATCTGGCGGTTGCTTCGGGTGTCCACCTGGCTGTAGTTTTCAAACAGCTTGTCCCGGTCCTCCAGTCGGATACCGATACCAGTGTCCTTAACGCCGATCGTCATCCACACGTCGTCCCCGTCTCTCTCGCAGGCCAACCGCCAGGTCACGGAGCCCTGTTTCGTGTATTTGAAGGCGTTACTCAAGAGGTTGTTGCAGATCTGTTTGATCCTCAGGTCGTCGCCGAACAGCCGGCAGGGCAGGGCGTCGTCGATGGATAGAAAGAAGTCGATGGGTTTTTCGCCGACGCGCGCGGTGTTCAACGTCACCGTATCGTTGATGAGGCTCGGCAGGTCGTAGTTCACGGGGATGATCTCGAACCGTCCCGACTCGATCTTCGATATATCCAGGATGTCGTTGATGATACTCAAAAGCGTCATGGCGGAACTGTGAACTTTTTTCAGGCTGTCGCGGATATACCCCCGCGCCTCCCCGCTGTCCAGCATCAGCTCGGAAAAGCCGACGATGGCGTTCATCGGCGTGCGCATCTCGTGGCTCATGTTGGCGAGGAAGTCGCTCTTCGCCTCGGACGCCGCCCTGGTGGCGCGGGTCTGTTCCTCCAGCTCCCACGTCCGCTTGCGTACCAGCGCCTCCAGTCGCCGGGTGACCTGAAATCGCTGGAGTAACAAAACGGCCAGCAGTCCCAAAATCACCAGCAGCAGGGCAAAAACGCCAGTCATGTAACGAATTTGAGTCTGAGCGATCTTGGCTTGGTAGTCGAAGGTGCGGCGCATCCAACTGTTGGCGATCCCGTCGGTGTCCACAAAGGCCTGCGCCTTATCGATGAGGTTGCGGAGCGTGGGCTCGTTCAGGGAGAAGGCGAAGGAGGAGAACGCCGGATAATCGAACAGCAGGTTGACCTTGAAGCCAGAGCGCTCCATGAAGTTTATCGCTGTCAGAAAGCGATCCTGCATCGTCATCAGGAGGTCTATGTCGCCCCGTTCCAGGGCGTCGATGGCCTCATGGTGGTTGTTGTACTCCCGCGCGCTTGGATGAGCGGGGAACCACTCGCGGAACTTTTCCGCGTAGCCGGAGCCCTTCAAAAGTCCTACCCGCGAAAAAAGCACCTGGTTCAGGCTCACGTTCTCGAAGTCGTTTCTGGAGACGAGGGCGTAGCGGTCCGTCGCGTAGGGTTTTTTTGCCCACAAAAACTTGGCCTCGCGACTGGCGACGTGTATCAGCTCCGCCGCCATAGGCGCTTTGCCGGACTCCAGCATCGCGTACACCTCCGGCCAGTTGACGTTGGGGCTGTTGACCGGCTGGAAGGTGAGCCCCGTGAGCCGCGATATCTCGTTGAGTATCTCCACGGCGACGCCATCCCATTTTTCCTCGTTTTTGTTGTAGAACTGGATGGGATAGGCCGTGGCGCTCAAGGTGAACGGGATGGGTTTTTTATTGAAGAACTGATAGTAGTACTCTCTTTCCTCGTTGTTGAGGCTTTTGAAGAAGGCCACTTGCTTGAACTCGTCCAACCCCTGACGGTACAGGTCGTTGAGTTGGCGCAGAGCGCCGCTGGCGATGTACTTGTTGATGATAGAAATGAACGGCTGAAGCGACCAATTGTTCGTGGACAGCGCCGCTTGGTTGAATATTGGGGGAGCGAACTGGCTTGTGGAAATGTCGCTGTACAAACTCAACCAGTCGATCAAAGAGCTGTCGGCGATGAAAATATCGATCTCGCCGCCGCGAAGTTTGTCAAGGGCTTCTTGGCGATTGTCGCACTCCACGATGGTATACCCGCGCTCCGAGTAACCGCTGAGGTATGGAGCGGCCAGGGTCTGGGCGGTGGAGTTGGTGAAAAACCCGTATCGCACCTCGCGCCCCCGCCCCAGCAGCTCTATGGGGAGGCTGTCGTTTAGGCGGGCGGACTTGATGGCGCGCTTTGAGATCGCGTCGGTCATTATAGCGCCGCGGGCTTGGGCGCTGAGGGGCGCGAAGTCCCCAGAAAAATCCACGTCTCCAGAGACCAAGCCCTTCGCCAGTTCGGTCCAGGCGTAGATACGAGGCTCAAAGGGCGCGCCAAACAAGTCGGAAAGCCACTTACAGAGCAACGCCGTGTAACCGCTGACCTTAACGGATCCGCCGTCCTTCCGGTAAAAGCACTCGGCGCTTAAGATCATTCCGTACACAAAGGTTTTTTTCTTCGCGAGGACTTTCTCGATTCTTTGAATCTCCTCCCGCGTCACGCCAGGAACCTCGCGGAAAGAGCGCGCTGGGGCGAAAACATCGTTTTCCTCGCGGACGCGGGTGGGGAAGAAGGGGAAAACGAGAGCTGCGGCGGCCGCGAAGCAAAAAACGGAAAAAGCGACGTAAAACGCGATTTTGAAGCGCGCTGACACTTTGATCAACCGTTTACGCCCACGCGTACTTTCTCACCACTCCAGAGAACTGGTTGGCCACCTCCGAGAAAATCTTGACCAGCTCCGGGTCGAAGTGCGTTCCGCTTCCCTCCTCAATGATCTTCCGCGCCTCGGCGGAACTGAAAGGGCGCTTGTAGGGGCGGATGGAGACTAGCGCGTCGTACACGTCGGCGATGGCCATTAAGCGACCCTCCAGCGGGATATCCATTCCCTTCAGGCCCACGGGGTAGCCCGAGCCGTCCCACTTTTCGTGGTGCCCCCCAGCGATCAGTCCCGCGTGTCTCAAAAAGGAATGCTCTTCCGTGAGGTTCTCGATTTTTTTGATGAGCTGAACGCCGATATTGACGTGGGTTTTCATAATCTCGAACTCCTCTGGCGAGAGCTTATCCGCTTTGTTCAATATCGCGTCGCTTATGGCGATTTTGCCCACGTCGTGAAGCTGCGCCGAGGGAAGCAGATACGTCAAGTCCCACGCGCTCGCCTCGTCCAGGTAGAGCCCCCTTTCGAGCATTTTGTCCACCAGAAGCTTCAGGTATTGCTGCGTTCGAATGATGTGCCCACCGGTCACGTTGTCGCGAAACTCTACCAGGTCGGTCACGGCGCTCAACACGGCGTTCTGCAGCTGGATCACCTGTTCGTTTTTTTGGCGCACTATCTCGGTCAGGCTGTCGCTGTGTCTTTTGAGATGTTTTCTTTGAGAATCCGCTAAAAGGTGGTTCTCAATGCGTTTCACCAGTAGAGGGGCTGAAAAAGGCTTTGTGACGTAATCAATGGCTCCCATGGAGAGTCCTTGCAGCTCGCTGTCCTCGTCTATCTTCTGAGTCAGGAAAATGACCGGAATTTGTTCCCACTGAGGGCTGTCTTTAAGTTTTTTGAGCGCGTCGTAGCCGTCCATCTCCGGCATTTCAATATCAAGCAGGATCAAATCGGGAAGGACGTTTTCCAGCAGATCAAACATAATCTCGGCGGACGGGACGGGGTAAACTTTATAATAATCCTTCAACATGGCTTTCCCCGTCGCGAGATTCGTCATATTGTCGTCTACAATCATAATTGTTCCGCGGTCGTCGCTCATGAATAGAATAAACCTCCCCACGCCACAGCTCCCCTAATCCCGTATCGTCGCTCCGCCGCGTTGGTCCGTGAGCGGGCCCGGGGCTGTGGGGAGTTTCCATTCCCTACTACCATCAAACAAGAGGTTAGTCAGGTATTTTCCCAAATATTTACGCTATACTTTACCATACATCTAAAATTTTTTCCAACATCCCCAATCGTCGTGGATAGTGATTGGTGGTTAGCAAAACTCAGGGGGCTCGGTAGTGGGCTAAATTTGTTGACGAAGGTTTCTGAACCCACATAAATCAAGGCCTAAAAAAAGCCTACCAACAAGATTTATGACACTACCAAAGAGCGGGTCGCGTAATCACGCGCGGAAATAAGGACCAAGGAAGCGCTGATTAATGGGGAGGGGCCTGAGACCCCTAAGCGAGGCGTGGAGCGGAGTCCCACAAGGGGTTAATCAGCGTTTCCCCAAAAATCGGATATAAACGGCAAAAACTTTGCGCGGAAAAGAGCCAATGGCTCTAATCGCCAGCCTCTAGAGCTTATCTTGGTGAAATTGCCCGTTTTTTCCTCGTTAAGATTCCTCTTATCCCTCGTCTGACGGCTTCCTATAATTTGAGGCGACAGTTAGAAACCGAAGGAGGACAACGCTGATGAGGACGATGCTGATGTGGAAAGATTTGAAAATCCGTTTCAAGCTGCTATTGGGGTTCGGCCTGGTTCTGTTCGTGTTCACGGCGGCTGTGGTCATCACGTTGCGCGACATAACGCCGGTCAAGGCAAACAGCGAATTCCTGGCCACGGGCGTTGTGCCCTCAATGGTGCTCACCGATGCCTTGGCCCGCGAGAGCTATGGCCTGCTCTTGGCCGCGCGCCTGTTGGAGTTCACCGAAAGTGAGGAAGCCGTGGAAGGACTCCGCAAGGTTCAAAAGTCCCTTCAAAACGTGATGGAAGAGGTATACAAACTTGGCGGGAACCGCGGCGACCTCGAAGACCTGCGGTACGAGATCGACAAGGTTTTCCCCTTATACGCGACCTATGCCCAAATGCTCGACAAAACCGTGGACGGCGTCACGAAAAAACAGGCCCTTTACGCCGAGGCGGTGAAGGCGGGGGAGGAGATGTCCGTGAGCCTGGCCGCGATGGCGGAGGCGATAAACACCTCCTCGGTGGAGGACGCCAGGAGAGTTCCAAACTCCGACGTGTTGCGCTGGTCCAATATTTTCCGCGAGATCAGCGCCGTTAGAGAGAAGGGCACGAAGCTGCGCCTCGCCCTCATTAGGGCCGTCAAAAGTGGGAACTCTCAGGCCTTGAGTGAGCTTGTTGGCATGACCGCCCCTCTGATAAACGAGGTCCGCGCGCTAATGGCGAACGTATCTGGTCCGAACGTCAGAGACGCGGTTGCCCGGAGCGCCGAGTCGATAACGCGCTACAAAGCCGCCTTGGAAACGTTCGAGGCGGCCTTTTTGGAGCTGGAAAAAATCAACCAGGAGCGCAACCTGACTACAACCGCCTTCATGGGGGAGAGTTACGCGGCCTCTCAGATCGGACAAGAGAACGTCAAGAAAATCTCCCTGAACAGCATCAGCGAACTGAGCAGCTCCATCGTTCTTCTGAGTTCCTCTACGGTGGTGGCGGTGGTTTTGGGCGTGGCGATCGCGTTCTTAATCTCCCACAGCATTTCTAGGCAGTTGAACACGATAGTGAGTCTGGCGGGGCGCGCTGGCGACGGTGACCTTACCATTGAGAAGGAGGAGTTTGGCTATGCGGGTGGGGACGAGCTCGGAAGCCTGACCAACGCGCTGTCCAGCATGATCTCATCCCAGGAAGAGGGAATGAGGCGCGTGGTGAGCGTCACGGGAGACCTTTCGGAGGGCGCTGGCGGCCTTTCCACGATCTCCGATGAGACCAACGCCTCGATGGAGGAGATCAAGGCCTCCATCGACCGCGTGTCCAGCTTGAGCGAGTCCAACGGCGCGGCCCTCGAGCAGTGCAACGCGGGAGTGGAGGAGATGAGTTCCGGCGCCGAGACGGTGGCTCAGTCGGCCACGGAGAGCGCCGCGTTCATTGCCCAGACCACGGAGGTCGCCAACCGAGCCGTCCAGAAAATGAACGACGTGATCGGCGGCCTGCGCGCCGTTGGCGGTAACGCCAAGAAAAACGAGGAAAAAATCAGCTTATTGGTAACGTCCGTGGAGAACGTCAGCAGTTTCGTTTCGGTGATAACGGGCATAGCGGATCAAACGAACCTCCTGGCGCTCAACGCGGCTATCGAGGCGGCGCGCGCCGGCGAGGTCGGGCGTGGGTTCGCCGTAGTCGCCGAGGAGGTACGCAAGCTTGCGGAGGAGTCCGCCCGGGCGGCCCAAAACGTGGACGGCATTATCGTCGAGCTCCAGGAGGGCGCGCGGGATACCATCGACTCCACAGCGGAGGCTGGGCATCTGCTGAAGGAAAACTTGGCCAGCGCGGAAGGGGCTCAGGTGGAGCTGAATGGAGCTTTAGGGGAAATGCGCAAGGCAAACGATTCGATCCAGAGCATCGCCGCCGTGGCCCAGGAACAGTCGGCGTCCAGTCGCGAGGTGGCCCTAGCCATTGACAGCGCCACGAAATCCACAATGGAGGTTGTCGAGACGCTCATCAGCGTCCGCCGCGCTTCAGACGAGACGGTCCAGACGGCCCAGCGCGTCGCCGAACACGCCCGCGACATGAAAGAACACGCCACTACCCTGGCGAACGTCCTCTCCCACTTCAAACTCCACAAGAAATCTCTCGCGCTGAAGCATAACTAGAGCTGATCCGACTGGACATTTGAGGAAACGCTGATTATAGCGGGTTGCGCAATCACGCGCGGAGATAAGAAACCAAAAAGCCGGATGTAAACGGTAAAAACTTTGCTCGGAAAAGAGCGAACGGCTCTAAACACTTTGGGGCCTTGCCCCAAACCCCGACTTAGGGGCAGCGGCCCCCTAAGAACCCCATTTATAGCGGTTTTCATAATCATAAGCGGAAATAAGAGAGCAAAAGCCGGATATAAACGGCAAAAACTTTGCGCGGAAAAGAGCGAATCGCTATAATTAGCGCTTCTTAACATACTCCCTTTGCTCAAACGAGGGGAATATGCCAAACCGTATTTTATACTAAATTGCTTTCAATAGGGCTTGAATGGAACGGTTTAAGGCGCGCAAAGACTGCCGCCGCGTCTTTTAACTCGATAATATATTAAGCCCCCGGCTATGCCGGGGAGAATAAGCAGAGCGGAAGCGATCCGTAGAGTAACAAAATTCCCTGAACTCAAATTAAGCCCTCAGATACTGG
>JAITGK010000135.1 GCA_031280635.1 Synergistaceae bacterium
TAGAGCTCCTAACATAACCCACCTGTTTGGGCCTTCAGGCTATAAAGCAATTTTTATAAATGCAGTATTTCAAAGTAAACTTTATCAAGATAGCATGGTTATGATAGATACTCTTAGGACTTTCAGCAGGCTTTAGCCTGGACGCGACTTTCAGTCGCTGTCTAATCTACTGGCTTTAGCCGGTAGTAGTTGAGATCCGTTTTTTGGCCTCTTATTTACGCGTATGATTATGCAAACCGCCATAAATGGGGTTCTTAGGGGTTTGCGACCCCTAAGTCGGGGTTTGGGGCGAGGCCCCAACTTAATCCGCGTTTTCTTGAGGAACATTTTCCTCACGGCTGTAGGGAGGTCATCGTGGGAAACCCAAGAGATTATCTCATCTTTGAGGATGTCTATAAAAATGTGGAGCTAACGTCTCACTTTGAAGGCTGCGTCAATCAGATTCTGGACGGTACGGCGCGGCTTTCCAAGACCAGGGCGAGACATGAGTATCCGCGGTACCCTTGTTTTCGTCACGAAGGGAAAGAAATTTTGGCAAGCGCACTGATGGAATATTATTTAAAAAGACATGTCAAGTTGGGTTTTCATTATGAAAACGCGCGCGATTTCTGCGAAAGATTCAGGAGACTGACGGGATTTTCGTTTGATTTCAGATACCCGCTTGAACAGTGGGTGCATCGTTGCCTGCGCGATCCCAATTTTACGAATGAGAACACAAGCGGTACCTCATGGAAGGATAAGTGGCTCCTGAAACCAGCGGAAGATCGAGACTTCATACCGCTGGATTTCATGCCTTTCGCCTGCTATATCGCCACCTGCCACATGAAATATGGGGCAAGCTGCCACTCCCTTCAGGCAAAGGAGATTTTTGATATTGTCGCCGCACTTGGCTCCGACCTGCCCGCCAAGATGAAAAAGAACGGCAGCGGAACGCTTCCCCGCGACATGACAGAGTACAAGAGCGAGAAAGTCTTCTGTAAGGCCAACGATGCCTTCGCCACCGTTAAAATCGCGTTCAAATCCGAAAGCGAGGGAAACTACGCGACGGCGTTGCGCTTCCTCCACCGCTTGCTCGAAGCGGAATTTCCGCGCTCTTACTCCATAGATTTCCGCAGCCCAGACAAGAATTTTCTACCCGTCAAAGGCTTGCCGAAGAAGGGCGTGCATCAGATGTTCGCAAACGCCGTCCGTTACCCCGCGTTATATCCAGACGTGGAGCGGTACGCGCGGCTTGCCATGAAAGAGTATGAGTTGTACGTCAATCTTCAGAACGAAGCTTGCGTCATGCCCGGAACCTTCGCCGTGTTTGCGCTTGCTCTCGCGGATGTGCGCTACGCGCCGCTGCTCCGCGATTATCTGGACTTGTGCGACGACGAGCATTCCCACTTGCAGGGCAAGTTCCTCCCCGTCTATATCGAGAAATTCGGATTCACGGATGATACGGTGGGGGTTTTCCTTGCGGGCGCGGGTAGTATGCAGACGCTTCCGCCCAACAAAATCTACGCCACTGCCATTGCGAACGAGGAAAGCCTGCGACTGCTCGCGAACTCAAAGCGGGATTGTGACGAGTACGTCTGGCAGGCGGTGTTGTACGCGCTGTGGGGCAAGGACGCCGTATATGAAAATGGCAAAATACATAACAAGCGCCTGCCAATTTAGAGCCTTTGGCTCTTTTATACGCAAAGTTTTTATCGTTTATATCCGGCTTTTGGTCTCTTATTTCCGCGAATGATTGTGCAACCCGCTCTAAAGTCGCTGTATGGACAGATCTTTCAGCGCCAGGATATTGAGGAATAAGGAAGCGATGGACTACATTTCCAGAAATGACTCCGCGCGACGCGACGCGTTGTGGAAAAGGCGTCTGTGGGATTCCAGTTCCCGCAGCAGGTTTGGGGCTAGAAACAAAAAATCTTTCGCTCTTGCGGCGGCCGCCCGGCGCAACAGTTCAAGCCCCTCCAGTCCGCAGTCAGCGCATCGAGGCAGGTCTGGGGCCAGTCCCCAGTCCATCAGCCAGCGGCGGATAAAACGCCACTCCACGGCCTCGACGGGGAGTTCTGGGGAGCAAAGGAGCTTCATGTTCCAGTAAAGGTTCGCCAAGAGTTTATCCGCGGGGTGGCGTCCTTCCGTGTCCTTCATCAAATGGCGCTTCAGAAGCTTCGCCCAGCGCGCCGCGGCGAACAGTGCCTCTGGACGACCTCGCAGCGGCAGCATGTCGTCGGCCACGTCCACGTCCCGGAGGTACTTTTTCCCGGCTCTGCCATGATAGAGGTTGAACACGCCCCACACCAGGGGCTCCGTGCCCCCGCCGAAACGCACCTTACCCGTCGCCGCACCGCGGGCGGAGGCGGAGGTTAGGCCCATCCCTTTTAAAAAAAGAGACAGGAGCACATCCCCCTCCCTCACCATGTGGCGGCCCAGCACCACGCCGGAAGCGGACTCGAAGCTCACTTAGGAATACCCCAGGCGTTTCAAGACCAAGTCGGACTGCCGCCAACGGGGGGAGACCTTTACCCAAAGTTCCAGATACACAGAGTGCCCAGTGGCCTGTTCAATTTCCAATCTCGCGGCCCTGCCTATTTTTTTGAGCATCGCCCCCGACGCGCCGATTAAAATGGCCTTTTGCCCAACGGTCTCGACGATGAGCGCGGCGCGGATGTATAATTTACGGCGGTTCGGGTACTCATCGGGGCTTTTATACTCCTCCACCTCCACGGCGACGCGATGAGGGACCTCATCCCGCAAAAACGTCAGCACCTGTCCGCGTAGGAGCTCACCCGCTAAAAAACGCTCCGTGCCGTCTATCAGAATGTCCGGGTCGTAGCAGGGTTCACCCTCGGGCAAAAATGGTAGCAATAAATCCACAAGTGCGGAAACCCCCCGCCCTGTTTTTGCCGACAGCGCGACGCGCGCCGCGAAGGGACGAGTCGCTCCGTAGAGTTCAAAGGCGCGTTCTGGGTCGCCTTGGTCGCACTTGTTCACAGCCAGCGCCACAGGGCAGCGAGCTTTTGAAAGCGCCTCCAGCGTTTGGAGATCCTCAGGGCCGATTTTTCGGTCGTCAGCCTCCACCAGCCAGCAGGCCACGTGGACGTTTTCCAGCGCGCCTATGGCGGAGTCCGCGAGGAAACGTCCCAGTTTATCTTTAGGAATATGAATACCAGGGGTGTCTGTGAAAATAATCTGGGCTCGACCGTCATTGTAGATACAACGTACAGCGTTGCGGGTCGTCTGAGGTTTGGGGGAGACGATGGCCGCCTTGGTTTTCAGGAGGGCGTTGACCAGAGACGACTTGCCCACGTTTGGACGCCCCACCAGGGCGACGACGCCGCATCGCATGAGAGCGCCGACGGGCTCACTGGAAAATCAGGTTGAGAGAAGCGGCGACGGCCAGGATAAAAACCACGTTTTTAAAGGCCTTTTGGGGGATCCGCTTCGCCAGGAAGAAGCCCGCGAACGTTCCCAGCGCCACAACGGGAACAGCTGCCGCGTCCAACTTGAGGGTATCGACGTTGATAGCGCCCAGGGACACGAAAAGAGGAACCTTTGCCCAGTTCATAAAGAACGCGCAGACCGTTGTGGTTCCCAGAAGCTGAAACTTTTCGCGGCGCGACAGGAGCATGTAAAGAGACATAATAGGTCCCGCCGCGTTAGCTAAAGTCGAAACCAGGCCCGTGGAAAAACCGAAAAAAGCTGAAAAAGAAAGGGTAGGTACTGGGGAGACGGGAACATTTCCCACTTCCCGCTTGCGCAACGCCTCCGTAGAAAGGCTCAATAGAATCAGGAACAGGATCAGGCATCCGATGATGACGCCAAACGTCTTGTCGCTGACCGCTCCCACCACAAACGAGGCCCCCCAAATACCCAGTCCCACGAAGAAAAGGTAGGGCAAACAGTAGCGGCGTTCCGCGTAACGCCACCAGCAACAGAGCGAGATAACGTCGGCGATCATGTAAAGGGGCAGCATGACGCCCACCGAGACCTTTGGGGGCACGACCATCGCCATCAGGGGAACAGCCACAATAGCCGCGCCGGGAAGCCCCGTCTTCGCGAAGCCCACGATGAATGCGCTCAGACAGAAAAGTCCCGCCGAAAGAGGTGTTATGTTCCACTGGTCGAGTGACAGAAACTCGTAAAGATACATCACGGCGGTACCTCCAAATACAGCGTATGGCGCGTTTGAGTATACCGCTTTCCCTCTGAGCGCGCAAGCAGTCGAAAAGATCCTGGGGCTTCAACGAAGTACATAACTCAATTGAAAAAGTAAATACAACCCGTCGATCACCCGCTCTACCGCAAAATCAAGCAGTTCGCTATGGACGGAGGGACTATCTACATCACGGCGGATTCCAGTCTCTTCGCGCAGAGCCTAGCCAGCGCCGCCGGAGTCGGCCTTCAGTTCTTCTCAATAGCCCAGGTTCCCGTCTACTACGGCCACGCCGGTCTGAACAAAATCCTCTTGCGCGGCGCGTTGCGCGAAAACGTCGGCGTCGATGAGCTGACCATCCCCTTCATGCCCTACGAGGACGGCGACCCCGTGTTCAAGAGCGTTGGCAGCGCGACGCCCCTCGCGGCGGCGGAGATCGCGCTCAACAACGGCAGTTTCCCCATCCCCGCAAACCTATCTAAAAAAGCAAAGTGTGGTAGTTGAGTCTATCTGTGATCCTTAAAATGTTTTTGGTGATGTTTCAATGTCAAAGTGTGAAATGGTTTTTCAAAAAAGGGATTTATATCAAATTAGCGGACTTACAGGAGGGGTTGAATTTTATGTTTGAGAGTGTTATTTAAATAATGATATTTTTAAACTAAACACTTGCAGCACAATGATTTTCAAAAATAATGACACACGTCTTGAAAAACCATATGACACGCGGATTTGTCGCAATATGATCATTACTTGGACAACACTTTCCGGTTTTTACTGTGCCTTGAGGAAGTCAGAGGACTTGTCGCCATCTTCGGCATGTTTCTTACCAAAGCTGTTTGAGGGCTTTTTCGATCTCCGCGCGGTACGATTTCTCGGAGCGCGCTCCCACCAGGGGCTCTCCGACGATCCGACACTCGGAGTCCACAAAAACGGTGGTGGGAATGGCCTCCACATCCTCATCGCTGAGGCGCGCGCCGAGGGCCGGTGTGCCGAGCGTTCATAAGCACATTGCCACCACCAGAAACGATACCACATACTTTTTCACAGCGTTACCTTCCTTAGAGCCTATCTAATATCTTTTCAAAAGAAAAGATACAAAAGCCAACTTAACCACATTAAGCGTTGTTTCAATAAGACGTTCGCGGTTTTTCCATTTCAAAATTATGGATTGAGTATTGGTAAATCACGCTCAACTGGACGCGCGAGGCGTCCAGTTTTTTCCAGACTCCCCGCGTCACTTGCTGGCTTGGCGAAGTTTCCTCAAAATCTCCTTTGTAGATTCCGAGGGGCGATTATCGTGCGTAGAAAAGGCAAAGTCGATTGCCATTCTGCCTCTTTTGTCCTTTATACGCGCGTTCGCGCCGTTTTTGAGCAAAAGCGATACCACTTCAGGATGTTCACCAATGGCGGCGTCCATGAGGGCTGTCGAGCCGTAGTCGTTCTTTGCGTTAACGTTCGCGCCGTTTTTGAGCAAAAGCGATACCATTTCAGGTTCAGGATTTTCACCATTGGCGGCGTTCATGAGGGCTGTATCGCCGTCGTTGTCCCTTGCGTTAACGTCCGCGCCGTTTTTGAGCAAAAGCGATAACACTTCAGGATTGGGGTTATAGGCGGCTACCATGAGGGCTGTCAAGTCGTCGTTGTCCTTTGCGTTAACGTCCGCGCCGTTTTTGAGCAAAAGCGATACCATTTCAGGATTTCCACCATTGGCGGCATTCATGAGGGCTGTCGAGCTGTAGTTGTTCTTTGCGTTAACGTCCGCGCCGTTTTTGAGCAAAAGCGATACCATTTCAAGACGTCCCTCCCTGGCGGCCTTCATGAGGGCTGTCGAGCCGTCGTAGTCCCTTGCGTTAACGTCCGCGCCATTCTCTAACGCGGTCGCTACTTCTTCGTAGGTTCCTTTTTCGCACAATTCCAAAAAATCGTCATTCGATATGGCCAAAGCCTGAACGGACGACGCCAGGAAACATGACAACAAAACCACAGCCCAAATAGAATACTTTTTCATAAGTTTACATCCTCCTTTAAGGTACTCCCCAGCGCTCTGGAGGCTGGAGCGAATCACAGGGCAAACGCGTGAGTCTTATGCTGAATCACCGTAAATTATTTGATTTTTCGTTATTTGCCTAGGGCGTGTTTGAAAACCAACCACTCCAAATAAAACACGCCCTAGGTATTTTTTTCATGGTAAAAATCAGCCTTGGGGAAACGTGGATTATGAAGGGGTCTTACCTTCAAGTGAGGAGAGGCCCCGGAAGGGGCTAATCAGCGCTTCCTTCAGTTACCATACCCCCAGAAATCTCCACCAGTGGGGGTTTCCAAAATTTCCAGGGCATGGCCCATTAGGAGGCCTGTAACCTGGGTAACTCCACGCCGGTACGCCACAATGATCGCACCGCCAGCGATTCACCGGGCCATAGGCTACAGCGGCGCTGACGCAAACAACGACAAGGAGCGTCACAAGCAAAAGAATCACCGCTCTCTTCCGCCCAAAACATTTTTTCATAGAAATTCTCTCCTTTCGGTTTTTACTGTGCCTTGAGGAAGTCAGAGGATTTGTCGCCATCTTCGGCATGTTTCTTACCGAAGCTGTTTGAGGGCTTTTTCGATCTCCGCGCGGTACGCTTTCTCGGAGTGCGCTCCCACCAGGGGCTCTCCGACGATCCGACCCTCGGAGTCCACAAAAACGGTGGTGGGAATGGCCTCCACCGTGTTCAGGTAAGAACTCATTTCCTTGCTGGGGCGGATCTGAAGAAAATCAGCCTTAGCTTTGGACAGGATGGTCTTGGCCTTTTGAATTGCCCCAGAATCGTCGGCGTCCAGAAGAAGGCCTATCAATTGGGTTCCCTTAGGCATGGAAGCTCCCAGTCGTCCTAAGTCCGGCATCTCCCCGACACAGGGAGGGCACCAGGTTGCCCATATGTTGACCATAGTGAGCTTTTTGCCGGAGAACACGGCGTTGGTTACGTTCTTTCCGTCGAGGGTTTGTGAGGAAAATTTCGGGAAGTACTCCGCCGCTTCAGCCCGACCCACCACCGCGCAAAACGCGAGCGCCAGCAAAAACACCGCGACAACCATCCACAAGCCTTTTTTCGCTCCCATTTCGGAGACCCTGAGCAAACCCTTCTTCCGCTTTCGCGTCATTTCCAAAAACCTCCAATCCCAAAATCGACACAACCATTTTTACGCGCCTGGACATACCCTAAACCCTACTCTCAGTCTTGGATATCACCCCCACGCCCTGGACACGCGGGCAAAAAACATGCCCCTGCCGGGGCAAAACGCCGCCCCCCGCAAGGGCACATTCAATATGTCTATGAATAGTGACGCGAACCGTTTTACTGAAACGCGCTCGCGTTCCTCCAAGAAAAAAGGAGCCCTGAGCCCTGAGCCCTGAGCCCTGAGCCCTGAGCCCTGAGCCCTGAGCCCTGAGCCCTGAGCCCTGAGCCCTGAGCCCTGAGCCCTGAGCCCTGAGCCCTGAGCCCTGAGCCC
>JAITGK010000168.1 GCA_031280635.1 Synergistaceae bacterium
CTCCTCTCGCCCCGGTCGCGTGAGGGTGAACCTTGACGCGCGAGGCGTCTATCATCAGCCACTCGAAGTCCGGCTCAGTTATCAGCCGCTCCAGCAAGGACTCCCATATTCCCTTGTCCCTCCATCGGCAAAAGCGGCGGTGCGTGTTCTTCCAGCCGCCGTAGTCGGGCGGCAGGTCGCGCCAGGGCGCTCCGGTGCGTAAAATCCAGAATACAGCGTTAATGAACCGTCTGTTATCTCTGGCTTTCCCTCCCCATGCGCCCTCCCTGCCGGGAAGGCGCGGCTCCAGAAGGTTCCAGACTCTGTCTGATATATCGTGGCGGTGACGCGCGTTATCCATATATTACTCTCTCTGCGCTGTTGTATTTTATGGAAAGATAATAACATAATAAATGTCTCGTGACGACAGTATCTAGAAAACAAATCGACACATGCGCACGAATTCTTCGATGCGTCCAGTGGTACACAGGTCTTATTAGGGTCTGTTGACATTAATTGAGCCAGATCATAACGAAGGCAAACTGAGCGAAAGCAAGAAACATAAAATCCAGTTTGTCATATCGTGTACAGACCTTCCGAAATACAACCGTTTGAGAACGCCGGATTTCGCCCATCTTCCGCGCCTTTGATAAACGCTGTTCCACTTCCCAAACCGTTCCGGCAATGCCCTCCACTCGCAACTGTTTTCCACGGCGTAAAGAAGGGCGTTTATAAAAGTAATGTTGTCAATTTCCACATTCCCGCGCTGAAGCGGCAAATGCGCTTCTATTCGAGAATATTGCTCTTGTGTAATAATCATCCTCACATCTCAACATAAATTTCATGAAATGTCAATAGACCCCAGCATAATTTTCTCGGAAATTTACACCCATTACTCGCCGTTTTCAATTCCCCAATGCGCCCGGATAGCTTTTCCTATACTCTCTGCATCCGCCTAGATTTAGCGGCTGTGCGTATTTGCCCTAATACAAGCTCATTGTCCGAAGAAGCCCATTCAATCAGCGATAAGATTTTCCGCTAAACTCTCGCCCAACTTTACCGCTTCCTTCCGATTGCCGCTGAGTGTTCCTTTCCGGTATATTCCCCTTTTTTCGTCAGCGTACAAGGCCATAAGGCGCAGTTCCATCCCGCGAAGTTCCGCATAGGCCGCCGTGGGCAGGGTACAGCCGCTCTCCAGCCGCGCCACGAAAGCCCGCTCGGCCCCAGCGCAATCCTGAGAGTCTGGGTCATTCACGGCGTCGAGATAGCCGTAGCCTTTCCCTCGAAGACCCTGACAAACCAATACCCCCTGACCAGCGGCGGGGATCATCTCCTCCGGCTCGAAAATTCGGGATATACGATGTTCCTGCCCCAGTCTTTTCAACCCCGCGGCGGCAAGAACCAAAGCGGAGTAGTCCCTGCCCTCGTCCAGCTTCTTCAGGCGCGTCAGGACGTTGCCACGCACTGAACGCACGGCACAGCCAGGCATCAACCCCGCCAACTGCACCCGCCGCCGCGCGGACGAGCTCCCGATAGTAAAGCCAAAGCTTTCGAGGCTTTTATTCTTGGCGGATCTTGCCAGTACCAGCGCGTCACGAGGGTCGCCCCTCTTGAAGAACGCGAGAATGGGTAGAGGATCGTCCGGCCGCTCAGCGGGCATGTCCTTCAGACTGTGAACCGCCAGGTCGATGCGCCCATCCAGCAACGCCTGTTCGAGTTCCTTGATAAAAAGCCTCTTGGGGTTCCCCGCGTCCTTGTTTAGTTCCTCAAAGGGTCGAAAGTTTAGGTCTCCAACGGTCTTCATCGTCACCAGCTCGACCCGGACCTCCGGGTGCGAATGCGTGATAGTCTCGATAACGAGCCGCGTTTGTTCCACAGCCAGAGCGCTGTCCCGGCTGCCGACGCGGACGATCTTTTCCCCGCTCAAAATTCCAGCCCCTCCTCCTTCACCCATCCCGGCCAGACGGCGCGGAGGCGTGCGGTCAGGCGACGGCACAAAGCGGGTGAATTCCCGCCGGTGGACACTGCCGCCGCCACATCGCCGTGAACAGCCAGTGCGGGGAAAAAAAACGTGCATTCCTCTGGCGCGTCGGCCACGGAGACGGGAATCCCTCCTTCGCGCGCCTCAGCTCCAGCCTCGCGGTTCACGTTTCTGTCATTTGTGGCGGCGACGGCGACGAACGCCCCACTCAGATCCCCCTTTCGGTAAGGGCGTACCAGCCGCGCGACGGTGGCGAACTCCGCATCCCCAAAGGCGGCGCCAAAGGAGGGGCTGATGATCGTCACCTCCGCGCCGCAAAGAAGAAGCGTCTTCGCCCTCCGCGCCGCTACCTCCCCCCCCCCGACCACCACGGACCGGCGTCCCGCCACGTTGGTAAAGAATGGGAAAAGGGGAAATTTCTTTGGTCGGGCAAGGCCCAACAGCTCAAACCCCCAAGCTATCGCCTCCAAGACCGTCACGCCCGTTTCATCGGGACGGCGGATCAGCAGAACCTCCGCACCCCGCTCCCGCGCCGCCTCCAGCTTTTCCACGAGTCCTCCCGCCGTACCTCCATCTTTGGTAACAAGAACCTCAGCGCCCGTCATTGCCAGCGTCGCGAAGTTCATCTCCTTGGTAAAGGGGCCCTTCATGGCGACGATGTGCCCCGCGTCGAAGCCCAGTTTTTCACAGGCGGCCACGACGGAGGACAAGGGCAGCACCCTCGCGTAGAGGCGCTTTCGCAAAGGAGCGGGCAGGGCCGCGAATTTCTCCAGATCCTTACTCCCTACGGTCAAGAGAGCGTTTCCTTCCATTTTTAACAGGAGGGATTGCAGCGTTTCCACTGCCGCTTGACAGTTGGGGACGGCGGTCACTTCCTTCGCGTCTGAGGCCGCGCGGGTCGCGCGCGCGTAAGGGACGCCCGTCTTTGTGCAGGCGGCGCGTATGTTTTTCGTGACCTCGACGGCGTAGGGGTGCGTCGCGTCGATAACCCCCGCCACGGGGCGCGACCTCATGAAGGCCGCCATGTCCCCTTCGTCCATGCGTCCCACCAAGACCTCCGTGCCTGGAAAATCCGCCAGCTTCCCGCCGTATTCTGTCGTGACGGAGTAGATCAC
Source organism: Synergistaceae bacterium (assembly GCA_031280635.1). GTDB lineage: Bacteria > Synergistota > Synergistia > Synergistales > Aminobacteriaceae > JAITGK01. The sequence continues at coordinate 3,076 of JAITGK010000168.1, forward strand.
CGGCAGGCCGCTCGCCGCGATCTCCCGCCCCTCCGTCGTTCCCCCAAACACAAGAATTCTCTTCATGTTCCTCGAAAATACCCCCTCGGCGTGACCATACGACCGTTCAGAATTTTTGTCTCGGAGTTCCCAATGACGACCGTGCAGAGCATGTCCAGGCTTTCGCTCCGCAACTCCGACAGGGGCAGAATTTTACAGGCCTGCCCCTCCCTTCCGGCATTGCGAACCCAGCCCGAGGGCGTGACCCCGTCCCGGAACGTCATGACGGCGTCGCAGGCCCGACCCAGATAGTCCTTCCGCGTCTGGCTCGCTGGGTTGTAGAGGCAGAGGACGAAGTCGGCCTCCGCCGCTAGGGCAAGGCGCTTTTCGATGAGCGACCATGGGGTGAGCAGGTCGCTGAGGCTAACAACCGCGAAGTCGTGGTTCAGCGGCGCGCCCAACGCCGCCGCCGCCGAGCAGGCCGCCGTTACGCCAGGTATAACCTCCACCTCCACGGAGGTGTCCCCCAAGGCGTCCAACACCTCCAGCACCGGTCCCGCCATGCCGTAGACCCCCGCGTCACCGCCCGACACCAGCGCTACATTTTGCCCCGTCCGCGCCAGCTCAACGGCCTGACGACAACGCTCGATCTCCTGCTTCATCGCGAAGGAAAGCGTTTTTTTGCGCTCAAACGCTGGGGCAAGAAGGTCGATGTAGGTTTTGTATCCCATGATGACCTCCGCCCGCTCTAGGGCTTGAACCGCCTGCGGCGTCATATCGAGATCCCCCCCTGGGCCAATGCCGACGACAAAGATCATGATACGCGCCTGTTTCCAGCGGCCCGCGCCAGGGCCAGGGCAATGCCGGGGTAGAGCGTCTTGCTCCGCAAGAGAGGCCCGCCGCCAGAGGCTAAGACTGCGGCCCGTTCGCACACGTTGTCCACACCCGTGACCTCCAGTACCTTCCGCGACGACGAAAAAGGACCCTCCACGCGACCCAGTTCCTCCGCGTCGTAGGTCAGAAACGGAATCCCCCGTTCGCGGCAAAATTCCAGTATCGCGGGCTCGCCGCGCTTCAGGTCTATCGAGGCCACGACCTTAAGCGATAGGAACGACCTTCCCGCGCCTCGCAAAAAATCCTCAATCGCCGCATTCAGGGCCTCTTTCTTTATCCCACGTTTGCAGCCCACACCCAGTACCAATGTCTGGGGCCTCAGCCACAGCGTCACAGGCCAGGGCGGAAGTGTGAAGGTTTCATCCGTGACGGCCACGCCCATGGGCAAGCCCTCCAGCATCGCTGCCGAAACATATTTGATCGCCTCCGCGTTTTCGACAACGCAGCCATTCCTAACCGCCCAGTCGTCGGCGGCCTCGATCTTATGCGTGTCCGTGGCTGTGGTGATGACGGCGTTCCCACCCGTCAAAGCCGCAATACGTCGCGCAAGCTCGTTGGCGCCTCCGATGTGCCCCGAAAGCAGGGAGATGACGTTGCGTCCCGCGTCGTCCAGAACCACCACCGCCGGATCCACCGCCTTGTCCCGCAGGCACGGCGCTATCGCACGCGCGGCTATCCCCGCCGCCGCGACGAACACCAGCGCCTTGGCCCTTGGGAACCACTCCTCCGCCCAGGCGGACACCTTTCCCGAAAAAGGTTCCCTTTTCTCTCTCGCAAAGCGCTCTGGCACAAACACGCGCCCCCCCATCGCCTCGGAGAGGCGCGACGCCAGTTCCGCCCCCTGGCGCGTGAATGCCGCAAAGACCACCGGCGGCGCGCCCGCTTGCGTTTCAGGGGCTCCGTTGTCCGCCTTTCTGAATTCGTGCCCAAAAGAGGCGTTGTAGAGCCGCGACAGCTCATAGTCGTCTCCAAGGAAGTTTCCCACCAGAATCAGGGCGGTCTTGCGGATACCCTTGGCTTGTTCCGGCAGGGTAGCCAGCGTGCCGCGCAGAACCCTTTCCTCCGGCCAACTGGCTTTATAGACCAGCGCCGCTGGGGTTTCAGCGGAGTAGCCACCGCCTTCGGTCAGGGCCTGACAGAGTTCCGTCACCATTCCAGCGGAGAGGAAAACCGCCATTGACGCGCCGTGGACGGCGAGGTTTTGGATTTTCTCGCGCTCTGGGACAGGTGTCCGACCCTCCATACGCGTGATAACAAGGGTCTGACTGACGCCTGGCAGGGTATATTCCGCGTGGAGCGCCGCCGCCGCCGCGCAGAAAGAGCTCACTCCCGGCACGACCTTGAAGGGAATACCGAGTGCTCGCAGGCGGTCCATCTGTTCGCGCACCGCGCCGTAGAGCGATGGGTCGCCGGTGTGGAGTCGGACGACGGACAGCTTCCTAGTGAAGCCGCCCCGCATCGTCTCAATGACCTGTTCCAGGGTCATGGAGGCGCTATCGTGAACCTCGCAACCCGAGGAGGCGTAGGTCAAAAGCTTCGGGTTGACCAGGGAGCCCGCGTAGACAATCATACTAGCGTTCCGCAAAAGCTCCATCCCCCGGACGGTGATCAGGTCAGGCGCTCCGGGCCCCGCTCCAACAAAGTGAATCATGGAAAAAGTCTCGTTATTTCCCGGCATACGCGGACAACAGAGTTACTGGGTTCTGCGCCGCCAAGATCAGGCTGCTCCCGACGGACCTGCTTCGGCTGATGGCGACCTGCGTCACGTCCAGACCAGAAAAACCCTCGCCGCTGAGGATCTCGTAGGCCATTCCAATGGTCTTCAGCGCGACCCCGCTGACGGTGACAAAAATTTTCCTGTTTTTATCGTCATTGCTCAACTTTTTTACGTGCCCAAGGATTTCCCTCAGCGCCCCGCCGCTGCCGCCAATAAAAACGTGAGTTGGACGGGGCAGGGTTTCCAGTAGATTCCGCGCCTCGCCCTCGTGAATGAAAAGGTTGTAGGCGCGGAAATTTTCTTTGTTCGCGCGCAGCAGGCGGGCGGCTTCCGGCAGGCGTTCGACGGCGTGAACCTCTCCGTAGGGGCAGAGCCGCGAGCAAGCGACGGCGACGGAACCCGTTCCGGCTCCTACGTCCCATACGACGGCCTCCAGTTCAAGTGAGAGCCTGTCTAGTATCACCGTCCGCACCTCTCCGCGCGTCATGGGTACCGAAGGGGAGCGTAGAAAGTCCTCGTCCCTGGGACGGGGGACAAGGAGCGGCAGAGGGTCGGGGTTACTCACCATCACCACGGAGAGAGGGTCGAAAACCTGACTGGACAGCTCAAGGGCGCTTCCTGTCACGACGCGCCCGTTGGAGTAGGACAGACGCTCGCCCACGGCGATACGGGTCTTGACCCCCCGCTCCGCCAAGAGGCGGCAAACCCACTCGGGACCATGTCCAGGTCCGCAGAAGAAGAACGTTTTTTTAGCGTGCATCGCGATCCCCACTGCTTTGGCGGGAGGAACATCCCGTCCATGAAAGCTGACGATCTCCGCGCTGTCCCAAGTCTCGCCGATCTCCGCGCAGAGGGATTGCAGCGCGCTCACGCCGGGAATAACGGTGATGTCCCGCTCAGGAAAGGCCCTTTGTAGGCGCGGCATGAGGCTGAAAATCCCCGCGTCTCCCGAAACCGCCACGGCCACGCTGCCGTTGTTCAGGTTCTCCGCGATCTTCTCAAAGACCTCGTCCGGGCTCTCCAGCGGCAGAACGTTCCCATGCCCTTCTACCAGACGCATGTGGCGCTTCGCGGCTGCCACGCAGTCCGCCGTTTTCAGGACGCTTTCCGCCGCGCGGGTCAGGTGCTCGTCGCCACCCGGCCCTACGCTCACCACGTATAACTTGTGCCGCTCCATATTGCCCGCCTCCGTTTGAAAAATAAGACCCTCGTTTATTCAACACTTTCTTTAATTATATTTTATATTCATGACTATTAAGGCTACTTAAGCAGTCTTAGATTTTATATAAAATATTTTTAAAAGAAAAATAAAAGATATGAAAGACAAATTAACCATAATAAGCGTTGTTTTAATTGGTTAAATTGCTCTCTGCTTACATCGCTGTCATATGCCTTACGCATATATTTTCTCCATCTGTTCAAATCTCTGCCTTTAGTATATCTCACCTCCAAGAGATCTTGGACAGGCTCTTAGAATCAACTATAAGCATACTAGGTAGGAAATTTCGCCCTACTTCATATCTTTGCTAATTCCACAAACTTGGCATTATTGAGCGTGCCTTTGGATGGCTGGATCAATGCCGTCGTTTATGGAAAAACCGCGAACGTCTTATTGAAACAACGCTCAGTATGGTTAAATTGGCTTTTGTGTCTCTTCTTTTGAAAAAATTTTTAGACACGCTTTTAGAGGCAAGCAAGCCTCTCTTGGAACAACGACTATATCCTGCGGTTGCTTGCTGCCGTTTGATACGTTTGCCCTGGGGGTGAAACGTTTTTAGGTTGATGTAAAGATGTAAAATTGATGTAGAATAAAAAAGAGCTGAAAATAATTGATGTCGCAAAGCCGCCAGTTAGACGCGAAAACGACGAAACGGGAGGCAAACAATGAAGGTATATCTAGGAATCGACGTGGGCACCACGGGAATCAAGGCCCTAGCGGTAGACGCTTTGGGCAAGGTTGTGGGTAGTTTTTCTCATCCTCTTTCCCTTTTGGCGCCCTATCCGGCTTGGGCGGAGCAAGACCCGGAAAGCTGGTGGGAAGGGGTGCTAACGTTGCTGCGGGCCGTGCCTAAGGAACTGAGGGTGGAACGCATTGGGCTGTCCGGGCAGATGCATACCCTTGTTCCCTTAGACAAGAACGGGCGAGTCCTGCGTAACGCCATTTTGTGGTGCGACCAGCGGACGGCCGTTGAGTGTGAGGCCGCCACTCAAAAGCTGGGGGGTGAGGAAAAGGTCATCGGGCTGACGGGCAATCCGATATACCCCGGCTTCACCCTGCCGAAGGTATTATGGTTGCGCAACCGGGAGCCTGACGTTTACGGAAAAATGGCGACTTGCTTGATCGCGAAGGACTTTATCGCCTACAGGCTTACCGGCGAGCTGGGCAGCGACCACTCCGACGCTTCGGGTAGCGCGATGTACGACGTTGTCGGGAGGAAGTGGAGCGTTTCTCTGCTTGACGCGCTGAAAATCGACCCCAAACTTCTGCCCCCCTTGCAAGCCTCCTTTGAGGTACGGGGACGGTTGCGCAGGGAGCTGGCCCAGGAGCTGGCCTGGGACGAGGCGGAGGTGGTGGCGGGCGGCGCGGACAACGCTGTTTCAGCTCTCGGCGTTGGGGTTTGCCAGGAGGGAGACTGCATGATCTCCATAGGCACCTCGGGAACGGTGGTGGGTATCGCGAAGGGGGGAACTCTTCCTGACAAAAGCGGCAAACTGCACTTTTTCAACCACGCCGCGCCCGACGTTTCCTATTACATGGGGGTCATGTTGTCAGCGGCCTCGTCTTTGAACTGGTTCAAGGATAAGATGGGACGCGATTTTTCATGGGCTCAGGTTGAGAGGGGCATTGCGGAAACGCGGATCGGAGCCGATGGCCTTTTGTGGCTCCCTTACCTGCAGGGAGAGCGGACGCCGCATCGTGACCCCAACGCGCGGGGGGTGCTTTTTGGCCTTTCCACCATGACCGACGAGATGCGTGTTTTCCGGGCGGTGATGGAGGGAATTACCTATGGGTTGCGAGATTCGTTCGAGCTTCTGAAGGAGCAAACAGCGATCCACCGAGTTCTGGTGGTGGGCGGCGGCGCGAAAAACGCGGAGTGGCGCAAGATGTTAGCTGGAAACATGAAGGTTCTCGTCGTGGTTCCCGCCATTGACGAGGGCGGGGCCTACGGAGCGGCCATGCTGGCCGCCATGGGGGGCGGCGCGGACTTGACGACGGTCAAGGATTGGGTGAGGGAGAGCGCCGTGACCGAGCCCGACGAAACGGACTACCCCAAGTACGATGCCGTCTACGAGCAGTTTAAGGCGCTCTATGTGAGCCTAAAGCCGCGATTCGACGCCGTGGCGGCTTTGAACGCGCGGTAAACGTAAAATATTCAGGGTAAACACATGAGCCTCACGTTGAATTGTTGCGACAACTTGCTTCGCGTTATTTTCCTAGGTATTTTTACCTAGAAAATAAATTTAGTCATAGCAGGACTTTATGTCTTTATGCGTTTGCTCTGGTAAAATATTACATCGGCATTGAAAAAGCGATAAGATGGAGTTTCATACTTTGCCTTTGTATTGAATACGCTTTACATCATTATTTATTGATTTTTCAATGCTGGGTTAATACAATACTGGAAGGAGCGATCTGTTGATGACGGAGTATTTCAAGGGAATAGGTCAGGTGAAGTACGAGGGCCCGAAGTCGAAGAACCCCTTGGCCTTCAAGCACTACAACGCTGGGGAAAAGGTCGGGGACAAGACGATGAAAGAGCACCTGCGTTTCGCTGTGGCGTGGTGGCACACGTTCTCGGCGATGGGGGCGGACATGTTCGGCGACGGTACCCTTGAGCGTCCATGGCTCGCCGCCGCGCAGCCCGTCCGGCAAGCGAAGGACATGGCGGACGCCGCCTTTGAATTTATGGACAAGATCAGCATCGACTACTTCTGTTTCCACGACAGGGACCTGGTCGCCGAGGCCCCTTCCCTGAAGGAGACGAATGAGCGCTTAGACGAGATCGCGGCCTATATCAAGGAAAAAATGAAGGTCGCCGGCAAAAAGCTCCTGTGGGGCACGTCCAATTTAACCGGCAACACGCGCTTTACGCATGGCGCGGCCACGAACCCCAATGCCGAGGTTTTTGCCTTCGCCGCCGCCAAAGTGCGTAAAGCCCTCTCGATCACGAAGGACCTAAACGGAGAAGGCTACGTTTTCTGGGGCGGCCGTGAGGGGTACGAGACGCTATTGAACACGGACATGGGCCTGGAGCTGGACAACCTGGCTCGCTTTCTGAAACTTGCCACCGATTACGCGAACAAGATCGGCTTCACAGGACACTTCTACATCGAACCCAAACCCAAGGAACCCACCAAACACCAGTATGACTTCGACGTGGCGGCAGGTTACGCTTTTTTGCAAAAGTACGGGCTCCTCAACAAGTTCAAGTTCAACGTCGAGACCAACCACGCCACTCTGGCCGGGCACACCGTGCAGCACGAACTTCATTACGCCCGCGTAAACGGCATTCTGGGCAGCCTGGACGCCAATCAGGGCGACATGCTCCTGGGATGGGACACCGATATCTTCCCGACGGACGTCTATGGCACGACGATGGTAATGCTCGAAATCTTGAAAAACGGCGGACTGCCGGGTGGGTTCAACTTCGACGCGAAGGTACGGCGCGGCTCCTTCAAGACGGATGACCTGTTCTACGGCCACATTGCGGGCATGGACTGTTTTGCCAGGGCCTTGAAGGCCGCTCACGCGCTTCTGGAGTCCAGGGAGCTGGACGACTTCCTAGAAAAGCGCTACGCGAACTGGAAGACCGGCGTCGGCGCGGAGATCGTCCAGGGCAAAGCCACTCTTGAATCGCTGACGGAGTACGCGCTGACCCACGACTCGCCCGCAAGCGAGTCCGGCAGGCAAGAGCTCCTGGAATCCATCGTTATGCGCTACCTATATCAGTGAGTTCACGGTCAGATTTAAGGAAGCGCTGATTAAATCCATATGGGGCTTCGCCCCATGCCCCACTTAGGGGTCTCGGACCCCTAAGAACCCCATTAATCAGCGCTTCCTTAATCGAAGGGAGGAGGAAATAGAGAAGATTTCGCGGAGAAAAGATTTCGCGGCGCGGCGGATAAGGATTTCCTCAGTCGTGTGGGATGGCAAGGATGCCAGGAAGGGACGTTCATTTTTTACGGAGGTGTTGAGAAAATGAAAAAAACTTTATCTGTAATTCTCGCGGTTCTGTTTGTTCTCACGTTGACGCTGTACGGCGCGGGCGAGTCCTCCGCGGCCCTGAAAGTGGGCGTGTCGATGCCCACTCAAAGCTTGCAGCGCTGGAATCAGGACGGTAGCAACATGAAGCGGCAGCTCGAAGCCGCGGGGTATGAGGTGGATTTGCAGTACGCTGGCGACAACGAAGTCCCCCTTCAGGTGTCCCAACTTGAAAACATGATCTCCGGCGGGTGCAAGGCGCTGGTCATCTCCGCCATCGACAGCGGCGCTTTGACCACGGTGCTGGGGGAAGCCAAGGCCCAAGGGGTTTCCGTTATCGCCTATGACCGCTTGATCATGAACTCCGACGCGGTTTCCTACTACGCCACGTTCGACAACTTCAAAGTGGGCGTTTTGCAGGGCGCGTACATCCGGGACCAGCTCAAGTTGGATACGGAGAAGGGCCCCTTCAACATTGAGTTGTTCACTGGCGACCCCGGCGACAATAACATCATCTTCTTCTTCGGCGGCGCCATGTCGATACTGGAGCCCTACATCAAGAGCGGCAAACTGGTGGTGAAGTCCGGTCAGGTCGCGAGAGACCAGGCCGCTACGCCCAGTTGGAGCACGGAGAAGGCTCAGACTCGCATGGAGAACCTGATCACCTCCAGCGGCTATGGCCCCAACGGCACGAAGCTGGACGCCGTGTACTCCTCCAACGACTCGGTGGCCAACGGCATCACCAACGCCCTCGTCGGCGCGGGCTACACCGCGGAGAACTTTCCCGTCCTCACGGGGCAGGACTGCGACCTCACCTCCATGAAGAACATTCTGGCCGGCAGGCAGAGTATGTCCATCTTCAAGGACACGCGCGCCCTGGCGGCCCAGGTGGTCAAAATGGTGGACGCCATTTTGAAGGGCGGCAAGCCGGAGGTGAACGACACCAAGACCTACGACAACGGCACGGGCGTCATTCCGTCTTACCTCTGCGACCCTGTGTTCTGCACGAAGGACAACTACAAGACCCTGCTCATCGACAGCGGGTACTACACTGAAAATCAGTTGCGGTAGTAACGGCGTCGGCGTCCCGGCGCAAGCGGCAAGCCGTTTGTTTTTCCATAATGAGCGGCTCGCTCGACAAACGCCGGACGAGCGCCGGGCAGGCGGGGCTTTATATCCCCCGCCTGCCGCCGTATAGGGGGCTTCCCCGCTTCGAGTCGGGAGGGATTTGTTTGAAAAAACAGTTGCTGCAGTTGAAGGGAATTGTGAAGGAATTTCCAGGCGTGCGCGCTCTCGATAACGTGGATATGGACGTGGCCGAGGGCGAGATCCACGCGCTGGTGGGAGAAAACGGCGCGGGCAAGTCAACGTTGATGAACATCCTTTCGGGAATTTATCCCTACGGAACCTACGGGGGCGAGGTCGTCTACGACGGGGAACTCTGCCGTTTCTCCACCATCCGCGACAGCGAGAAAAAGGGCATCGTCATCATTCACCAGGAGCTGGCCTTGGTACCCTACATGACGATCGCCGAGAACATGTTTCTTGGCAACGAGCGTGGCTCCACGTTCAACCTCAATTGGAACGAAACCTACGCGAAAGCCGATGAATACCTGAAAATGGTGGGTCTGAAGGAATCCTCCCACACGCTCATCAAGGACATTGGCGTCGGCAAGCAGCAGTTGACAGAGATCGCCAAGGCCCTAGCGAAAAGCGTGCGCCTTCTGATCCTGGACGAGCCCACGGCTTCCCTGAACGAAAACGACAGCCAAAAACTTCTGGAGCTGATGACGCGGTTCAAGAAACAGGGTATGACATCTATCCTCATCTCTCACAAGCTCTCCGAGGTATCGCAGGTGGCCGACCGCATCACGGTACTGCGCGACGGCCGCACCATCGAGACGCTGACGAAGGGCGCGGACGATCTGAGCGAAGAACGTATCATCAAGGGCATGGTGGGGCGCGAGATGACGAGCCGCTATCCCGCGCGGGAGTCCAATATCGGCGAGATACTCCTTGAGGTTCGCGACTGGACAGTACATCATGAACTCTACGAGGAACGCAAGGTCTGCGAGAACGTGAATATCAATGTGCGCCGAGGCGAGGTGGTGGGCATCAGCGGCCTGATGGGGTCGGGGCGCACCGAGCTGGGCATGAGTATTTTCGGCAAGAGTTACGGGCGGAAGATTCAGGGCGCGCTTCTGCTCGACGGCCGTGAGGTACAACTGAACTCCGTGAGGGAGGCCATCAACAACAAACTCGCCTACGCCACAGAAGACCGTAAGGGTAACGGGCTGGTGTTGACCGAGGCCATACGGATCAACATGACACTGGCAAACCTGTCCAAGGTGAGCCGCTTGAAGCACTTGGACGTGGATCTAGAGCACCGCGTGGCCCAGGAGTTCCGCGAGAAACTGCGCGTGAAGTGCAAGAACGTGGAGCAGCCCGTGGGAAACCTCTCCGGAGGCAACCAGCAGAAGGTGCTTCTGAGCAAGTGGATGTTCACGGAGCCTGACGTCCTCATCCTGGACGAGCCTTCCCGCGGCATCGACGTAGGCGCTAAGTACGAGATATACAAGATCATCAACGACTTGGTGTCCGAGGGAAAGGCAGTGCTGATGATCTCCAGCGAGATGCCGGAAATCCTGGGAATGTGTGACCGCATCTACGTGATGTGCGAGGGTCGGGTCGTGGCTGAGCTGCCGCGTGAAGAGGCCAGTCAGGAGACCATCATGGCCTGCATTCTTAAAGCCAGTTGACGGAGGAGCGTGAAACTATGAAGAAAGTAATAGAAATCCTGAAAAAAAACCCTATGCTGATCGCCCTGATTTTTGTGATGCTGTTTTTTCACGCCTGGATCGTGATGGCCGGCAGAGGGTCTTTGTTCGCGCCGCGCAACATCACGAACCTGATCTCTCAGAACGGGTACGTGATCATCTTGGCCACCGGGATGCTGCTCTGCATCCTGACCGGAGGCAACATTGACCTGTCCGTGGGTTCGATGGTGTGTCTGGTGGCCGCGCTGGGCGCCACTCTCATCGTGAAGTGGAACAACAACTTTTTGGGGATTCAGGGCAACATCTACACCAGTATCGCTCTTTGTCTTTTGATAGGGATCCTTTTGGGCGCGATACAAGCCTATTGGATAGCCTACGTGAGGATACCGGCCTTCATCGTCACCCTGGCCGGGATGCTCGCCTACCGCGGACTGGCGCTGCTGGTGCTGGACGCCAAAACCATTTCCCCTATACCCGATGAGTTCACCCGTTACTTTGGCAGCTTTTTACCGGGGGGGTCGGACATTGCCGCAAGAGCGCGGTTCTCGCTGATAACGGGTGTGATCCTCTGCGTGATCGTGGTTGCCGTTCGGTTTTACGGCCGCGTCAGCAAAATCCGTAAAGGTTATGAGGTGGAGGATGTCAGGTGGATGTGGCTGCGACTGGCGCTGATCTGCGGGGTGATCATGGGTTCGTTCCACAGCTTTGGCAAAGACAGGGGAATACCGGTTGTCCTGATTCTTTTGGGCGTGGTGGTGCTGGCCTACTACTACTACACCGCGAAGACGGTGCCGGGGCGCTACCTCTACGCCATGGGCGGCAACGAGAAGGCAGCGAAACTGTCGGGCATCAACACCAATGGGGTGCTGTTTTTCGCCTACACCAATATGGGATTTTTAGCCGCCGTGGCGGCGCTGGTCTGCATGGCGCGCTTCAACTCGGCCTTCCCCACCCTGGGCCAGAGTTACGAGCTGGACGCGATTGGGGCCTGCTTCATTGGCGGGGCCTCGGCCTACGGCGGCATAGGCACTGTGGGCGGCACGCTCATCGGCACGGTGTTCATGGGCGTTTTGAACAACGGCATGTCGATCCTTGGCATCAACTCCAACTGGCAGCAGGTGGTCAAAGGGGCCGTGCTGCTGACCGCCGTCGTCTTCGACGTTCTTTCTAAGAAACGAAAAGGTTGACAGGGCGCCCGTTGGCTGTATCCTCATGCGCTGCGCCCCTTCAAGCGGTAAGTAGTAAAACAAAGGAGGCGCAGCCTGAGGTTTTTGTTTTTTGGGGCTATGAGCCCCAATCTCCAGTCATAAAAGCGACCAACCTCGCTGGCCTGTTATGGCAACAGGTGTTAAGCTACGTCTATGACAACAAAAACTTTCACCAGCGAGGTGTAAATATTATGGCTCTAACAATGTCAAATTTCCAGGTGAAAACCAACGAAAACAGAAATTTTTCACCCCAGGGAGGTATTCTTCTCATTCATGCCATTTTCGGGAAAAGATGGACGCCTCGCGCGCCAAGTCAAGCGCGATTTACCCCGGCCTTCAAAACGCTGGGGATTCCCTTAAAGGAAGGTGTAAGAATATGAAAAAATATTTTATTTGGGCTGTGGTTCTGATTTCGTGTTTCCTGATGTCGCGCGCCCAGGCCTGGGCTATGTCGGATTACGATTTTTCGCGGTTGTGCAAAGAAGGAACCTACGATGAGGTAGCGGCCGCGCTAAAGGCTGGCGCGAACGTTAACGCGAGGAACAAAAACGGCTATACAGCCCTCATGGTAGCCGCCTATAACCCCAATCCTGAAGTGTTATCGCTTTTGCTCAAAAACGGCACCGACGTTAACGCAATGGACATAAACGGCTATACAGCCCTCACGGTGGCCGCCGTGTGGAACCCCAATCCTGAAGTGTTATCGCTTTTGCTCAAAAACGGCGCCGACGTTAACGCGAAGAGCGTCAACGGCGATACAGCCCTCATGATGGCCGCCGAGAAAAACCCCAATCCTGAAACGGTATCGATTTTGCTCAAAAACGGCGCGGATGTTAACGCAAGGGACAAAGACGGCAAAACAGCCCTCATGTGGACCGCCGAGAAAAACCCCAATCCTGAAGCGGTATCGCTTTTGCTCAAAAACGGCGCCGACGTTAACGCAAAGAATGAAGGCGGCTCTACAATCCTCATGATGGCCACTAGGTATAACCCCAATCCTGAAGTGTTATCGCTTTTGCTCAAAAACGGCGCCGACGCGCGTGTAAAGGATAAAGAAGGTAAAAGGGCAATTGACCATGCCGAGAACAACCCAGAGTTTAAAGATACCAAGGCTCTGAGGGAACTTCGCCAAGCCAGCAAGTGATGTGTAGTCTGGAAAAGATGGACGCCTCGCGCGCCAAGTCAAGCGCGATTGTTTTAACCAAAAATCTTGAGGAGGGGTGTTTATGAAAAAGAACATTGGGGCAAAGTTGGGGATTTACCCGACGCCGGTGGTCGTGGTGGGGACTTATGACAAAAGCGGAAAACCGAACCTCATCACCTTGGCGTGGGCGGGAATATGCTGCTCTGAGCCAGCTTCGGTGCAGATCTCCGTCCGCAAGGACCGTTACAGCCACGCGGCGATTGTGGAGCGTCGGGCGTTCAGCGTCAATGTGCCCTCAGCGAAGTACCTGGCGGAGGCGGATTACGCGGGGATGGCTTCGGGCAGGAATACGGACAAGTTCAAGGCCGCGAACCTGACGCCCGCGCGGGGCGAACTAACGGACGCTCCGATGGCGCTGGAATTTCCCATATCCATGGAATGTCGCCTCACCCACCAACTGGAGCTGGGAAGTCACGACCTGTTCGTGGGAGAGATCTTGGCATGCTGGGCCGAGGAGGAAATCTTGCAGTCGTCCGGCAGGCCGGACCCCAAAAAGGTCGATCCCTTGGTCTTCATCCCAGGCAGCGAGTACTTCGCGCTGGGCAATCTCCTTTCCCCCGCGTACAGCGCCGGGAAAAAGCTGATGAAGTAACGGCTACTCGATCACCTCGATTTTTTTCTCCAAGCTCAATATTTTGAAGCGGGCTTCATCGGGCGTGGCGAAGCCCTTGTTTCGTAGCGCGTCCATAGCGTGGCGGTACACGTTGAACAGTTCCTGCCCGTGGAGCCCCAAAAACCCTTTGTCTATGTGATAATTCCCTGTCGTCAGGAGGTCGTCCACCACGTCGCACAACAGCGTCCAAACAGCGGCCACGGGCGACATTCCAAACTCAGCGATTAGGCGGTAGGGTTCCACGCCCTGGTCAACGCGGCGGTCAAACGCCCGCATCAGGTCCGTGAAGTCGGATATGAGGTTCAGGCTGATGTACATTTCAATATACACCTCTTGAAATTTGTCTCGACATGCCTTGACCGCGTCGGCTACAGCCGTGTCGAGCGCCGGTTCAGCGGGCCGTAACGCGGAGGCGGCGCGAAGCGTTTCCTGGCGAGACGCGGTTGTCGAGGGTGTGGGAGGCGCGGGCTGTGGCGCGGAGACGGCGCGGGGTCCTCCCTGGATTATCCCCTGAGCGGAGGGCTCGGGCGCGGGCTTCGCGGGCAAGTCGGCAGGTTCTTTAAGCGTCAAGACGGCGCGGGGTCCTCCCTGGATTATCCCCTGAGTGGAGGGCTCGGGCGCGGGCTCCGTGGGCAAGTCGGCAGGTTCTTCAGGCGTCAAGACGGCGCGAGGTCCTCCCTGGATTATCCCCTGAGTGGAGGGCTCGGGCGCGGGCTCCGCGGGCAAGTCGGCAGGTTCTTCAAGCGTCAAGACGGCGCGGGGAGCTCCCTGAATTATCCCCTGAGTGGAGGGCTCGGGCGCGGGCTTCACGGGCAAGTCCGAGGCGGGAGAAGGGGCCTCGGAGAATACGGCCCGCGGCGCTCCATGTATTATCCCTTGATTTGAGGCGGGCGGGGGAACGCTTGCTGGTGTAGCCCGCGCGGCGGCTTGTGTGGGCGTGGGCCGAGAAGCCGGGGGCGCTGCCGGAACGCGGGGCGGCGTCTCCTGTACAGGAGCTTGGGCAGGCGCGACGAGTTTTACAGGAGGAACTGAGGGTATGGGCTGTGTTGGCGTTGCCACGGAGGAAACACGCGGCAACGTGGCCTGCGTGGGGGCTTGGGCGGGCACGGACCTCACAGGAGAAGTCGGGGGCTTCGGCGCTGCCGGAACGCGGGGCGGCGTCTCCTGTACAGGAGCTTGGGTAGGCGCGACAAGCTTTACAGGAGGAACTGAGGGTATGGGCTGTGTTGGCGTTGCCGTGGGGGAAACGCGCGGCGACGTTGCCTGCGTGGGGGTTTGCGCGGGCGCGGGCCGAGAAGCCGGGAGCGTTGCCGGAACGCGCGGCGGCGTCTCCTGTACAGGGGCTTGCGCGGGCGCGACAAGCTTTACAGGAGGAACTGAGGCGGGCTGTGTCGACGTTGCCGTGGGGGAAACACGCGGCGGCGTGGCCTGCGCGGGGGGTTGCGCGGGCGCGGGCCGAGAAGCCGGGGGCTTCGGCGTCGGGGGCGTTTGCCCTACCGAGGAGAGAGGTGATGTGAAAGCGTTCTCGAAATCCCCGTAAGGGGAGAGACCGTCCACGGGACGGCTCAGGATTGGGCCCACGGGTCGCCTGGCCTTGCGCCTTGGAGTGGTCTTCCGACCTTGACCAACAGCGGCCAGCGCCAGCAGCAGTACCAGCAGGGTCGCGCCCCCAACGACGCTGTACGGGTAATACGGAAGGCCCTCCAAGTACTCGAGGTACCGCGACACATCGAAACTCAAAACCCCATCCTTCCTGACGCCTGAAACGTCTAGTAAAAAATTCCTCTATAAAAGAAAACTCCCCACAAGACCGCGTTGAACAAAATCATCAAAAACACGGCGGCGGAAAGCATATCCTTACCCGCCTTGATGTGGGGATTATGTTCCTGGTCGATGAGGTCGAAAGCCCGTTCCACCGCGCCGTTGACCAGTTCGAAGGCCATCACCGCCAACCAGCATCCGATCAGCGCCACGGCCTCTGGAAAGGGCGCTCCCACCGTCAGTACGACGGCAAGCAAAACCACCAGGACGACGGCTTCGTACTCGAATGACTGTTCTTCCCGAAACGCCGCGAGCAGGCCGTTCAGTGAATAGCGCGTCGCGTGATAAAGGCGCGCCGCTGGACTATATCGCCGCACTCCCAACACCCCCAAATACTTAGAGCCGTTGGCTCTTTTCCGCGCAAAGTTTTTGCCGTTTATATCAGGCTTTTGGTCTCTTACTTCCGCGCGTAATTATGCGATCCACTA
This sequence comes from Synergistaceae bacterium, assembly GCA_031280635.1. Lineage (GTDB taxonomy): Bacteria > Synergistota > Synergistia > Synergistales > Aminobacteriaceae > JAITGK01. The sequence goes on from JAITGK010000168.1 coordinate 18,920, forward strand.
TAGAAAACGCTGAATAAATGGGGTTCTTAGGGGCCCACGGCCCCTAAGTGGGGCATGGGGCGAAGCCCCGGTTTAATCAGCGTTTCCTTTTATTTTTGGCTTCGTATTCCCGCGCGCGATTACACAACCTGCCATTATTATACATACTCTTTGGAGGACCCGCCTCGGGACGCGCGCTGCCTTGAATCCAGCGACCTTCGGTGAGTTACGCCACGAACAGTTAAGGAATAAGAAGCTTTTCACCGGTTCGGCAGGGCCTTTTCCTCAAACTCCTTCCGGGCGTCAGCGCGGGCGCGGGCGTCCGTCGCCAAGTCCCAGCCCGTCATAGCCAGCCCCTTCGCGCCCGACAGCACCACCTCGTCCGCTCGGGGCGAACGGGCGGCCTCCCGAAACGCCGCCGTGTGTCCGGGAACGTCGGGCGCGGCAATGGCCAGGTACTCGTGAATCGCCGGAACCTCCAGGGAGACGTTGCCGATATCGGAGGAGCCCACGCGCTCCGTCGGGTCGGGATAACACATCGCTTCTCCCAGAGATTCCATGTTAGCCTTGAAAAGCTCTCCCATGACGCCGTTGGGATAGCGTTCGGCGTAAAGGGGCTCACGGATGAGCTCCAGCTCGGCCCCTGTCAAGCGCGCGGCGCTCTGAGCCGCTGCTTCAATGTCTCGTCCCATGGCTTCGAGCTGTCGCTTTTTTCCGGCTCGGACGGTGAAAAGGGCCTCCGCGAAGTCCGGGACGATGTTGGAGGCCTTGCCGCCCTCCGTGATGATGCCGTTGCAGCGCCCTGAGTCCGGCCACACCTGACGCAGGGCGTCGATGGCGTTGAACAGAGAGATCAGCGAGGTCAGGGCGTTGATTCCCTTTTCGGGGGACGCCGAGTGAACGGCCCTGCCCCGGTAACGCGCGGTCAGACCCAGGGCGGCCAGACCCGCCCTTCCTATCTGGTTCTTGGTGGAAGGGTGCATCATCAAGGCAAAGTCAACGCTGGCGAAAGCGCCGCGCTCCACCAGGTGAATCTTTCCGCCATACTTTTCCTCCCCTGGCGTTCCCATCACGATAACCTCGCAGGCGACGCCCAACACCTTGACGGCGTGGGCCAGGCCGATGCCCGCTCCCACGGAGCTGCCCGCTATGACGTTGTGAGCGCAGGCGTGCCCAAAGCCCGCCAGAGCGTCGTACTCCGAAAGAAACGCGATCCGGGGCCCTTCTCCCGTTTTCACGGAGGCGCGGAACGCCGTCGCGAGGCCGAGGTAAGGCGCTTCCACCGAAAAGCCGCGCTCTTTCAGCAAAGCGGCCTGCCACTCCGCGGCGCGGCGCTCTTCGTAGCTCAGTTCAGGGTTATCGTGTAACAGATGACTCAACTCGACCAGCTCGCCCCGGGCGCTGTCCAGGCAATCGCGGATCAGGGATTTTCCGTCCATACTTTTTCCCCTTCACTCAATGTTCATTTCATGCGCCAGAATGAACTTGTCCGCGCGCGGGGTGAACTTCACGTTCTTCTTTTTTCCGTAGAGGTCTTTGTTGAAGTAGAGTGGAATGACTCCCACGTCCTCAAGAATGAGACGCGTCGCCTTTTCGAGAATCTCGCCGCGAAGGGCTACGTTGGCCGTAGCGTCCGCCTCGTCAATGAGCTTATCGTATTCAGGGTTGGAGTAGTGCGCGCGGTTGGAGTTCCCCTTACCGGGGGTCTTGTTCCGCGTATAGAAGAGGACGTTCCCCGTCTCGCCAGCGTCGATGGGCTCCGCCCAGCCCGTCATCACCAGGCTGGACTTGTCGCCGGGGCGCACGTAGTCGAAAAAGGAACTCTTGGGATGCAGGTTCAGGTCGATCTCCACGCCGATCTTCGACAGCTGACTCGCCAAGGCCTGGGCTACCTGGGAGTCGTTGGGGTAGCGCCCGTTGGGGGCGTCCAACTTCACCTTGAAGCCCTTCTCGTACCCGGCCTCTTTTAGGAGCGCCTTGGCCCTATCGGGGTTATAGTCGGGCACGGGACGGTCGGGAACATGCCCGCGCTTCCCATTGAGAATGAGCTGACCCGTTGGGTAGCCGCTGCCGTTGAGCGCCACGCGGACGATAAGTTCTCGATCGATGCCCATAGACATGGCCTGTCGCACCCGCTGGTCTTTCATGGGATTCACTGGGCCCTCAACGGCGGGGGTGGGCTCGCGGTTCGCGTCGATGTGCATAAAGATCAGGCGCGTTCCAGGTCTGGCGACGATCTCGATACCGCTGTCCTTCTCCAGTCGCTCCACGTCGCGCACGGGGACGTCCTCAATGAGGTCGACCTCGCCAGTGAGAAGGGCCGCCGTTCTCGTGGCGGCGTTGGTGATGGGACGGAAGAGCACGTTCGTGATGACGGGGGGCTTGCCCCAATAGTGCTTGTTGACGACCATAGAGATGTGGTCTTCCCGAATCCACTCGGTACAGACGTAGGGACCTGTCCCCACCGGTTTCAAATTGGCTTCGTCGTCGCCGACGCGGGTAACGTAGGCCTTGCTTACGAGGCGAAGCTGGCCAAGCTGTTCGAGCAAAACCCCATAGGGATACTCCGTGACGATCTTTAAAGTGTGGTCATCCACGACGATGGCTTCTTTGATCGCGGCGACTATAGACTTGATGATGGTGTTTTTCGCCCTCTCAACGCTGAACTTCGCGTCCCGCGCCGTAAAGGGGCTACCGTCGGAGAACTTCACTCCCTTACGGAGGTGGAACGTCCAGGTCACCTGATCGTCCGCCAGCTCCCAAGACTCCGCCAGGGCCGCCTTGGGTCTGTTCTCGGAGTCCATGCTCAAAAGCCCATCGTACAAGTGGCTTGTCATCGCGTTGGTGATCGTTTCGTCCTGCTGTTGCGGGTCCAGATACAGCGCGTCCGACGCGAGTCCCACCACCAGGCTTTTCCCTTCCTCTGCCGCCCAAAGCGGCGTTGCTCCCAAAAGAACGCAGAACACAGCGCACAGCCAGAACTTCCAAAACTTTTCCTTCACTGCTGTCTCCTCCTGTCCGCATTGCTGAAGATTGTCATATTATTATACTCCTCGACTTTAGAGTTTGCCGGGCTTGGAACGCGGACAATTTGTTTGTCAAGCGTTAGAGCTGTTGGCTCTTTTACGCGCAAAGTTTTTACCGTTTGTATCCGGCTTTTGTATCCGGCTTTTGGACTCTTACTTTCCACGTATGATTGCGTAACTCGCTATAAATGGCAGTATTTTAAGAAAAAATAGCGCCTTCTCATATTTTTTGAGAGGAGATTCCAAAGCCGAGAATTTATAATGACCCCTAAAATTTAGATCGAGGATTAAGGTGAAGAAAGAGATTAAGAAGAAAGAGATTAAAGGGATAAAGAATGCTAAACTATAAGTATGTCAAACTGTAGTCCTGTTGGTTATTTCTTTGAGCATTATTTTTCTAAACACATGAAACTGCGAAGAGCTGTGGAGTTTTTTCGAGGGGAGAGCCTGTCATGACAATTTCGCGGAAGTTCACTCTTTTGTCTTTGGGAATGGCGATCGCGGCGCTGGCGCTGTTCATTTCATCCCATGTATCGGTGATGAGAAGCATTGAGCGCGGGATGGAAACAACGCTCACGCGGCTCAACGAGAACGACGCGAAGCTGGTTGAGCGTCAAATAAAGGCCCTTGGCGAGGACGTGGGGAGCTACCTCACGAATATGGAGAACGAGATCGATAGACGAATGTTGAACGCGGCCATCGCGCTTCAGATCACGGTGACGTCGGGTGGCGTGAGCGACAGGGAGCTGGAGCTTCTGGCGCAAAAAACAGGAATGGACGACCTGTACATCACGGACATAGACGGGGTCTTCATCCAGTCCACGGAAAAGGCGGCAATAGGCCTGTCGCTTTTCGGTATCTGGGACGGCTACCGGATGCTGGTGGACGACAGGGCCAAGGAGTTGCCCTCCCCAATAAAGATCAAGGAAGAGACGGGCGAGATATTCAAGTTTACGGCGATACCCAGGCTCGACGCGCGGGGGAAGGTCACCGGGGTGCTGGAAGCGGCGCTGGAGGCGTCGAGCAGCATCGGCAGGATGTTGCAGGACCAGATACGGGACAATCCTCAGCTTAAGTTCATTAACATCATCGAGCCCAAGGGCCTAGTGCTGACCGCCAACGCCGCGCCGGGCGCCCTTCCCGTGGCTCCCTTCAAGGCGGGCGAAACCATCCGCGACAGGGAGATACTGGGTGTGGCGGCAAGCAACGCGCCCTTCTTTAAATGGGCGGCGGACAAGAAAACGATAACGTACTGCAAACCCATCGAACGATTCGGCGGCATGGCCTACATCCTCTGTTTGAACGTGGACCCAGCCAGCTACCTGGAGAACACGGTCTTCGTCAATGCCAGTTTCGCGGAGTTCGAGAAGTCCTACAGCAAGGGCATGATGGCGGTTGCCTGCGTGTCCGGCGGACTCATTGCGCTGACTATCCTGCTTTACACGTCTTTTATTCGCTTTGGGATGCTGAGGCCGCTGAAGGAACTCTCTGACGTGATGGAGAACATCTCAGACGGCAGCGGAGACCTGACGCGGCGGCTGACGGTACGAGGCGACGACGAGATCGGTCGCTTGGCGAAGCGTTTCAACGCCTTCGCGGCGGAGATCATGAAGACCGTGTTCGAGGCGAAAAGCGCCGCCGATGTGGTGACTCACGGCTCATCCCAGGTGATGCTCAACGTGGACGCCTCTTACAGCGGCGTGAAGAGCGTGTCGGAGCGCGTCAAAAGCCTCTCGGAAAACATAGCGTCCCAAGCCCGCGGCGTGGATGGGTGCGAGGAAATATCGGATCAGCTTTTAATGGACTGCGAGTACCTTTCCGCTCAAATTTCAGAGGCGATCCAGGCCATAGAGCGGATTATGGGAAACAAGGAAAACGGGGAACGGAAGATAAGCGACCTGGCTGAGAAAAACCGCGCGGGGATAGAGAAAAACAGGAAAACCGCCAACGACATCCGCGAGCTGAACACGCAGATAGCTGACATCACCAGCATCATCGACGAGATAAAGACCGTGGCGAAGCAGACGCAGCTTTTGTCGCTGAATGCCTCGATAGAAGCGGCAAGCGCCGGAGAGCACGGCAAGGGCTTCGCCGTGGTAGCCGCCGCGGTGAAGGGTCTGGCGGAGCAATCCGCGAACTCCGCGTTTAAGATCCAGCGGATCATCGCCTCTATAGGGCAGAGCAGCGCGGAGAGCGTTCAGGCGGTCACGGAGGTCTTACGGATAGCGGAAGAGCAGAACACCTCCGCGGAGGCCATGAGGGAAACCTTTGTGGGCATCGCCTCGGAGATCGAGGCCATCAATGGAGTTTTCGGCAACGTCAACGACTCGCTGAACATGGTTTCCTCGGTGAGCGGGAAGATGCGCGACGGCATACGGGATATTCGGGCAATTGGGCTCGAAAACAAGCAGAGCGTCGAGTCCGTGGGCGAGTCCATGGCCTCCCAGGTGGACGCTATCGAGAACATCAAGAGCCTCTCCGATAAGACGGCCTCCACCATCGAAGAACTGAAGGAAACCTTAGACCGCTTCAATGTCGAAAAACAATAAATACCGAAAGGAGAGATACGTATGAATATCAAGTACTTAGGACACGCGTGCTTTCTGGTGACGTCGGGGGAGCACGCGCTTCTGCTGGACCCGTTCCTAGACGGGAACCCCGCCGGGGCGGCAAAGGCGGGAGAGGTCAGCGCCACCCACGTTTTCGTCACGCATGGACACGATGACCACTTTGGGGACGCGGCCTCCATAGCGTCTCGATGTAAGGCCACAGCCTACGCCACAGTGGAGACGGCGGGGCGTTTCCCGAAGGAAGTCATGGTGGAGGTGGGGCAGATAGGGGGCTTTGTGCGGGCTCCCTTTGGAGGGGTGAAGTTCACCGCCGCCGCCCACGGCAGCGCGGTTCCGGGCGGTCTGGCCTGTGGTTTTCTCATCGAGGCGGAGGGCAAAAAAATTTACCACGCCGGGGATACGGGCTTGATCATGGACATGGCGCTTCTGGCGGACGAGGGCGTGGACGTGGCCCTGCTTCCCATAGGCGACCGCTTCACCATGGGGCCTCGGGACGCGCGCCGCGCCGCCGGACTCATCAAGCCGAAACAGATCGTTCCCATGCACTACAACACCTGGCCGATCATCCGCCAAGACCCAGAACAATTCAAGAAAGACGTGGAAGCGGAGACTGGAATCCCCGTGACCGTCCTGTCGGTAGGCGGCTCTTTGGCCTGTTAGGAGTCTGTCGAGCGCGATTTCGTCCATTTTTGTGAAAAAAATTTGATTGGGAGGTTTTTGAGGACTATGAATTCGATGTGTCTGAGGAAGCGCGCCGTGTTTTTGTCCGTCCTGTCCGCGTGTCTCGCGGGGACTCCAGCAGTCTCCGCCCCACTGGCTGTGGAGGAGATCAACCCCGGTTACGTTTACATTGGGCCGGTGGGCGACGGTGGGTGGACTTACATGCAGGACGTTGGGCGGCGCGCGGTAGACGCGACGTTTCCAGGCCTGAAAAGCGCCATTGTTGAGTCCGTGGAAGAAGGGCCCGGGTCTGTGGCGGTCATGGAGCGCTTGATCCGCCAGAACAAATCCCGACTCATCTTTGCCTGTTCCTTCGGTTACATGGACTTCGTCCAGGAAATGGCGAAGAAGTACCCGGAGACCGTCTTCATGCACGTTTCCGGCTACAAACGGGCGGACAACGTGGGCACCATGTTTGGCCGCATGTATCAGCCGCGTTACCTGTCCGGGCTAACGGCGGGCAGCGTCAGCAAAAGCGGCAACATCGGTTACGTGGCCGCCCACCCAATCCCGGAGGTCATCCGCATGATCAACGCCTTTACGCTGGGCGTCCGCAAGGTGAACCCCAAGGCGACGGTGAAGGTTGTGTGGCTTTTCTCCTGGTTGGATCCCGGCAAGGAGAAGGAGGCCGCAAAGGCGCTCATCGAGTCCGGCTGCGACGTACTGGCCATGCACGCCGACACAGGCGCTGTGGCCCAAGCCTGTGAGGAGGCCAAGACCTACGTGGTGGGTTACAACAACGACATGAGTCAGTACGCGCCCACGATGCACCTGACCGCGCCAGTGTGGAACTGGGCGAAACTTTTCGAGCCCATTGTCCAGCAGGTGTCGGAGGGAACCTGGAAGTCCCAAGACATCTGGTGGGGACTCAAAGAGGGCGCGGTGGACCTGGCGCCCTTTGGCCCGGCGGTACCCGAGGATGTGCGCAAGATGGTAAACGATGAAAAGACCCGCGTCATCGCCGGGGAACAGCCCATTTTCTCCGGCCCTCTCAAGGACCAGACGGGTGCTGTCAAGGTTAAGGAAGGCAACACCATGACCGACGCTGAAATTTGGAGCATGGACTGGTTTGTGGAGGGTGTTCTTGGGGATATCCCTCGGTGAAAAACCCTCACAATTCAAGATTTAACGTGTTTATGACACTTCTAAGGGAAAGCGGGAGAAACACGATATGGTAAAAATTGACGTCTTGTTTCATGGTTTTCCGGGGAAGGCCAGCAACACATTTCTGGGATGGAGCACGATCGTTCTTTTGCGCCGCGAAAAAAGGCTCTGCCTCGTGGATACGGGAGGGCACGGCGCGAGGTTGTGGCTGCTTCAAGCTTTGAAAGATCGGGGCTTGCATCCCAACGACGTTGACTCCGTGTTCCTGACGCATCTGCATTTCGATCACATCGCCAATGTAAGCCTGTTTCCTCGCGCCATGTTTTACTTGGGCCAGGTTGAGTGGGAATACGCGAACACAGTGGAGGATCCCGTCGTCCAAGAGGGAGTTTTGCCTCTGTTACGGGCTTTCAAAAAAACGCTTCTCAAAAAAGATGGGGAAGAAGTCCTGCCTGGCGTGAGCTTCTTGCTGACGCCAGGACACACTCCGGGTAGCGCTTCCCTGCTGGTTGACGAAGGGATCAAAACGGCGATTTCGGGAGACGCCATCAAAAACCGAGTGGAACTGGCTACGGGAAATGTGGGTATGACACAGGCGGCGGAGGTCAGCCGAAAAAGCGTCGAAAAGGTCAAAGCTCTGGCGGCTCGGGTGTTGCCAGGGCACGACTGCGCCCTTAGACTCGAAGGCGGCCGCGTTGTTCCTGAGGGAGACAATACCATTACCATCACCCTTCCCGATGGAATCACGATCGGGGGCGGGAACGTCGTCGATCTACGCCTGGATCGTTAAAGAGCCAGCGGCTCTATTCTGTGTTTTCAAAACTTTCAAGGAGGTTATCGACATGGAACTGATTGGAACGGGAGAGTTTTTTGTGGTTTTCATCGGCCCGATGATCCCACCGCTGCTGGTCATCTACTGGTTTCTCATCAGCCGGACGAAATACTGAGCTCTTAAGCTCATTCAAAAGAAAGGAGCATAACACATGAATGGAGTTTTTGTGGGGCTTGCCCTCTATTTCCTTGTCACAATCGGCATCAGTTACCTTTCCAATCGTCTGCGTCCCATGCGGGATCAGAAGGACTACATCGTGGGGAAGGGGTTCGGGAGCATCGTGAGCGGCTTCGCGGCGGCCTCCACACTCGCCAGCGGCTACGCCTTCATCGGGTTGGTGGCTATGGGCTATGCCATGGGCTTTCTGGCCTTGTATCAGGCTATATTCGCGCCCTTTTTCGACTTTCTCTGCTGGCGTTACATTGCCCCCAAGGTCAAGGTTCTTTCCGTTCAGCATAAGTCCATGACAGCAGTGGATCTTCTGGCCTCCCTCCGGGGAGACCCCACGGGGCTGATTCGCATCCTCAGCGGCCTTACGGTGTCTGTTTTCATGTTTGCCTACCTAGGCTCCAATATCATCGCGGCGGGGAAGGCGGCCGACGCGCTCAAGATCGACTACATGACGGCGATCATCGCCTCCTCTCTTCTCGTTATGTTCTACGTTGTTTACGGCGGGGTGACGGCGGCCTACTGGGCTGAGGCGTTTCAAGGGATGCTAATGGTCGCAATGTGCTTGATCATGCCCATCGCGGCCATCAACCACCTAGGCGGCGTTGGAGAGTTCTTCCGCAAACTGCACGGCATCGACCCCGTTCTGGTTTCCTGGACGGGGGGCAAACTTGGCTGGCCCCTTTTCCTCGCGCTGTGGCTGTGGATAGGCGTCGCCTTGGGCTTCCTTGGTCAGCCTCAGGGCCTGCAAAAATTCATCGCGATCGAATCGACGGAGAAGATACCCGGGGCGGCCCTCATCGCCGTCACCTTCAACGCCATTCGCCAATACTTTCCCCTGATTTTGGGACTCTGCTGCCGCATCCTCTTCCCCACCATGCGGGACGCGGAACTGGCCACACCCACGTTTATCTACGAATTTTTCCCGAACTTCCTGGGCGGCTTGATGTTGGCGGCGGTGTTCGCGGCCATTATGTCCACGAATTCTTCACTGCTTCTTCAAGGAACGGCCGAGATCTCCGTCAACGTTCTCAGAAAAGGCCTCTTCAAAAAAGCGGAAAAAAGCGAGGCCTTTTACAAAGGTTTCAGCCGGTTTTGTACCCTGGTGTTCGGTCTTGTGGCCTTCGGCTTGGCGTTGATGAAGGTGGACTCCGTATTCAGCCTGAACCAGCTTGCCTGGGCTGGGTTAGCCGCGTCCTTCGGTCCCGGTTTGATCCTGGCCATCTATTGGGAAAAAACCACTCATCAGGCGATTCTCGCCGGCATCGTTGGCGGTACCCTCATCACGTTTCTCTGGTATAACGGCGGAAAGCCATTGCTCGGCATACATTGGGGGACGACGGCCTTCTTGCTCACAACCTGCATCGTGGTTCTGGTGAGCCGCTTTACTTACGAGAAGCAACGGGAAAGCCAATGACTTTAGCTGTTGGATGAGAACCGCAACGCCGCCAACGAGCGGCGTTCGCTTTGGCGCTCCCAGAACAGCGCCTTCAAACAAGTAAAGAGTAATGGCGGCAGCGCGGGAGTAGACGGAATAAAAACGACCGGATTGCTGGTCTATTATGGCGTTTTTCATAATCATGCGCAGAAATAAGAGGCCAAAAACCGGACATCAACGGCAAAATTTTTGCACAGAAAAGAGCGAACCGCTATAACTCTATAATAAAATCTTACGTATGCCCACGTATACCCACAAGAGTAAACCTACAAGATATGCGAGAGAAGCTGGAAAAATCTGAACTGGTAATCAAATGGACAATGACAGCGGAAGCTCGCGAGTATAGAGAAAGCCTTGCGATCGAGGAAGCTTTAAAGGATAATCCAGAAGCGCGGAAAACATGGCTGGAACGTTAATTTACACTAGAAGCGAATATGCCGCTGGATATGTTACATTCTAATACCAATTTGCAATCATAAAATCACCTTTGATAGGAGAGTACACGGTCGTGTGCACGGCAATAGGGTTGATTGAGTATGTTTTATCGTGATTCAGCTTGGTCTCAAAAAATGCAGAACCCCTGCTTCTACTAGGTTTTTGCGCTATTTTAAATTAACTTACCTTATAAAATGGCGCGGCAGGCAGGATTCGAACCCACGACCTAAGGTTCCGTAGACCTTCGCTCTATCCAATCTGAGCTACTGCCGCGTTTTGCGCAATACCCATTTCCTGGCGGTGAGTGAGAGATTCGAACTCTCGATAGAAGTTTTAGCCCCTATACTCGCTTAGCAGGCGAGTGCCTTCAGCCGCTCGGCCAACTCACCTAGCAAATTATGTTAGACATTATATCGCTTGACTGTCTTTTGTCAACGGGACCGCCATACCGCACTTCTCCAATAGGTACTCACTATTCCATCCGCCGCGCCTATGGAATGCGGGAATGTACGCAGACTTTTCTCGGTCCCCTTGATTTTATAGCGGTTCGCTCTTTTCCGCGCAAAGTTTTTGCCGTTTAGATCCGGCTTTTGCTCTCTTATTTCTGCGTATGATTATGAAAAACGCCATAAAAAAGGGGGATATAGTGGTAATGGACAATCTATCTTCAGAATAAAGTAGAAAGATTGAAAGAGATAGTAGAGGCCAAAGATGGAAAGATTGAATATTTGCCTCCATATTTCCAACGAAAAATTCAATCCGACCGACGTGTTGCCGATATACTACAAGCGGCAAGAAATAGAACAAACCTTCGACATTTCCAAGAATTGTGTCGAAGTACCGCCACCCCGCATTCATAACGAAACTACGCTTCGTGGGCATCTGTTGGTTTCGTTCATAGCTATTGCGGCATACCAACTGGCGGACAGTCCGCTAACAATCTCAAAACGTGAAATTCTACTTTGTGTTAACGTATCTTCGTCCATTTAAATACCTCCTCTGACTTTATGGCTTTGGCTTGGAAACCATTGACATTATGTCAGAGGAGTCCTGTTACTCTACGGATCTCTTTCGCTCCACTTATTCTCCCCGACATAGCCGGGGGCTTAATGTATCAAGTCACCAACCACCGCTTCAAGCGGTGGCTTGAAATTCCGCCCCTATAAGGGGCTTAAAACATTAAACCATTCGAAAAACCTTTTGCTATCGAATAAAAGGAACATAGAGTCTAGTC
>JAITGK010000067.1 GCA_031280635.1 Synergistaceae bacterium
TATTGCGACAAATCCGCGTGTCATATGGTTTTTCAACACGTGTGTCATTATTTTTGAAAATCATTGTGCTGCAAGTGTTTAGTTTAAAAATATCATTATTTAAATAACACTCTCTTATAAAAATTGCTTTATAGCCTGAAGGCCCAAACAGGTGGGTTATGTTAGGAGCTCTTAAGGTCATAACGCCAATATATATCTATCGCTGATTACAGCTTCTGAACCGCTATAGCGGATTGCGCAATCATGGGCAGATATAAGAGAGCAAAAGCCGGATATAAACGGTAAAAACTTTGCGCGGAAAAGAGCCAACGGCTCTAAATGTTTCACGTCTCCTGGGCGCTCCACAGCGCGGCATAAAGGCCTCCGCTGGCTAGCAGCTCTTCGTGGCGACCCTGCTCTTCTATGCCCGCGTCGGTCAGGACGACGATATGGTCAGCGTGGCGGACGGTGGACAGGCGATGCGCCACCACCAGCGTGGTACGGCCTTGACTGAGGCGGCTGAGTGAGCGCTGGATCTGCGCTTCCGTGGCGTTGTCTAGGGCGCTCGTGGCCTCGTCCAAGATCAGGATAGGCGGGTTCTTCAGGAATGCGCGCGCTATGGCGATGCGCTGCTTCTGCCCGCCCGAGAGCATCACCCCGCGCTCGCCCACATAGGTGTCGTAGCCATCAGGCAGTGTGTGGACGAACTCGTCCAGGGACGCGTTGGCGGCGGCGGCCTGAATCTCCGCGTCGGAGGCGTCCACGTTGCCGTAGGCGATGTTGTCCCGAATCGAGCCGCTGAACAGAAACGTTTCCTGCTGCACGATGCCCACCTTCCGACGTAGCGACAGGCGCGTGTAGCGGCGGATATCTACGCCGTCCAGGGTGATCCGCCCTCCATCCAGCTCGTAAAAGCGGGGAAGCAGGTGGCAGAGCGTTGACTTTCCCCCACCTGACGGCCCCACCAGCGCCACCGTCTCGCCGCTTTCGATGTTCAGACAGAGGTCGGACAGGACGTTCTTTCCGGCCTCCCCGTTGGGGCCGCTGTCGTAGCGAAAGGTAACGCGCTCAAAGGACACGCGACCTCGAAGCTCCGTGAGCCCCACCGCGCCGGGCTCGTCCGTTTCAGGCTCCTCCGCCATCAGCTCCTGAAGGCGCGCGAAGCCTGCCATGCCGTTTTGAAGCTGCTCGACGAAGCTGATAAGGCGCTTAATGGGCTCGGTGAAGAGCCCCACGAAGAGCAGATAAGCGGCAAACTCCCCAACGTTGATTCTGTCCTGGTAGGCGAAGTACCCTCCCGCCGAAAGCGTCACCAGAAGCAGCAAGTCCATGATAAAGGCCGTTCCGGAGAAAAACTCCGCCATAGCGCGGTACTGCTGGCCCCGCGCGTGGGCGTAAGCCCTGTTGCCGATCTGGAACTTGTCCAGCTCATGGTCGGAGGTCTCGAAGGCCTTGGAGACCCGCACGCCCTCGATGCTGTTCGCCAGTTCAGCGTTGACCTCGCCGATCTCCACACGAGTCTGGCGGGAGGTTAACGACAGCTTATGGCGCATAGACGTCGCAAACCAAACCAGCCCCGGCACGAAGGCGAAGATGGTCAAAGTCAGACCCAAGTTCATGGCGCACAAGATCAAGAAGGAGCCCGTGAGCATTACCATGGAGAGGAATAGGTCTTCCGGACCATGGTGGGACAACTCGGCTATCTCGAAGGTGTCGTTGATGATCCGCGACATGAGGGTTCCCGTCTTGGTCTTGTCGAAGAAGGCGAAGGGCAGGCGTTGCAGGTGGTCGAAGGCGTCGCGGCGCATATCCATCGTGATGCGCACGCCCATCACGTGCCCGTAGAATTGGATGAAGTAGTTGAGTCCCGCCTTGAACACATAGATGAGCAACAAGGCGGCCATCCAGGCCACGATAACGCCGCCGCGCCTCTGTGGGATATAAACGTTGATCACGCTGCGCGTAACCAGAGGGTAGAGCATGTTGCACGCCGAGGACAGAAACGCGCAGAACATGTCGGCGATGAAAAGACGCAGATGCGGAACGTAATACAGCGCAAACTTCTTGAACAAAGATTTCTTCCTTAATGTTTTTAGATTTTTCAGGTCCGCGTTACCGGAGCCGTTTTTTTCTCAGGCCGCTGCGAGCCACAATGTCCAGGACCTGCCGCGACTTGTTCATGGTATAGAGGTGCACTCCGTCCACGCCCCTGCGCCAGAGCTCGGCGATCTGAGACGCCGCGTAGTCCGCGCCCGCGTCCTCCATCGACGCGGGGTCATCCGCGTAGCGCGCCAGAATGACCTCAAGCTGCTCCGGAACGGAACAGGACGATATCTCCACGATGCGCCGTATCTGCCGCGCTCTGAATATGGGCATTATGCCCACGATGATGGGAGACTGAACGCCCACCGAACGGCAACGGTCACGGAAGCGGAAGAAAATCTCGTTGTCGAAGAAAAGTTGGGTGATGAAAAAGCTCACGCCCGCGCGTTCCTTGTTCAGCATCACCTCTACGTCGCGTTCGGGGGCGTCGCTTTCGGCGTGCTTCTCCGGATAGGCCGCGCCGCCAAGGCAGAAACCGGGAGTGCCGCTCGCTCGCAGAAAGTTCACCAAATCCAGCGCGTAGCGGAAGTCTATCCATGGGTCTTGAGGAAATTTCATGTCGGCTGGGACGTCGCCCCGCAGCGCCAGAAGGTTTTCGACCCCCAGGTCTGCCAAGGTGTGGGTGACGCGCTCCGTGTCCTCCTTTGTGTAACCCACCGCTGTTAAGTGCGACAGAGGCGTCATTTTCAGCGAGAGCACGATCTCCGCTATCTCCAGCGCTCTAGGGCGGTTGTGTCCACCCGCGCCGTAGGTCACGGAGACGAAGTCCGGCGACTCGGCGGTCAGCGCCGCCAGCGTGCCCCTTATCCCGGAAAGGTCCTCGTCGTGTTCCTGCTTTGGCGGAAAAACCTCGAACGAAAGCGTCCGCCGCTCTTTCAATATCAAATCAATTCTCACGTCCCGTCCCCCATCCCTAACGCGCTTCGCCTATCGCGCGCCTCTGACGCGCCGCGCCGCGTAAAAGTATATACCATTGGCAGGCTATAGAATACATTCGATTATCACAAAAACCGAAACGCCTGGTTCTCTGGAGCTTGCACGCGCTCAAGCTCTTGACCAAACGCGGGCAATACAATACCTCCTGAACGATCAGGCGATTGTATATCAAGTCGGTAAGGTTGATTTTGCGGGAACGGTACGCCTTCATATGTCCGCAATTTCACGTCCTCCACGCTGGTAAGGTTTACAAACGCGCAGTGTCTCAATTATACTTTACCGCGTATACTTTACCGCGTCGGATGGGGAAAAAATGGAATCGCCGTTGTTCATGCATCAGGCTTCAGGCAAGATACTATCCCGAAAACTAAAGGCGTATGTTATGGAATACAATAAGTGTACTTTATGCTTGAGTACTTTGGAGTATGGATCGGAATCGAAAAGGTTAAATTTGGAAGGACTGAAAGGAAGGATTGCCCATGTACGAATTCGATCGGCTGCTGGAAAGAAAAGGGACGGACAGCATCAAATGGGACACGCTGGGGGAGCTCTACGGGGACCCCGACCTGACGCCTTTATGGGTGGCGGACACGGATTTTCCCGTCCTGCCCGATCTGGAAAGAGCCCTTTCTGAGCGTGCGACAAACGCCACCTTCGGTTACACCTTCGCGGGAGAGGAGTACTACAAGAGCGTCATCGACTGGAACGCCAGCCGCAATAGGCTTCGCATAGCGAAGGAGGAAATGCTGGATGTCCCTGGCGTGGTCTGCGGGATCAGCTTTGTCCTCGCGGCCCTCACGAAGCCCAAAGACAAGGTGCTGATCTGCCCGCCCGTGTACCCGCCCTTCTTCGCCGCGCCGAAGGCGTTGGGCCGTGAGCTGCTCTTCTCTCCTCTGCGGCGCGCCGGGCGGTACGAGATGGACTTCGACGTCTTCGAGTCGAGACTGAAGGAGGGCGCGAAGGCGTTTATCTTGTGTAGCCCTCACAACCCTGTGGGGCGCGTCTGGGAGAAGTCCGAGTTGGAAAAGATAGCGGAGCTCTGCGCCCGCTATGGGGTGCTGGTCATCTCGGATGAAATCCACTCCGACCTGATTTTCCCAGGACACAAGCACATCCCTTTCCTGAACGTCTCCCCCAAGGCGGAGGAAATATCGGTCACGGCCATGGCCCCCAGCAAGACCTTCAACGTGGCGGGTCTCAAGGCCTCATACCTGATCGTGAGAAACCCGGAAATCCGGGAGAAGATACGAGAGACGCTGGAGCAGTTTCACGTGGGCGTAAACCTCTTCGGCTACAAAGCCACTGAGGTGGTCTACCGGAAGGGAGAGCGCTGGCTGGAAGACTTGCTGGTCTATCTGGAGGGCAACGCCCGCTCTGTGCTGTCCTTCGTGGAGTCCCGCCTGCCGCAGGTGGAGGCCTACATGCCAGAGAGCACGTACCTGATGTGGCTGGACTTCTCCGCCTACGGCCTGGAACAACAGAGTTTGATGAAAAAACTGGCCGGTGAGGCGAAGGTAGCTCTCAACAGTGGTAAGACCTTTGGCGAGGAGGGCGAGGGCCATGTCCGGCTCAACATCGGCACGACCAGGGCTTTGATTCAAGAGGGTCTAGAAAAGATCGCGGCTGCTTTCGGCGCATGAGGGAGAGGAGCAGAATGAAAAAGACTTTTTACATTACGACACCCATTTATTACGTCAACGACATTCCCCACATCGGCCACGCCTACACCACCATCGCCTGCGACGTCATGAGCCGCTACAAGCGCATGAAGGGCTTTGACGCCCATTTCCTAACCGGTACGGACGAGCATGGGCAGAAAATCCAGGCCGCCGCCGAGGCCAAGGGCATGACGCCCCAGGAGCTGGTGGACAAGATTCACGTGAACTTCAAGGAACTTTGGAAGGTTCTGAACATCAGTAACGACGACTTCATCCGCACCACGGAACCCCGCCACGTCCGAGTGGTGCAGGCCATGTTCAAGAAGTTGATGGATCAGGAGGACATCTACAAGGGCAGCTACGAGGGTTGGTATTGCGTCCCTTGCGAGACCTACGTGCCCGAGAGCGGCATGGGCGGGAACCGCACCTGCCCCGACTGCGGTCGGCCCCTGACGATGATGAGAGAGGAAAGCTATTTTTTCAAAGCGTCGAAGTACGTTCCTCAGTTGATTGAACATTACGAGAAAAACCTGCAGGGCGTCATGCCCCGCGCGCGCTACAACGAGATCATGAGCTTCCTGCGGGGGGATGTGCGCGACCAGTCTGTTTCGCGCACGACGCTCAAGTGGGGTATCCCCATTCCCGGCGACGAGAAGCACGTGGTCTACGTTTGGTTCGACGCGCTGATCAACTACGCCACGGCTGTGGGGTACCTGGACGCCCCGGAGATGTTCCAAAAATACTGGCCTGTGGTACGCCATATGGTGGGCAAAGACATTATCCGCTTCCACTGCGTCATATGGCCTCTAATGCTTCTGGCGCTGGGGAACAACGTCCCGGTTTCTGTGGTGGCCCACGGCTGGTGGACGGTTGACGGGGAGAAGATGAGTAAGTCCAAGGGCAACGTGGTTGATCCGTTCAAGATGGCCGAGCTTTACGGCGCGGACGCCTTCCGTTATTTCCTGTTGCGGGAGGTTCCCTTCGGCAACGACGGCGACTTCTCTGAGTCAGCGTTGGTGGGGCGAATCAACAGCGACCTGGCCAACGACCTGGGAAACCTTCTGAACCGTACCTTGCAGATGATCGTCAACTATGCCGGCGGCGTAGCCCCGAAGGGCGGAGGGGACGATCCCTTGGACGCGGAGGTGCGCGCCCTAGGTGAGGCGACCTTGGGGCTGGTAGACAAGACGATGGAGACCTTCTCTTATGACGAGGCCCTAAAGCACATCTGGGCCTTTATCGGGCGCGGCAACAAGTACATTGACGAGACCATGCCATGGAAGCTCCGCAAGGAGGATCAAGGGGAACGTCTAAACGCCGTACTCCACACCTTGTATGAGGTTCTGCGGCTCTCGGCCCTGTTGACGGCCCCCTACATCCCTGAAAGCGCGGAAAAGCTCTGGAAGCAGCTCGGCCTCCCTGGCTCTCCGCTGACGGAAAAGCTTGACGACTTCCGCTGGGGGGAAGGCGCGGGGACAAAAGTGGCCAAGGCGGAGGTGCTGTTCCCCCGCATCGACCTGGAGCAGTGGAGGAGAGGTCAGGTTCAACCGCCGTCCGCGCCGGAAGCTACAGTGGAGCCGGAGCATGAGCCGCAGATCGACATTGAGGGTTTTCGTTCCGTGGAAATGCGCGTTGCGCGGATTTTGAAGGCGGAGGAGATTCCAAAATCTAAGAAACTGTACAAACTGGAGGTTGACCTGGGTTATGAGAAGCGTACCATCTGCGCGGGGATCAAACCCTTTTTCAAGCCGGAGGAGCTGACGGGCAAGCGGGTGGTTGTGGTGGCGAACCTGAAGTCGGCGAAGCTGGCGGGCGTCGAGAGCAACGGCATGGTACTGGCGGCGAGTACGAGGGACGCTTCCGGCGCCGCTGAGAGCTTGGCCCTTATCGCGCCCACTTCGGACGTGCCCCTAGGCAGTCGCGTAAGTTGAAAGCCGCGAAACGTGTGCGCTAAATTCCTTGAACAACGGAGTACCCGCATTTTAGCCGCTGTAGGGGTTGGGCCTGGAGACCCCGAATTGATCACCGTGAAAGCGCTACGGGTGATTGAGCGCGCGGACCTGGTGCTGGCGCCTGTGGCGGGCCCGGGACGTTCCAGCGCCGCCGAGTTGGTGATTCGCGCCCATATGAACGTGGAGGCGGCGCCAGTCGTGTTCCCCATGACGCGGGACGCGGTGGAACGCGACGCCGCCCTGCGCGGGCAATTGGAGGAACTTCGTCCCCGCTGGGAAGGCGCCGCCAGCGTCGCCTTACCTGTTATTGGAGATTCCGCCCTGTACGCGACCGCCGCGTATTTTTACGGCGTTTGGAGGACAATCGACCCGTCCGTCGGGCTGGAGCTGG
This sequence comes from Synergistaceae bacterium, assembly GCA_031280635.1. Lineage (GTDB taxonomy): Bacteria > Synergistota > Synergistia > Synergistales > Aminobacteriaceae > JAITGK01. The sequence goes on from JAITGK010000067.1 coordinate 7,020, forward strand.
TTCCGGGGGTCTCGGCCCACTCTCTGGCCGCCTCGCGAGCCGGGCGCTTTCTTGCGCTGGGGGACGAGGTTTTCTCCGTCGTGCCCGGCACGGCAGGGCGGGAGATGGTTGCCCTGGCGCTCAAAAGCTGTGACGCCGCCGCGCTGTACAAGCCCTCGGCGCTTGGGGAGGAGCTACGATCCGTTGTGGAGTCCGCCGGACCGTGGAGGGAAATTCTGCGCGCGGATCGGGCCGGCCTCCCGGGAGAGCGCCTTATCAAGGGCCCTGAGGCCCTGTCTCGTCCGGACGAGTACCTTTCGACCCTGTTGCTCTGGCGACGGGGTCGGTGAGTTGTACCCAGTTGCAATCAGTACGAAAAGCCACAGTTTGTTCTTTGGGAAAAAAGCGCAAGATGGGATTGAAAAGCCAGCAAAGAGCGTGAAAAAATCGTTCTTTTTGTTCTTTGGCGGCCCCAACGGGGTTCGAACCCGTGTTTTAGCCTTGAGAGGGCTACGACCTAGACCGCTAGTCGATGGGGCCGCTTTTTGCTTCTTGGCTGGGGAACAGGGACTCGAACCCCGATTACCTGATCCAGAGTCAGGCGTGCTGCCGTTGCACCATTCCCCAAAACCCTATAAAATTTTACCAGAAACAAAGACGCGCGTCAACCGTGCGTACTCCTGTCATTCCTCTGTGATAAAGTCCTCTCGTAACTCCTCAGGGAAAATGTCCGCATGAGACAGGAACGTGTGACCTTGAGCAGAGATGAACTAAAGCGCGTGAAGGTGATGGAGAAGC
>JAITGK010000007.1 GCA_031280635.1 Synergistaceae bacterium
ATATTTTTAAACTAAACACTTGCAGCGCAATAATTTTCAAAAATAATGACACACGTGTTGAAAAACCATATGACACGCGGATTTGTCGCAATATGATCATTATTTTGGCAACACTTTCAAAATTATTTGTGTTAACAGACCCTAAAAGCAAAGAATCTTGGCTTCGTACTTTCCTGGTTTTACCTAATGGCATTCCTTCACACGACACATTAAATAGAATATTTTCTATAATATGACTATAAAGTTGTTTCAGTGGTGTTGAAGTAGGATAATCAAGTCAAATTTGTTAGAAAGGTAGAAAGTAATGGAATAGGAAAAAACGAACTTTATAGATTTCATGAATCACTTCAAAACAGAAAAAAACTGCCGTGAACAATTCTTTATAGCGTATTGCAAAAATGTAAATAAAGGTAGATAATATAAAAATAAAGCCATAAGAATTTCGAGAAAGAGTAATTCGAGCGTCAGAACGTGGGGAAAAGCCTTTATCGATAGCGCAACGCCTGGAGGTGAGTTTTGGATATTGTACAACCTATTGAAACACTATCAAACAACTGGAAAATATGAGACTTTACCACAAAATATTGGAGTAAAGCCCAAACTTCCAGGTTTAGAATCGATCCCGTTCCCGGCATTGTCAAACTCTGGGAGTCCCCAGGCATAGCCTTGGGTTTACCAATTTAATTAAAATGCTATATCTCCGGTTTTTGGTCTCTTATTTCCGCATATGATTATATAAACCGCTATAATCAGCGTTTCCTTCAAAACAGAGGGGAGCGTATGTTGGACACTGCCCCTTTTGCATTACTCTCTCCCCTTTTCATGCGTTTGCTCTGGGATAGAAGAGGTGAAGCCCCGATGGGAGAGTATAATGAATCTCAACTGGATTATAAAGGATGGGATGAGAAATGCAAAGGAACAAAGAGCTTCCCAAAGGTTACACGCCGGAAGCGATAGAGGCGAAGTGGTACGACGTTTGGATCGAGAAGGGATTATTCAACGCGGAGCCCGACGCTTCTAGGCCGCCCTTCTCGATTGTGATCCCGCCGCCCAACGTCACGGGCTCGCTGCACATGGGCCACGCCTTCAACCATACCTTTCAGGACATCATGTGCCGCGCGCGGCGGATGCAGGGTTACAGTGTCCTGTGGCTGCCGGGTACCGATCACGCGGGCATCGCCACTCAAAACGTGGTGGAGAAAAATCTGGCCGCGAAGGGCGTCACCCGCCACGAGCTGGGCCGCGAGGCTTTCGTGGAGAAAATCTGGGAGTGGAAAAAAATCTACGGCGACCGCATCATCACCCAGATGAAAAAGCTGGGGAACTCCTGCGACTGGCGGCGTGAGCGATTCACCTTTGACGAGGAGCTGTCCCGCGCCGTGCGGATCGTTTTCGCGCGCCTCTACAAAAAAGACCTGATCTACAAAGGAAAGTACATCGTCAACTGGTGCTCCCGCTGTCACACGGCCCTCTCCGACCTGGAGGTCGAGTATGAGGACACGCCAGGGATGTTCTACTACGTGCGCTACCCCTTCGAGGACGGCACGGGAGAGCTCACCGTGGCGACTACCCGGCCCGAGACGATCCTGGGCGACGTGGCCGTCGCCGTCCACCCGCGCTCGGAGAAGTACAAGCCCCTCATCGGTCGCGAGGTGCGCGTGCCCCTGACGGACAGGATCGTGCCCGTCATTGAGGACAACATGGTGGACCCGGAGTTCGGCGCCGGCTGCGTGAAGATCACTCCCGCCCACGACCCCAATGACTTCCTAGTGGGTCAGCGTCACAACCTGCCCCAGATTCAGGTTATCGACGGAGAGGGGTTCATGAACGAGGCGGCGGGGTCTTACAAAGGGCTTTCCATTAAAGACGCCCGCGCGAGGGCAGCGGAAGATTTAGGCAAACAGGGGCTTCTTGTCCGCACAGAGGACATCGTCCACTCGGTGGGACACTGTCACCGTTGCGGCACGGCGGTGGAGCCCTACCTCTCAGAGCAGTGGTTCGTTCGCGTCAAGCCCCTGGCGGAGCGCGGCGTGAAAGCCGTGAAGGACGGACTTATCCGCTGGATTCCCGACCAGTGGGAAAAAACCTACTTCCAGTGGATGGAGAACATTCGAGACTGGTGCATCTCGCGCCAGCTCTGGTGGGGGCACCGGATCCCGGCCTGGCTCTGCGCGGACTGTGGATACCTCACCGTTTCGGAGGTCGATCCGACGGAGTGCGAGAGATGCAAGAGCAAGAACATTGCCCAGGACGAGGATGTGTTGGACACCTGGTTCAGCAGCGCCCTGTGGCCTTTCTCCACGATGGGCTGGCCCAACAAGACGCCAGAGCTTGAGTACTTTTACCCCACGTCCCTGATGGTAACAGGGTTCGACATCATCTTCTTCTGGGTCGCTCGCATGATCATGATGGGACTGGAGTTCATGGACGCGGAGCCCTTCAAAGACGTGTACATTCACTCGCTGATCCGCGACGCGCATGGGCGGAAAATGACCAAGTCCAAGGGCAACGTCATCGACCCGCTGGACATGATCGACAAGTACGGCGCGGACGCGCTCCGCATGACCCTGGCGGCGCTCTCAACCCAGGGACGGGACATCCTGCTCTCGCCCGGCAAGATCGAGACCTACCGCTTCTTCATAAACAAACTCTGGAACGCGGCTCGCTTTGCCCTGATGAACCTGGATCAGGAGCTTGAGACCATAGACCCAGCGCGCTTGCGACTGCACGACCGATGGATCCTCGCCCGCCTTCAGGAGACTGTGGAGCGGGAGACGCGCATGCTCGACGAGTATGACGTGGGCGCGGCGGCGCGAATGCTCTACGACTTTGTTTGGGGCGACCTCTGCGACTGGTACTTGGAAATGGCCAAGCCCGCCCTGAAAGGTGACGAGGGGGACGGGAGGAAAAAGACAACCCAGGCCGTGCTGGACGAAGTCTTTAAAACGCTGTTGCCCCTCCTGCATCCCTTTATTCCCTTTGTGACGGAGGAGCTATGGGAGGCGTTCGGTTACGCGGGGGAGTACATCGTCAGAGCGGGCTGGCCCAAGCCCAAGGAGGAACACCGTTTTGAGTACTCGGTCATGCGTGACTTCCAGGAAGCCGTCCGCGTCTTGAGGAACCTTCGAGTGGAGGCCCGCGTGGCGCCCCAGCAATGGATGGGCAAAGCGACGATTCGCGCCAACCGGCTCGCGGCGTTTGAGGAATCCCTGCCTTTAGCCTCCCTTCTGTGCCGGGTGAGGGAGATAGAGGTTCTTCCAGCGTCCACGCCTCGTCCAGCCGCCTGCCTTTCCTCCGTCTATGGGGAGGGGGCAATCGACCTTCACGTGGGTGACGTGCTGAACGTGGAGGCTGAAGTGGCCCGGCTGAAACAAGAACTGACCTCGGTGGAAAAAACCGTGACAGCGAGCCAGGCCCGCCTGGATAAACCAGATTTCGTGGCCCGCGCTCCCCAAGAGGTGGTGGAGAAAGAACGCGCCCGCGTCGCCGAGGGCCAGACCCAGATGACGCGACTACGGGAGAACCTGGAAAGCCTAGGCTGTATCTAACGGAGAAACACGAACCCGCTCCTTGATAATAGTTACGAGTTAACAGAAAAGAGCCCACCCAGGGCAAACGCGTGATCCTCAATTTGAATTATCGCGATAACTGGTTTTGTGTTGTATGCCTAGGTATTTTTGCCTAGAAAATAAACTTAACCATAGCAAAACCCCGCGTTTGCCTTGTTGACATGGGTGGTGTTATTTATCGATAACATGGTGTTATTTTTTGATAATATAATGTAAAATAAAAAATGCCTTTCGATAAAATTTTTCTAGAGTCGTTGGCTCTTTTCCACGGAAAGTTTTTGCCGTTTGGAGCTGCCTTTTGGTCTCTTATTTCTGCGCATGATTATGTAACCCACTATAAAATATTATGAGGGGGACTGAGTGATGAGTGAACCGCATCTGAATCAAAAACAGGGGTCCCTGAGCATTTTGCTTGGGGCGGCGCGGGTCTGGACGTCAACGTTATGTCCGGCCTAAATTGGACCACGTCGATGAGTCGATGAAAGGATGAGAGAAGTGGCTTCTTCCGAGTACAATTCCATAGCGAACAGTTTGGTTATGTGGATCGCCTGCGCACCTGGGATATTGATAGTGTTCTATCAGTCTTGGCTGTTTTTCCGTAAAAGCAAAGCAGACGCCTTGAAGATTGGCTTGACGAAACAGCAGGTGAACGCGGCTATTCGCAGTGCTGTCGTGACCTCTGTAGGACCGTGCTTTGTGATGCTGACGGCGATGCTGTCCCTCATGCTCTACGTGGGGGCCCCCCTCGCGTGGCTACGCGTGGATTTTATCGGTTCCGTCACATACGAACTTCAGGCCGCCACCATCGCGGCGGAGAGCATGGGCAAGGAACTGGGCTCTTCCGAGCTTACCGTCGATTACCTCGCTACCGCCGCCACGGTAATGACGGCGGGCTGTGTTGGATGGGTCGTTTTTGGCGCGGTGTTCTCCGACAAGATGGAGAAGGTCAACTCTTTCATGGCGGGGGGCAATGCCGCGCTTGTCCCCATACTTGGAACGGGAGCGCTGATTGGCGTTTATTCCTCCATGACGCTGGACAGGCTCTATCCCTTCAAAAATCAGGCTATCGCGGTCATCGCTGGGGGCATTGTCATGTTCTTCATGCAAACCTACAACAACAAAGCGAAAAAGCAGTGGCTCAAAGAGTGGGGATTGACCATCTGCATGGTGTCCGGTATGTTTATCGCCACTTTGACGGAAAGCCTTTTTTAAAGGAAGGGAGAAAGCCGATGAACGCGGAACAGACCCAAGCATACGAGAACGATTATCTGCCTTATATCGTGAAATGGGGGAAGATCACCTCCTGGTTGTCCATTCCCCTTATTTTCATCCCCACTTCGGCGCTGGTGTTTTTTTATGGCGCGTCCCTTTCGTGGAACAGCGTACTCTCCGGGACCATAGCTATTTGTTCCGCGATGCTCGCGTGGTATATCGTCGATCCTATCACCCTCTTTCCCATCCTGCACATACCGGGGATGTACCTGACTTACATCGCCGGCAACTCGAAGGAAATACGAGCCCCGGCGGCGACCTCCGCGCTCAGCGCCGCGGACGTCGAAGCTGGAACCCCAAAGGGAACGATCATAAGCTGTTTGGCCATCACCACGTCGATATTCATAAGTTTGGCGGTCATGACTTTGGTGGCCGTGGCTGGAGACTTGATTTTGCGCTCCTTGCCGACGCCCGTCGTCCGGTCGCTCAACTACCTGCTGCCCGCCTTGTTTGGCGGAATGTGCGTTTCCCGCGTTATGCTGGACTACAAGTCGTCGCTTATCCTTATCCCCATCGCGGTCGCGCTTCGCGTCATGAACACGAAGGGCATGTTCACCGTGCTGCCTCTGGGCGGGTCTTACGCGCAGGTTCTCTTTTGCGTTATCGCGGGCTTCCTTGTCGCAAAAAAGCTATACGTAAAAACGTAAAAAACGAGTTGGGAGGGAATCGCAATGGCTTTTACCGAGAGGAGTCACGCATTTATCGCCGCGAAGTTTTACGTTCACTTACGTGGGGCCTTTGAAGGGAAGGGCGTCCGTTCCTTTATTCACGCCACCCAGTACTACGCGGGGCAAAGAGGCCAAAGAATGGCGCAAAGAGCCTTGCGCGACGGAAAAGAACTTACCTACGAAACCTATATGGAGTACGGGGAATGGGTGAACAGCCCCAGCATAATAGAAAACGGGGAAGCCAATCAAGCCGTGGTCGAGGAGGTCTCCCCAGATTACGTCATCCGCGTCACGCGATGTCCCTGGCACATTCAATTCAAGGAAATGGGCCTTGTTGAGGCGGGGCATGAATACTGCGCGCACTTGGACGCCGCCATATGCCGCGGGTTTAACCCCTACCTGGACTACCAAGTGGAGCGGACCCTTCATAAATCCGACTGTTGCATTCACAGGATACGGAACGCCAATGTAAAACCCAATGCCGCCAAGAGAAAGGAGCACGCGCGCGGCTTTGAGTATCACTGCGCGCACTCCTATTGGGCCTACCGCGAAGTCGCCGTCGCTATATGGGAAAGGCGAGGCGAGAAGATCAGCCTGCAAGTGCTGGAGGACTTCGCGGATGAATATGGCGCGGAGATGGCCGACGCCCTGTTGAGCTACCGATACGAGAACTTCAACGTGGCTGGAGCGCCAGCAATCCACCCATAATAATAAAGATAAAGGAAGGAGGGGGAGCGCAAACCACACGGCAGTACTGGAAACACAAAACAAAAAGGAGGTACCGAGCAATGAGTGAACTGAACCAAAAGCGCAGTCACGGAGAGACCCTGAGCATCCTGCTTGGGGCGGCGTTCCTGATGGCGACCTCCGCCATTGGGCCTGGATTTATCACCCAGACCACCGTTTTCACCGCGCAACTTCAAGCGGCTTTTTCCTTCGCGATCCTCGTCTCGATTTTGATCGATATCGTCGTCCAGTTGAACGTGTGGCGAATTCTGGCCGTATCGGGACTTCGGGGGCAGGACGTGGCCAACAAGGTGCTGCCGGGCCTGGGCTACTTCCTGGCCTTCGCCGTGGCGCTGGGCGGACTGGCCTTCAACATCGGCAACGTGGGCGGCGCGGCCTTGGGCGTCAACGTCATGTTCGATGTTGACCAGAGAACCGGCGGAATCCTGAGCGCCGTTATCGCCATTGTCATCTTCCTGTGGAAGGACCTGGGCAAGGTCATGGACAAGTTCGTCCAGATTCTGGGGTTCGTGATGATCGCCATGATCGCCTACGTGGTCGCCGAAACCATGCCGCCCTTCGCGCTGGCGGCCAAGGAGACCTTCGTTCCCTCTAAGATCGAGTGGCCCATAGTTCTGACCCTGGTGGGCGGCACCGTGGGAGGTTACATCACCTTCTCCGGCGCGCACCGCATCATCGACGCGGGCCTTACTGGGAAGGAGAACCTACATCGCGTTAGCATTGGAGCCACAAACGGAATCGTCATTACGGGCATCATGCGCTTCCTGCTCTTCTTGGCCATTCTGGGCGTCGTGGTGGCCGGGCATACCCTGAACAAGGACAACCCCGCGGCGGACGCCTTCCGTATCGCGGCAGGGGACGCGGGTTACCGTATCTTTGGCCTCATCCTTTGGGCGGCGGCTATCACGTCGGTGGTGGGTTGCTCCTACACCTCCGTGTCTTTCCTGAGAACTCTCTTCCCCTTCATCGAGCGGTTTTACCGCTACTGGATCATTGGGTTCATCATCGCCTCCACCTCCATCCTCACCTTCGTCGGCCGGCCCGTAACGCTTCTGGTGCTGGCGGGCTCCCTCAACGGGCTGATCCTGCCGCTCTCCCTGGCGTCCGTCCTCCTGGCCGTCTACCGCAAGGACATCATTGGGGACTACAAGCACCCCCTCTGGCTGACGGTTTCGGGTTGGGTCATGGTGGCCTTCACCGCCTGGATGGGCTGGGGTTCCCTGCAGGGTCTGCTCAACCTCGTGAAATAAAGCCATGAGCCCACGCATTCTTTACGCGGGTGACAGTTGCCTTGTCGTGGAGTTCGGCAACTCCATCGACATGGCGATCAACGCGCGGGTTCAGGCCTTGCGCCGGGAGATCGAAAGCAAGCCGTTTCGGGGGTTCATTGAGACGGTGCCCACCTACCGCTCACTGACCATCTGCTTTGACCCGCTCCGGGCCCCGGAGGACCTGGACAAGCGGTTGTTGAGCCTGGCCGAGGCCGCGGAGAAATCGGAGACGGCGGAGGCGGCGGAGAGGAAGATTCTGGTGGTACCCACCTGTTACGAGGGGGGCTTTGCCCCGGACATCGAAAAGGTCGCGGCCAACGCGGGTATCTCCGCCGACGAGGCGATCCGCCGCCACAGCGCGCTGGATTGCTACTGCTACATGTTGGGTTTCGTTCCCGGCTACTCCTACCTTGGGGGCATGGATCCCTCGCTGGAGACGCCCCGCCTGAAGGAGCCCAGAGAAAAGATCCCCGCGGGCAGCGTGGCCATAGGGGGCAAGCAGACGGGCATTTACCCCATCGAGAGCCCCGGTGGGTGGAACTTGATTGGCAAGACGCCCCTGCGCCTGTTCGACCCAGCCCGAAACCCGGCGATCTTCCTGGAGGCGGGGATGTGGGTGCGCTTCGTCCCCATCAGCATGGCGGAGTTCGAGAAAACGGCGACCCTGGCCGTCCAGCCGGACTGGAAGCCCGACGTGAGGATTGAAGCTCAGGGGAGCAAATCTTCCAGCTCTGGGAAGGAGGTGGCGTGACGTGCTTGCCCTCGAAGTGATTCGGCCTGGGATGTTTACCACGGTGCAGGATTTAGGGCGCTTCGGCCGACAGAGGCAGGGCGTCCCAGTGGCGGGGGCGATGGACGCTTCGGCGTTGCGCCTGGGAAACATTCTGCTGGGAAACGATGAGAACGCGGCGGGCCTGGAGATCACCATGACCGGCCCGACGCTGAAGGTACTTTCGGGCGCGGCCTGTTTCGCTGTCACGGGAGCGGAGGTTGGGCTCTCGAAAAACGGCTCGTCTCTTCCCTGCTGGACGGCGCACAAAATCCAGACGGGCGACGTCCTTGCCTTCACCCCGCCACGTGGCGGCGCTCGCGCCTACCTCTGCGTCACGGGGGGGGTCGACGTACCGCCCTCGATGGGCAGCCGCTCCACTTACACTAGGGGGGGATTCGGTGGTTACGAAGGGCGCGCCCTCCGAGTCGGGGACGTTCTGAAGACAGGCGGCGCGAATACAAATGCCCTTTGGGCGGAGTGCGAGGGGCTCGCCTGCCCGCCTGCCTTGCGCCCGCCCCGGGACCCCTCCGCGCCCCTGCGGGTGATACCTGGCCCTCAGGATGACGCTTTCACCGAGGAGGGGCTTCAGACGTTCTACTCGTCCGAGTACGCTATATCCAACTCCGCCGACCGGATGGGGTACCGGATGGAGGGCCCGATCATCGCCCACAAGGAGGGCGCGGACATCATCTCCGACGGAATATGTTTGGGTTGTGTTCAGGTTCCTGGACACGGACAGCCGATCGTGATGCTGGCGGATCGGCAGACCACGGGAGGTTACACAAAGATCGGCGTCGTCTGTACGGTAGACCTGGGTAACCTGGCCCAGCGCCTGCCGGGACAGAAAGCGCGCTTCGTGAAAACCACCGTTGCCGAGGCCGTGACCTTACTGAAAAAGGAAGCGGAGCTTTTTGAGGGTTTGAGACAGCTCCGGGCGGCCTGGAGGTCGACTCCAGGGGCGCGGGGAACAAGCGGTGCTCTGCGCGTCTTTGTGGATGGTCAGCCGCATCAGGTCGAGTGGGAAGCCTTAAACACGTAAACAAATGGGATTCTCAAGGGTCCGCGACCCTTGAGTGGGGTTTGGGGCAAAGCCCCAAGAATTTTTGTACTGGAGGCGCACGCATGGCGGTAATAGACTTGAACAGCGATTTGGGAGAGAGTTTCGGCGCGTGGAGTATGGGCATGGACGAAGAGGTCATGACCCATGTCACGTCGTCTAACGTGGCCTGCGGCTGGCATGGCGGGGACGCCGAGGTTATGCTGCGCACGGTGCGCGCGGCCACGGCGCGGGGCTTGGCGGTGGGGGCGCATCCCGGCTACCCGGACCTGCTGGGCTTTGGGCGGCGCAACATGACCTGTTCGCCGGAGGAGCTCTACGTCTACACGCTCTACCAGGTGGGGGCCCTGATGGGGGTCTGCGCCTCTGAGGGCGTGGAGCTGCAGCACGTGAAGCCCCATGGGGCCATGTACAACCAGGCGGCCAAAGACCCCAAGCTGGCGGAGTCTATCGTCAAGGCCGTCAAGAGCTTGGGTGGGGGAATCATCCTCATGGGCCTAGCCCGCTCCGCCTTCGAGACGGCGGCGGCGGAACAGGGCGTTCCCTTCGCGGCGGAGGCCTTCGCGGATCGAGGCTATATGGCGGACGGAAGCCTGGTACCGCGCAGTCAACCGGGGGCCTTCATCGACGACCTTGACCAGGCGGCGGCCCGTATGCTGAAGCTGGTCAAGGAGGGTACGGTGGAGACCCCTGACGGACAGACGCTGAAGCTCGAAGCCCACACGATCTGCATGCACGGCGACAACCCCGCGGCGGTGAGAATGGCGGAGGTCGTGAAGGCCACGCTCGAAAGGAACGGCGTCGCGGTCAAAAACTTAAGGGAGGTTTTGAAATGACGGCAATGATTGACTACGCTAACCACAGCCCCGCCCAGGTGCGGGCGATGATTCGGGAGGGCAAGTGGGATCGCCCCACGTCCGGCATGTGCGCGGGGCACGCTCAGGGCAACCTGGTGGTGCTGCCTAAGGACCTGGCCTATGACTTTCTGGTGTTCGCGCAGCGCAACCCTAAGCCCTGCCCGATCTTGGACGTGACGGAGCCGGGGGACACGGAGCCCAAGATCGTCGCGCCGGGGGCCAACCTAGCCACGGACATCCCCCGTTACCGGGTCTGGAAAGACGGGGTCTGCGTGGAAGAACCCACCGACGTGACGAAATACTGGCGGGACGACCTAGTGGGCTTTCTGCTGGGTTGCTCCTTCTCCTTCGAGGGGGCGCTGTTGCAGGCCAATATCCCCGTGCGCCACATTGAGCTGGACCGCAACGTTCCGATGTACATTACCAACAGGACCTGCGTTCCGGCGGGACGGCTGAAGGGGCAGATGGTCGTTTCGATGCGCCCCATCCCCGCCGCGCTGGTACCGAAGGCCGTGCTCTGCACGGGGCGCTTCCCAGCGGTGCACGGCGCGCCGGTGCACATCGGGGAGCCGGAAGCCTTGGGCGTCAAGGACATCAACAAGCCGGACTTTGGGGACTCCGTGCCCATCCATGAGGGCGAGGTTCCCGTGTTTTGGGCCTGCGGCGTCACCCCTCAAGCAGCGATCATGGCGGTGAAGCCGGAGTTCGCCATCACCCACGCGCCGGGGTACATGTTCATCGCGGACACCAAGGACATTGATTACGCCGTTTTTTAGGGGAACAATGAGTTTTTTTCGTGAGTTTTGCGCGTTTTGCGCCTTGGGTCTGTTCATAGGGGTGTTTGGGGCGTGCGGGGCCGACGCCGCCGTCCCTTACAAGGTCACGCTGATCACGATGGATCAGATGGACCGCTACTGGGCCGGTATCGACGAGGGCGCGGCAAAAGCGGCCGAGGAGCTAGGCAACGTGGAGTACAAGTGGACGGCGCCCGACGTGAAGGACAATGACAAACAGATCGCGTTCATCAAAAACGAGATCAGCGAGGGCGCGGACGCGATACTGCTGGCCGCGAACGGCCCGGACGTCGTGACCTCCGCGCTGGAGGAAGCCGCGGCGGCAGGGGTCAAACTGGTGTACGTGGATTCCCCGGCGAACTTCCCCGCGGTCGCCACCTTCACCACCGACAACGAGGCCGCGGGGGCGACGGCGGGTAGGGAGCTGCTTAAGGCCCTGGAGGCGGTCGGCGCGTTGGAGGGAGCGGTTGGCGTCGTCAACGTGAACGCGATCACCGCCTCCACAGTCGCCAGGGAGAAGGGATTCCGCAAGGTTTTCGAGGGCACGAAGTACACGCTCCTGGATACCCAATACGGCGAGGGCGATGTGACGCGGAGCGCGGAACTCGCCGCCGCTTTTATCGAACAGGGGGTCGTGGGGCTCTTCGGCGCCAACGAAGGTTCCTCCGTGGGCGTGGGCAATGCTATCCGGGACGCAAAGCGCAAGGTTCCGGGGGTGGGATTCGACACCTCCGACGCGTTGCGAGCGCTTATTGAGGACGGCCATCTCGTCGCTACCATGGCGCAGAACCCTAGGGTTATGGGCTACGAAGGCATGAAGGCCGCCGTCGCCGCCCTGCGGGGCAAGGTCGTGAGTCCCGAGCCGGTGGATACAGGGGTCTCCGTTTTAACGAAACGCGCGATGTAGGAAGCCTATGTCTTCATGAGTTTCTCTTCTCTATAAAGGGGGGGGGCGGCGCCAAGGCTTGCCCCCCTTTCTCATTCAGACGTTGCGGTATGGAGCGAAGAGCGCTATGCTCATCGAGGCGTTTCCTAGGGCGTGTTTTAAAATTCCTATTATGGCTTTTTTCATAATTATACTCAAAAATAAGTAGTGAACGAACATCTGTTCTGTCGTCGCGCGGTCAGATTGAATGGAGAGTTGGTTCCGCTTGTGTTCGAATGTTCCCTTAACGGTGAGCTTTTTAAGGAATATGAATCTCAAAGCCTTGTCCCGAGGCTTAATGAGGGAGATATTGTAATAATGGATAACCGAACGTCTCACAAGGTCAAAGGCGTCACCGCTCTTATTCGAGCCGCTGGCGCTGATGTTGTTTTTCTTCCGCCATATAGTTCTGACTTCAAGCCCATCGAAATGAAGTGGTCCAAGCTCAAGGGTTCTGTTCGTTGCTTCGGGACTTTGCCTCCGGCTTCCTTCAGCTAACAGTTCCTACTGTCAAGCCTGTAGAGGACCTTCACCTCCAAGTTATCGTCCATGCTGGGCGCGCGACAAACAATCCCCCCAGCCGTAACGGGGGGATTGTTCTGTTTCCTCGATTTAGACGCTTCACTCCGCTTTGACGGCTTCAGCGCCCATTTCCGCCAGTACCTTGTAGGCGTTGTAACGCTGGCGGGCCTCCTTCTCAGCCTGGGCGAACAGCGCGTCCGCCACGTCGGGGAACTCCTGCTTCAGGGCCGCATAGCGTACCTCGCTCTCCAGAAACTCCCTGAAGCTCGTCTTGGGTTCCTTGGAGTCCAGGATGAAGGGGTTTTTGCCTTCGTCAGTCAAGGCGGGGTTGTAGCGGTACAGGTGCCAGTATCCTGCCTCCACGGCCTTTTTGGTCTGCTCCTGGGTCTTGCCCATTCCAGCCTTGATGCCGTGATTGATGCACGGCGCGTAGGCAATCACCAGCGAGGGACCGCTGTGCGCCTCCGCCTCGGCCAGGGCCTTCAAAAGCTGGTTTTTGTCCTCGCCCATGCCCACCTGCGCCACGTAGACATGCCCGTAGGTCATGGCCATGCGACCCAAGTCCTTCTTGCGGACGCGCTTGCCGCTGGCGGCGAACTTGGCGATGGCCGCCGTGGGCGTGGCCTTAGAGGACTGCCCACCTGTGTTGGAGTACACCTCCGTGTCCATCACCAAGATATTGATGTCCTCACCGCTGCCCAGCACGTGATCCAACCCGCCGTAACCAATATCGTAGGCCCAGCCGTCGCCGCCAAACACCCATACGGACTTCTTCACCAAATAGTCGCGATACTGGTATATCTGACAATAGAGATGTATTCTTTCATCGTCATACCCACAGCCGCAGACCTCGGCGAAGACCTTGTCCAGCAGCGTTTCGACCTTCGCGGCGGCCGCTTTGGATTTCTCACCGTCGTGATGGGTCTCCAACCACTCAGAGAGGACGGCCTTGTCCTCCTGGGGAATGTCCAGTTTTAAAAGGGCCTCGGCGGCGCTGACGATATAACCCACCAACACGTTGAGGGACAGTTTCATGCCATAGCCGTACTCGGCGTTGTCCTCGAACAGGGAGTTAGCCCAGGCCGGACCATGCCCCTTGGCGTCCACGGCATAGGGCATACTGGGCGCGGAGCCGCCCCAGATGGACGAGCAGCCCGTGGCGTTAGCGATCATCATGCGGTCGCCGAAAAGCTGCGTAACCAGTTTGGCGTAGGGCGTCTCGCCACAGCCGGAACAGGCCCCGCTAAACTCCAGCAACGGGCGCTGGAACTGACTGCCCTGCACGGTAAATTTGTTTCCCGCGTTTTCCTTGTCGGCGATGTTCTCCATAGCGTGAGTCCAGTAGGATATCTCAGCGCTTTGGGTGGCGATGGGCTTCATCTCCAAGGCGCTGACGGGGCAGATGTCCGCGCAGTTGCCGCAACCCATGCAATCCAGAACGTCCACCTGCATCTTGTACTTGTAGTCTAGCTCTTTGAGGGCCTTTACCTTGGAATCAACCGCGCCAAAGCCAGTGGGAGCGGCTTTTTCCTCCACGGAGTCCAGAAGGAACGGGCGGATGGCCGCGTGAGGGCATACCATGGCGCACTGGTTGCACTGGACGCACTTGCCGCTCTTCCATTCGGGGACGTTGATAGCCACGCCGCGCTTCTCATAGGCGGAGGCGCCACAGGGAAAGCGCCCGTCCTCCCGGCCCAAAAACGCGCTGGACGGTAGACTATCACCCTCTTGGGCGTTGATGGTCATGCACACGTCCTCAATGAAAGCGGGGACCTCGGTGGGCAGCCCCACGCGCTCCACAGGCTTGTCCATGGCCGTGGCCCACTCCGACGGAATTTTTATCTCGGAGATGTATTTCAGGCCCGCGTCCACGGCGTCGTTGTTGATCTTGACCACCTTTTCGCCCTTCTTGCCATAGGTTTTCTCTATGGCGTCTTTCATGTATCTCACGGCGTCGTCGATGGGAATGACGTTGGCCAACTTGAAAAACGCGGACTGCATGATGGTGTTTGTCCGATTGCCGAGTCCCAGCTTTTCCGCCTCATCCACGGCGTTGATAACGTAGAACTTGCACTCGTTCAACGCCAGGGTTCTCTTGACCCGCGGGGGAAGTTGAGCCTCAAGATCTTCAGTCCATTGGGTGTTCAGAAGGAAGGTACCGCCTTTCTTGATACCCTTCAGGACGTCGTACTGGTGGACGTACTCCTGTTTATGGCAGGCAATGAAGTCCGCGGAGTCGATCAAATAAGTGGACTTAATTGGCGTCTTACCGAAGCGCAGGTGTGAAACAGTGATACCGCCTGACTTTTTCGAGTCATAGGCGAAGTAGCCCTGGGCGAACATGTCGGTGTGGTCGCCGATGATCTTGATAGAATTTTTGTTCGCGCCCACCGTCCCGTCGGAGCCCAAGCCCCAGAACTTACAGCAGACCGTCCCCTCCGGGGCCGCCACAATGTGTTCTTTTATGGGCAGGGAGGTGTCGCTGACGTCGTCCACGATGCCCACGGTGAAGTGGTTACGGGGCTCGTAGAGCTTCAGGTTGTCGAAAACAGCCTTGATGTGGGAGGGAGTTGTGTCCTTGGAGCCCAGGCCGTAGCGTCCGCCGACGACCTTTGGCGCACATCCGCCCTTTTCGAAAAAGAGCGTGCGGATGTCCTCGTAAAGAGGCTCGCCCAGGGAACCGGGCTCCTTGCAGCGGTCGAGCACGGCGATGGACCCCACCGTGGAGGGCAACACGCGGAAGAAGTACTTTGGCGAGAACGGGCGGTATAGGTGAACCTCCACGATACCTACGCGCTCGCCCCTGGCGTTCAGGTAGTCCGCCGTCTCTTCGATAGCCTGACAGGCGGAGCCAGCGGCCACGATGATCCGCGTCGCCTCCGGGTGCCCATAGTAGTTGAAGGGATGATACTCGCGCTCCGTGAGCTTCTTTATCTCCCGCATGTAGCCCTCCACCACGTCAGGAATGTCCTCATAGAAGGGGTTGGAGGCTTCTTTCGCTTGGAAAAAGATGTCCGGGTTCTGGGCCGTGCCCTTTTGGAAGGGGTTTTCGGGCCTCATGGCGCGGGCGCGGAAAGCGTCGATGGCCTCATAGTCCACCAGCTTGGCCAGGTCGTCGTAGTCCAGGGCGTCGATTTTCTGAACCTCGTGAGAAGTGCGGAAGCCGTCAAAGAAGTTGAGGAAGGGGACGCTGGTCTTGATGGCGGCCAGGTGAGAGACGACGGAGAGGTCCATGGTCTCTTGCACGCTGCCGGAGGCCAGCATGGCGAAGCCGGTCATGCGGGCGGACATCACGTCGCTGTGGTCGCCAAAGATGGAGAGCGCGTGTCCTGCCACGGCGCGGGCCGACACATGAAAGACCCCAGGCATCAGCTCGCCCGATATCTTGTACATATTGGGGAGCATCAGCAAAAGGCCCTGGGAGGCCGTGAAGGTGCTCGCCAAGGACCCCGCCGAGAGCGCCCCATGCACAGCCCCAGCGGCCCCGGCCTCGGACTGGAGTTCCGTCACCTTGACGGTCTGGCCGAAGATGTTTTTGAGTCCATGGGCCGCCCATTCGTCGATCATCTCCGGCATGGTCGAGGACGGGGTGATCGGGAAAATCGCCGCAACCTCCGTGAAGGCGTAGGCGACATGGGCTGCCGCCGCGTTGCCATCCATCGTTTTCCAATGTTTCTTTGCCATAAAAGTACCCCCCTCTAAAGTTTGCCGCGCGCCCGAAACCTCGAACACGGAAGAGCCGAAAGTTTTAATTTTTTTCGTATTGTACTACAAAGTGGGGCAATCAAGCGAGAAAGGACATAAATAAGCCTGTACGCGCAAAAAAGAGCGGAAGATTTAGGCCATCAATCCCGCGTAATAGCTCGTGATAGGCCACGCCTGATCCGGTACCCCAGCTCCTTTAAAACGATGAAAAGGTCTTTGAAGAAAAACACGCACCCGTTTACGCGTTTTTCCAGGCTTAACAAGTATTGAAGGCGCTGAAACAACAGCTTGGCGCAGTCTAGCGTTCGGTACGACGAAAGGGGTCTGCTGTCGTAGACCGCGATCAAAGCCTCCATCAGCGCGTCGCTCCACTCGGACTCCGCCAGCGTCTTCCAGAACAGGCGGTCGCGGGGCGTATTCTTGGGGGTCCTCCAGGGCCTGGAACTGGCGTCCGTCAAGTGCAGGACGGCATCGCCAACGTGTTCGCACTCCAGCATGTTGTTGAAACGTTTGTCTAGGAGAAGAACGTCGCCGCGGAAAAACACGTTGAGGAAATCTTGATCCATCATCTCCGTTAAAAGGCTGTAACGTTCGGCAAAGCGGAAAAAATCCGGAACCAGGGAAGGGTACGCCGCCCGGATACGGCTCAGGTTCATCACCAGTACACCGGAGTTGAAGTAATTTTTCGGGTCGTAAGGCATGGCCCACTCCCGTATTTTTTTGAGCCGCCGCCGAAGCGCGGCGGCGAAAGCCTGATCTTTCACCGCCGCCAGCGCCGCCTCCAGAGGAACGTTCCAAAGCTCGGCAATGTCCAGGTTGACGACGATGTCGCAATCGAGATAAATGACCTTAGGCTCGTTCATTAGGCTGGGGATCAAAAGGCGGAACAGAGCGCCCCTAGAAAAAGCGTAGGTTATTTTGTCCGGGTCCTTCGCCAAGCGGAAAATATGTTGCGAAGCGTCGATGAAGCTCACGCCCTGCCCCCAGCGCTCCGCCGTCCGACGAAAGCGGCGCTGGTTGTCCTGGCTCAGGGTAGCGTCATGCAGAATTGTGACGTTGACCTTGTTTCGGGTGTTGGAAAACAGAGACGTCATCACTACTCCCGCGAAGCGGGAATAAGTCCCCGAGGGGTCGTAGACAGACAACGCCACGTGGACGACGTTCGCTTTTCCCTCAGACATATTGGGCTTCCTTAAAGGCGGCTACCCCAAGGCCCAGTAACGCGCTTTAGCGTTGCCGAGCGGGATGTTTTTCGCGATCCTCCAGCAGTCAAAGAAATATATAGGGCGCTCCTTACACAGCTTTTCCCAGTCCATCGCGCTGTACTCCGGCCAAGGCGTCAGCAACAGGACTGCCGACGCCGCAGCCACCGCCTCCTCCGGCGTACCGTAAACCGTCGCCGCGTCCCCGTGCCGCGAAGGTATCTCGACCTCGGCCATAGGGTCGTGAGCCGCGATACGGTACCCCGCCTCCAAAAAACGGTTCATCAGCGCCAACGATTGAGAGCATTCGGTGATGTGCGTTCCGGGCTTGTACGCGAAGCCCAGCAGCGCGATCGTCGCCCCCTTCTCAACCCGCCTGGCGGCCACGCTAAAGAGATAATCCACAATGGAGTCATTGGAACGGACGACCTGAGGAGACAGGAACAGCTCTACCCCGGCGTCGGCGGCAAATTTCTGAAAGGCGGCGTTGTCCCGAGGGAAACAGGGACCGGCAAACCCCAGACCCCCTTTCAGGCAGCGCCTTCCGACACGAGTGTCCGCGCCCAGGGCTCCCGTCACCACGTCCACGTCGGCCCCCTCCACCGCCTCGCAGAGCCGCGCCAGCTCGTTGGCGTAGGTGATCTTCATCGTAACGTAGCAGTTGAGGGCCAGTTTGGTGATCTCCGCGTTGATGAGCGTCATAACGGCGAACTCCGGAGCGCTGTCCACAAAGCTCTCGTAGAGGTTTCGTACCGTCTCCCCTGATTTTTCGTCCGACGCGCCTATCAGTACTAAATCCGGGTTCAGAAAATCGCGTATCACGCTGCCCAGGGCGATGAATTCTGGGTTGTAGATGAACCCGAAGTCAACGCCGCATTTCTTGCGAGCGGCTTCTTCCAAAAGGGGGATGAACTCCCTCTGAGAAGAGCCAGGCATAACGGTGGAAACCACGTCCACGACGTGAAAGTCCTTTTTTTGCGCCAGAGCGGGCGCAGCCGTCTCCAAAACCGCTGTGACTCGGTCGTTGACAAACGCGCCGCTGGGACCGCTGGGGGTGGGGACGATGATCAAGGTCACGTCCGTGCCAAGGATGGCCTCGTGAACGTCCATAGTGAAGGTCATACACTTAAAAGACTTTTCCAGCAAATCCTCCAAACCGTTTTCTCGTATGGGACAGAGCCGTTTTTTCAGCGCGTTCACCACAGGCTCGCTGTTGTCCACCCCCACCACGCTGTGCCCTTTCGAGGCGATACAGGCCGCTGTGCACAACCCCAGCTTGCCCAAACCGATTACGGAAATTTTCATCGTATGCTCTCCTGCTGGCTGCCTGGGCCTCGGACATTCGGCGCCGGGACGGTCAAATGAATTTGTACGTCATGCTGTCGTTGAGGATTACCTGTTCGTATATCTGGTTGTGGGGCTGGTAGGTACAGCGCGGGCACCGCCGGACCTGAATCGCGTCGTGGACCGCCCAATGCCGCTCTCCCCCCCATGCTTTTTCTATCTGTTCCACGTCCGTGCAGTCCTGTAAAAGTTCCAAAGCGGCGTCCCCTCTGCGGTCGCAGCAAAGTCCCAAAACAAAGGCGTCTTTCGGGGACTCTCTGGTCAGAGGGGGAGAGACGACGGCCGTCATGAATATCGCGTGACACCTTTCGAACGCGTTGAATATGCCGAATTGAGAGTCGAACTTGTGGGTCACGCCAAAGACGCTGAAGGTCTCGTCGTCCAGCTCCTGGGCCAGGGCGATTTGTTCGTTGAAAAGCGCGATGTCTCCATCGCTGAAGGTGATCTGCTCCCCACCCGTCACGTTGTTCCACGTGGTGCCGGCGGGGCGGTAGTGGATGGATTTGCAGCCGATCTCTTTGGCCAGTTTAGCGGCCTGGTAAACCTCGCCGATATTTTCCTTATACAGAAGATATTTGTAGCTGACCCCGTAAGAAGGGTGCGGCTTCCCCAACTGCGCCGAATGGCTTTTGGCGTAGTCGGCCAGCCGGGCGATGTTGTCCACGATCCGCCCAAATTCCTGTCTGGAGGGGTCTAATCCCTTCTGTTTGTTCAGCGTCCCCGCCGAGCCAGCGTCCACGGACACCCCCACCCAGGTGCAGCGGCTCAGGGCCTCGACGCACTCGTGCATTAAAGAGCCGTTCGTCACAACCCCTACCTCGACCCCGTTGGAACACACCTCCTCGATAAAGGAGGGCGTCGCTTTGTTGAGAAGCGGCTCTCCCCCGCCGGCTACGCATATCGCCTTTACCCCCGGCTCGGCGTAACCGGAACCCTCGCCCCACCGAGGCAGAAATCGCGCTATGTCGCTCAGGGTCTTGTGAGAAAGCATGAAATTCCTCTGCTCCCTCACGTACTTGGCGTTACACCAGGCGCAGTCAAAGTTACAGGCGTTGGCGGGGTCCACCGTGATCAAAACGGGAGGAGGAATCACAAAACCCCGCGCTATCTGCCTCCATCGCGCCACGTGCGCGAGCAGTTTGTAACTGTTGAATGGGTTCCACCGCTTGGCGGCGCGCCACTCGGCTGGGGCGCTTGAAGAGGCTGTTTCAGGAACTGCGGCTTTTTGGGACATCAAAAAACGTCCTCCTCTCAGAAGCGTTTCTTTAAAAAATAATAAACCGCTTGGAAGTATTTGTTCCGCGTAAAAGTATAATACCTTTCCTTAACCATCGCTGCCCTGTATAAATAAAGGTTCCAGTAATTATAGTTTATAATTTTCCGATATTTAAAAAGCTGTTTTATAAAAGACCCCACAGCTTTGAAAGCGTAAAAAAACAATTCCCAAAGAGTACCCGATAAAGGAAACCTTCGTTTCAGGACCCCTTTTTGCATCTGCCATGTTGCAAAGTCCGTCCTATGGAAAAACCAGGCGTCGGCGTCATAAAGAGCCCTGTTTCGCTTCACCTCGGGATGGGCCTCGACCGCTTCAGGAAGACGATCTGTCATAGTCACGGCAGAAGAGTCTCCCACAATGTGCTGGTAGTCATGATTCTGATGGACAGCTAAAACATCGTCCGTAAGGTCCGCCACCGGCACACCCCTCATGACGGCGGCGGCAACCATCCAATTGTCAAAGGCCGCCCGTCCTACAGCAAACGGAGGGACTTTCTCGTACATTCCTTTGGGAAAGACGAAGTAATCTTTTGCTCCTGTGGAAGCCAGTACTCCCTCGTCCTTTGCTTTGTCCTTTATTTTGTTCCGCCACTGAGGGTCTGAAAAATTGATGGGATGTTTCAAGTCCCAGTTTTGACGCTGACCGATGAGGAGGTAACGGCTCCAACGTTTTTCCTGGACTTTGGCTATCGCCCGCGTGAAGTCGTCGAAAAGGATGATGTCGGTGTTGACGTACACCACCACGCTGCCCGCGGCGTTCTCCTGCCCCTTGAGCAAAACGTCGCTGAACAAAGGGGTTCCCAGAGAGGTTTTTTCTATCCACGGGATATGTTCGACGCCCAGCTCGTCCGCAACCTCCGCGACGCCGGGGTCATCTCCGAATAAAATGACCTCCGGCCTGGGAGTCAGGGCCAGCCAGCTTCCGATGGCGTTGTGCTGCCTCATCCCCACATCGCCTTCAAAACCTCTGGGGACGGTCAGGAACGTTATCGCTGCGGGACGGGAAGATGGAGGGGAAGAAGCTCTCGTAACTTGGGATAGATTTGCGCGCTTGACAAGGCCGTTTAAAAGAATGTTTCTTTGGATGAGTTCAAGCGTGGGCAGCACAGGCTCAAAAGCATAACTGAACAGATTGGGCAGGAAAGCGCCCAACAAGGACATTGTCCCGGTGTTCGCTCCCACGTCCAGCAGGACAGGGTTTTCTTTTTCCCGCAGCCTGTCGTACACGAACCGCACAAGCAGAGGTTCCCAGCTGGCAGACGCGCCTTCCGCGCTGCGGCCTTGCCACGAGCCGCCTACTTCCGCGGACAGCGGGTCGATTTCAACCCAGCGCTCTTGAAACAGCTCACCTTTTATACTTTTCATTTTTTCTCCATCATTTTTTAAATTCGAAAAGACCAGTCAGACTTTCGGTATTGATTTCGTTCGCAAAATCATTTGGCTCGACATGTTCCATATATCGAGGGTTCCGAATGTCGCGCGTGTCGATGACGGAAAAATCGGCGAGTTCGAGCTTAGGGAAGGCGTCGAGTATCGTTTGAGGCGCGAAAATCCTGTGCGCGTTGAAGTACACTCTTTCGATTCCGATGGGGACGGAGATGTAAAGCCTGCCGTTGGGAGCCAATATCCTTTGCAGCTCCGCCATGGACTTGAAACAAGCTTCCGGATCTATGGAGTCACCGTACCGCCCCAGGCCGAAATGCTCCAAAGCGCACAAAGAGGACAGCGACTCCACGGAGTTGTCGCTTATGACGGACATGTCCGTGGCGTCGGCGCGGACGAAATCAAGCCCTTCAATCTCGAAGGGCAGAGGACGAATGTCTATCAAAGTGACGGGCATGAACAACAAAACGTGAGCGACAAAGCCGTCTATGCGGGAGGCCACGTCAAAATGAGCCGAGGGTTTGCGTCGAAAAATTTTTTTTGCCGCCCACAGGTCTTGCCAAAAGTAGTAACCAAGCGCGCCTGCATTGCTGTCCCAATCGTAAAGACAAGGATACATCCACTCGCGTTGGAGGGCGAAGGACTCCCGTCGGTTTGCCTTGCCGAATTGTATCATGTCCGCTCTGTATTTCAGCAGCCTTTTCAGCGTACCCCTAGGATGCCGGAACAACTGCTTGATTATCGATTTCCATTCGGCGTGTATGCCAACCACATCCTTTAAAAAAACTCTTAAAGAAACGCTGATTAAGTCCTTGCGGGGCTCCGCCCCACGCCCCGCTTAGGGGCCTCAGGCCCCTAAGAACCCCATTAACCAGCGTTTTCTTTAGATTTCAAAGAAGCGTTACTTTTTGACAGTTCCATTCCAAAAGAGGCCGCATCAGACCTAAAATGGGCCCCCGGAAAATTCCCCGCGTAGAAGTGGATTCCATGTTGTCCACCACCAGAAAATTCAATACGTGAAACGCCGTAAAATGACAGCAGAGCGGAGAGAGCGTTGATAAAGCCGGGCTGATGGAATAGTACCCGTCGTTCAAAAAATTGGGGGGAATACGGCAGGAAGAGATATATTCTCCTTTTTCGTTTTTCTTAGAGCCGTCGAAATCACTGGGTGTGTCAAACGTGGTGAGTATGTGCTCACCGGAAACGTTGTGAAGGTGAAAATGGGCGCTGACAGGAACACCGTCTTTTTTTACACGGTATCTCATTTTGATGAAAATGGGCTCCGTGATCTCGAATTTTTCGGAACTCACCCCCTGGGTGTTCTCCACGGACACGCTGACCAGCTCGGCTTCGTCGTCACCATATTCGCCAGGCGCGAACTGGAGGGCGCACGTCCCTATCTTCCCGTGGTTCGAGTACTTCACCACCAAAGAAGAAATGGGCCCACTGTCCCGGAGCTTCCCGCCCTCCAGCCACAGCCCGCTTTCGCAGAGCGACGTGATCATCGGCATGTTGTGGCTCACGAACAAAATCGTCCGGCCCTCTTTGTGGCTGACCTCGTCCATTTTGCCCAGGCATTTTTTCTGAAAATCGGCGTCACCCACGGCCAGCACCTCGTCCACAAGAAGAATCTCCGTCTCAAGGTGCGCCGCCACGGCAAAGGCCAGGCGGACGTACATACCGCTGGAATATCGCTTCACCGGCGTGTCCAAAAACCGCTCCACCCCAGCGAAGTCCACGATAGCGTCGAAATTTTTTTTGATCTCGGCCTTGCTCATTCCCAGGATCGCGCCGTTCAAAAAAATGTTTTCGCGCCCCGTCAGCTCTGGGTGAAACCCCGTTCCCACCTCCAGCAAGCTGGAGACACGCCCTTTGAGGCAGACGCGCCCAACGGTCGGCTCCGTGATGCGGGAAAGAATTTTAAGCAGCGTGGACTTACCCGCGCCGTTGCGCCCGATGACCCCCACCCGCTCCCCTCGCTTCACCTCGAAGGAAACGTCCGAAAGCGCCCAAAAATCTTCGGCTGCCCGCGGCGCCGTTTGCTCCTCGGCGGGGCGCGCGAAGAACCTCCTGGCCAAACGCCTGGTTCTGTCCGCCAAAACGTCCCGGAGGGCGATGTACGTCTGCGGCTGTTTGTGGGTCAGTCTATATTTTTTGCCCAGGGTTTCAACTTTAATAACTGTGTCCGGCATCGTTTCACCCGCGTTCAGATAAAATCCGCGAAAAAATTTTCAGTGCGGCGAAAAAATTTTACCCCACTCCAGAAAAGAAACGCGGACGTGGCAACGGACAGGACAAGGCCCGGAAGGTAGGGCTCCGTTCCATGGACGCACCAGCGGAAGCCGTCAATCACTCCGGCCATGGGGTTGAGGCTGTAAAGAAGACGCCAGCGGGGCGGCACGACAGAGCTGGAAAAGCCCACTGGAGAGATGTAAATCCCGAACTGCACCATAAAGGGGACGATGTGACGGAAGTCCCGGTATTTTACGTTCAAGGCGGACAGCCAGAGGCCCATGCCTAAGGCTGCCATCGTCGCGAGGACGAAAAAAAGCGGCATAAAAAGAAAGCTGGCCGGCGGCGCAAAGCCATATACCAGTATCAGGAGCCCCAGCAGGGCCAGTGAAAGCAAAAAATCCACCGCGCTCACCATCACGGAGCTGACGGGGATAATCACGCGGGGGAAATAAATTTTGCTGATCAGGTTGGCCCCGGCCACCAAGGAATTAGAGCCTTCTTGCATGGCGTTGGCGAAATACTGCCAGGGCAGCATGGCGGAAAACACCAGGATAGGATAGGGAACTCCCTCGTCCGGCATACCCGCCAAACGACCGAACACTAGGGTGAACACGATCATAGTCAGGAGCGGGCGCAAGACGCTCCAGGCGACGCCGACGGCCGTCTGCTTGTAGCGCACCAGGAGGTCGCGCCAGGCCAAAAAGTAAAAAAGCTCTCGGTAGCGGAAGAGGTCTTTCATGAGATCGGACGCGGCACGGTTCGGCTCTATGATGAGGTCGAATTTTTCCTCTGTATCAACCGGCATGTTCGACCTCAATGTCTTGCTCCAAACAGGAGCGTTCCTATCCTGATCAGCGTACTGCCCTCCAAAATCGCCCACTCGTAATCGCCGCTCATCCCCATGGAGAGCACGGGAAGCGGCAGACCTGAGGCCGCTCGGACTCCTGCGGCCATCTCCCTTAAATGGGCAAAGGCGCTTCTCACCCGCGCCTCGTCCTCCGTCAGGGGGCCAATGGTCATAAGGCCCTCCAATTTCAGACGCGGGCACGCCAACACTCGCTCCAAGAGCTTAGGGAAGTCCTCTGGGGCAACCCCCGTTTTACTAACCTCCCCCGACGTGTTGACCTCAATGAGGACGGGGACGTCCCGGCCCAGATCCCCCGCTATGCGATTTACGTCCGACGCTAAACCCTCAGAATCTAGGGAGTCTAGGGTATCGAACAGAGTCAGGGCCTTGCGGGCCTTGTTGCTTTGCAGATGTCCTATCAAGCGCCATTGAAGTGTTACGGAGCCTGGCCAGTCACGTTTTTTGACGGCGGCTTCCTGCACCCGATTCTCCCCCAGCATGTCCACGAAGGGGGCAGCTTCAAGCATTTCCTCTACCCTCCGGGTCTTCGTGACCGCCATCAGTTTTATCTCGGCAACTCCCCGCCCGGCGCGTTCGGCGCTCCGCTCCATCCTCTCCCTCACGACGGCGACACGGTCCTTTACTTCTGTTAAAGCGCGTTCCTCTACCACAGCCTGATAACCCCTTCTTTTACCTTGTCCGCGTGGAGGACGACCATGCTGCCCGCGTCAACGCTCCTCGTGATGAAAAAACTGTCTTCGTCGGCCGGAAAGCCCTCCACTTCCACGAACTCCGTTATTCCTCCCCGCACCATGAGCACCCCCAGCTTCCCGCCCCGCAGCAGCACCGCCGAGTCGGGAACCGACACGCCCCGCTGTTCCCCTGCCAGCACGCTGCACGAAAACCCCCGCGACACGAGCGCCGAGGGCAGAAAAAAGGGCAAGGTGAGGTACACCTTAACCTTCCGATCCGCGTCCAGGCAGGCACGCACCCCTGCCCGGCGGGTTCTGCCGCCGGGCTCCGTTCGGATGTTCACGAAGCCGCTCAAAATGTCCTGCTCTAAGGCAGCTGTCTTGTCCAGATACGCGATACACCGCAGCTCCTGAGGCTGAGGAACCAGCTTGCCCAAAGGCTCTCCCTGGCGCAGTCGTGCCCCGCTTCCCAGCGGCGCGGCCGGAACGAACCGCGGAAAGTCCAGAATTCCAGGCCACAGCCTCGAATAGACCCACTTTCCCTCCTGCCCGTCCAGGCCCGGGATGAAGTACCCCGCGACCCGCGCCCTGACCTCAGTCTCGCCCACCACGGCCATGATCTCGCCCTTCATCACGCGCTTTGGCTCGGACGAGGGGTAAATCACCAACCCATCCGCCGGCGCGGTTACGACCTCCTCGTCCCATATCAGCACGCCTTCCAGCGGGAGTTCCTCGACGTAACCCGCCGCCGTCGCGTACACCACCTCCGGGTGCAGCCCGAAATAGTTGTCCAGCCAGAGGAGGTACCCCTTGATCACGCCCAACGCCAAAAACAGGACGACAACGCAGTATACCGTTTTTTTGAGAGAACTCAAGTTCTCTCGGCCCCTGACCGGCTTCATGTTCGGCTCTGTGAACTGCCCCTTTTATCCCGGCACAACTCCGCGAAAGCGTCGTGGTCGTGGATGCTTTCGGCGCTTGTTACCGATATGGAGTACCAGGTGACACGACTGTCCCGGTTCAGTTCCACAGCCAGGTCGCGCACCACGTCCTCCACGAAACGCGGGTTGGCATAGGCCCGTTCCGTTATGTACTTTTCGTCCTCGCGCTTCAGCAGGGTGAAAAGAGGCGCGGAGGAGGAGCGTTCCACCATCTGAACCATTTCCTCGAACCAGACGAGTTCAGCCATCCTCACGTCCAGGCGAACCTCCGCGCGCTGGTTGTGGGCCCCCTGGGAGGATATTTCCTTCGAGCAGGGGCAGAGAGTCTGAACCCCCACCTCCACTCCCGTGACCATGTCAAACACGCCCGCCCCGCAGGTCCCGCGCAGGCTGGCGTCACATCCCATGCGGCTCTCGATCCCCGACACCGGCGCCCTCTTAACGATGAAGTAGGGGAAGCGGAAGACGACTTCAGCCTCCGTGGCGTCCAGTTTCTCGCAGAGACGCCTCGTTAGGCCCTCCAACGCCGCCGGGCCTATTCTGCTATCCCTGCAGCCCTCCAGCGCCTCTATAAAACGGCTCATGTGCGTGCCGCGGTACTCGTGGGGCAGGGACACGGACATGGAGACCAACGCCACCGTGCTTTGGGTGCCGTTGTCCCGGTCAAGCACGACGATAGGATACCGGACGCTGCGCACGCCCACCCGATCGATGGCCACGTTCCGAAAGTCTCTCTCGTTCTGCACGTCCTTCATGATCGCGGCCTCTTTTCCGCTTTGTCTTCAGCCCTAAGAACGGCGCAGCTCGCGGGCGTCTCCCACACCTCCACCCGAAAGAGCTTGTGGTTGGGGCGCGAAAGCTCCGCCTCGATTTGATTCCAGACCCAGCCCGCAATATTTTCCGCCGTTGGCTGCGCGATGATTTCGTTGATATAAGCGTGATCCAGCCGCGATACCACCCGTTCCCTCACGATTTGCGCGAGTTCCGTGAAGTCAAGAACCATCCCCTCCTCGTCCGGGACGCCCTCCAGCTCCACGGCCAAGCGGTAGGTATGCCCGTGCAGGGCCTCGCATTTTCCGTGATAGCGCACAAGGTTGTGAGCCGCGTCAAACGTGAACTCTTTTCGGACTAACACTTGCCTTAACCTCCTAACTCAAGCGCCCGAAGGGTCAAGGGGCTTGCCCCTTGCTGGTCCAGGAGGGGACGAAACGCCAGGCGTGTTTCAGCTCGGCGGCGTTTTCTTCGGCGCTGGGGTCGAGACTTGCGAGAAGGTTGTAAAAGGCCTTTGAATGGTTCATTTCTCTTAAATGACAAAGTTCATGCAGCAGGACGTGCTCCACCAGGCACGGCGGCAGAAACAGAAGGCGGCTGTTGAGGCTGACGCTGCCGCTGGAAGAACAACTTCCCCAGCGGCCTTTTTGTTCTCGAATCGTGACGCCCAAGTAAGCGAAACGGTGCCGCCTGGCCGCGTCAGCAAGCAGCAGCGGCAGGTGCTTCTGCGCCTTTTCACGCAGCCAGCGCCTCAAGGCGGCGAGGGCCTCGTTTTCGTTGAAGTCCGACGTCAGGGTGATGGTCTCGCTCTCAGCCAGCAGCCGATCTCGCGCCAGAGGAGCGGAGGTAATGCTCCACCGTTCCCCCAGGGCGCGAAGATCCACCGCGCTGGGCACGTCCTTGCTCTGCCCCCGATGAATGGCACACTGCCTCACCTTTGCCAGAGTCTCCGCGATCCAGTCCTTTTTCGCTTCCAATAAAGGGAGAATGTCGTGGAACGCGCAGAACCTCTCTGGAACCACGACAACCAGCCCCTCGGCCGACACGGCCAGGTGAACGCGGCGTACGCGAGGGCTGCGCTTTATGGTGTAGGGGTAAAGGAAGGGAGGGGGCTGTGTCATGGGTGAGCCAAGGCGCAAGCCGCGCCTCCGAAGATGGGGGCGTCCGTGTCCAGCTCGGACCCGCGGACGTTCAAAGCTCGTCTGAAGGGCTCTCCCAGGTAGCGCGGAACGCGGGCTGTCAAAAGCTCCATGAACCCCGCGCCCTTATGCAGGCCGCCTCCGATGACCACCAACTGAGGGTCGAAGACGTGAATCAGCGTGGCAACGCCTCGCGCCACGTCGTTCAGGGCGAGTTCCCAAAGAGGCGCGACCTCCGGGGAGTCCCTTTTCAGCCAAAGGTCTTTGAGGACTGGAGACGCGCCAAGTCCCATCCCCTTGGCCCGGCGTTCAAGGGCATCCGCGCCGCACAGGGCCTCAAAGTGCCCAAGTCCGCCGCAGCCGGGGCCGCAGGGTTCGTTCTGCCCCAGGACCATGTGCCCCAGTTCCCCCGCCATGCCGTGAGCACCCGTCAACAGACGCCCTCCGGCGACAACCCCGCCGCCGATCCCCGTCCCCAGCGTGAGCACCACGTAGTCGCTGATTCCCTTGGCCGCGCCCGCGAAACCCTCGCCCAAAGCGTAGGCGTTGGCGTCGTTTTCGACGGTTACAGGCACACCGACGGCATCCTCGAACATCCGCCGTATGGGAAGGCCGTTCCAGTCCGCGAAGTTCGTTATCATCATGGCTCGTTCGCGCTGGGCGTCGAGTCCGCCGGGAACGCAAACCCCCACGGGGACCTCCCTGTCCGCTCCAAGTTCGCGGGCCATGCGGGCAATCTGGGCGATGACCGCCCCTGGTTCCCGCGAGCCCTCCGTGCGCTCCTCCAGCCTGGCCTCAATAGTCTCGCCGTTGACCCGCCCGGCCGCGATTTTGTGCCCTCCCAGATCCACGCCTATCGCTCTCATTGCCAAACCTCGCAATCCGTTTTATTTTGCGCTCCAGTATAACAAAAAATCGAAAATAATGACCGATAGGCTATAGTATGGCATGCTCATGAGATAGGCAGGCGATCCACGTTGACGGGGCCCGCTGCGATGTGACGCCGTTGAGCCATTCTGGTTTGCCTCCGCCGCGCGCTTCCAGCTCTGGGAATTTTTTGAGGAACCCTGATAGGTCCACGGGGACTTGAGCCCCGCGCAGCAGGACGAATGGAAAGGGGGAATCTCCCGCGCCGGGCATGAGAGCGAGGCAGAAAGCGTCCGGGTGCTCTTCGGCGCAGGCGCGGGCCGGGGCGGTGATCAGCTCCTTCGTCAGGCCAGGCAGCAAAGCCAGGTACAGAGGACGGCCTCCCGTCTCCCGGATTTCCCAGGGAATGGAAACGTAAGGACGAACCTTGTCCAAGACCTGGCGGAGGGCGGTGTTCTCGGCTCTCTGGCGGATAAACACCTCCTCGGCTTGGTCGGGCCGGCAGCCCACGGCCCGCAACAGGCGGCGCATGACGCGGCTGTACTCCTGCGTCCGTTCTTCCTGCCGCACGGTGAACCGCACCTCCCAGTCGGGGGCGGAACCGTTGAAACCCGTCACCAAGAACCCGCCAACCTGGCCCGTGCGGGCGGAGTGGGTCCCGGAGCAGGCCGTGGCGTCCACGCCGGGCACGCGCACCACGCGGATTTTCTCATCGTGGATGCGCTCCCATTTGGCCTTCAGTTCGGGGATCTTTTCCGCTTCCTCCCGCGACGTGATGAACGTCTCCACGGGGAGGTCAGCCCGAATAACCGCCCGGGTTTTTTCCTCCATCTCGAAGAGGTCCTCCCAAGTCAGGCCGCCATCGTAACGTACGTGAATGACGCTTTCATCGAGGCCGATGTTCACTTTGAGGGTGGTAAGGGAACCCTCGTGGGCATTTTCCTGCAGACGGGAAAACAGGTGCTGCGCCGTGTGCATTCGAGAGAGCACGGCGTGGCGTCCCCAGTCCACCTCTGCCTCCACCTCCATGCCGGCGTAGGGCGCGCCCTTCGTCAGGGTCAAGGTAAGGACGACGCCCTCGGCGTCCTTGCGCTTCCCGGCGTCACGAACCTCCGCCCGGAAGTCCTCGCCCTGCAGCGTTCCCGTGTCTCCCGGCTGCCCCCCGCCGCTGGGATGGAAAGGGCAGTCTCTCAAAACGACCTGGGCTTTTTTGCCCTCCACCCCCAAAACCTCGGCGATCTCCGTGCGCCTCCCAGCAGTTTTTTCCATTTTCATGGTATACCCTCCGTTTTGGCTTGTGTTGAATTATTTTCGATCATGATAACTCACATGATCACTCCAGGAAGCGCTGATTAATGGCAATTAGGCGGGATATTAACCATCCTGAAAAGTCTTGCATTTAATTGAAAGCAATGATAAAAATAGAGGTTATGTTAAAAAATGATGAAAATGCGACAAAAGTGACTCCAGAAGGACATATGGATACTGCGACAGATGATAATCAAGCTTCATTTAAAAGGCTTTGACGCAAAGACAATAGCAGACATCATACCATACGGAAAATTACGCCATGTACAATCTGCAAGAGGAGAAAATTAAGGAAACGCTGATTAACTTCGTTCTTCAAGACAGCAGAGGATAATAGGGCTCAATTTTTATCCCCATTTTATCCCCAGTACTCAAACTCATGCTTCTTTTAAGCTTTATTCCCTCTTTTTCCAGCGCTAATTCGCATGGACTGTCAGAAAAACACAGCGCAGCAGATTGTAAAAGCCAATGCCGGCTATGTTTTAGGTTTGAAAGGGAATCAGGGAAATACATTCGAAGCGGTGAAGCTGCTTTTTTCGTGCGAAGAAGAATAAGGATGAATTTAAAAATGTGCCGCATACCGTATATGAAACGCTGGAAAAGAATCATGGGCGTTTAGAAACAAGAACGGTATACTCAGCCAGCATAGTGGAAGGTATAGAGGAATTGAAGGAATGGGCAGGATTGAAGAGCGTAACAATGGCAGTTTCGAAACGCGAAGTGAAGTAATAGGAGGTGCTCTGACGGAAGAACGCCGTTACTGCCTTAGCAGCCTTGAGGCGGATGCAGAGGGTATAGGAAAAGCTGTCCGGGCGCATTGGGGAATTGAAAACGGCTTGCATTGGGTACTGGATGTAAATTTCCGGGAAGATTATGCTGGAAACAGGAAGCGGCACAGCGCGGAGAATATGGCGAGCCTGAGGCATATGGCTAAAAAAAGAACGCTCATCAAAGATAAGCTTTAGAGCGTGTATTAAAAGAATGAGGAGGCTCTGCATTATGCTAATGCTGTATTATATCATATATGATACGTGCTGAATATGCTGCAGACTTAAACGACGAAGATTGGAATGCAGCGGAAG
>JAITGK010000015.1 GCA_031280635.1 Synergistaceae bacterium
TGAAAAGCGGGGCCGGTTACGCGGGGGCCGTGAACCTGCGGGAGACCGCGCTCAAAATTGAGCGCGCCTGCCGTGCCGAGGACTCGGACTACGCGCGTCTCGCCCTGCCTCTCTTGCTCCTAGAGTGGGAAAGAGCTTACATAGGACTTGACGGCTTCGTTCGGGATATGAACGAAGAGAGAATCGAAGTAAATGCCTGAAGACTATAACGCCGGGAATGAAACGCTCTATAAAATTCTCGTGATTGACGACGACGCGGCCTTGCTTCAGATGGTCCGCGCCCAACTACGCAGTCACTATGAGGTCATCCTCGCGGAAGGAGGTGAGCAAGCGCTCCGTCTGATCGAGGAAGGGGCCTCCCCAGACATCGTACTTCTCGACATTGATATGCCTGAGATGGACGGCTACGAAACGTTAGAAAAACTCAGAGCCAACCCGAGTACGGAAGATCTCCCCGTCATTTTCCTGACTGGTTTGGACGGTGTGCGGGATCAGGTGAAAGGTCTTGAATCCGGTGCTGTGGACTACATCACCAAGCCGTTTGTCAGGGATGTTATGCTGGCTCGCCTGCGTTTGCACCTGGAGGCCGGGATGGAGCGCCGCAGGATGAAGCGCTCCAGAAAAAACGGTCTCCTTGTCGAGCTGGACGAAGAAAAATTCGAGTGGATGACAAAGACGCTCAACGACCGGGAGAAGAGGGTCGCAAAGCTCATGATATTGGGGTACAGCAATCAGGAAATCGCGGCGGTACTGGTTTATTCTCTCGACGGCGTAAAGAAATTGACGACGCGCGTGTTCAATAAAACAGGTCTCCCCAACCGTTATGAACTGAAAAAACTTTTTTTACACAACATTGTTGATGATCCAGGGTCTATTTTAAGGAAGCACTGACTTATAGCAATTTGATTTAATACATACTATATATTAAATCAAATTGCCATAACGCTTCTTAACCCCTATAAACCTTTCACCCAATGGGTGAAAATTATAGATTGCGCAACCCGCTATAAAGAGCGAGGTTTCAGACGTTTTTTTGTTTTTGTTTGGGTTAAAGTTAATAAAAAATACCTATATATATAGGTATACTAAATATTTGCGCCGCCCCCATTCTTGCCTTTTGCCGCATGTTGGTTGCCATCAAAATGAACACCTTTCCTATTCCGTATCCCGTATCCCGTCCTATTATCCTGAGAGCGTTCTCTCTTTCTTTTGTTGTAGGCGGCTCAAAAGCCCACGCTTTCCAAACGCTTGAATATGGTCTCTTTGTCGTGCCCTAGGATGATCGAGACCATCGTGACGGCTTGGTTTTTCTGTATCAGCGACTTGTTGGTGATGCCGCAGAGCCACGCCAGGGCTTCGGCGGCCTCGCTTTCCGTGGCGTTCGCTGGGTAGGCCACGTTTGACGAATGGTAGTCGAAGTGTTTGGCGTTTCCCGTGTACGCCACGTCCACGCCCAACTTCTGAAAGATCTGCGAGGCCCGTTTGCCCAGGCCATCGGCGCCGTCGCCGTTCAGTATCCCGATTGTCCCGATTCGCGCCACAAGGTCATTCAGCTCTTCCCGGCGCGGAATAGGCGGTTCGTCAATGACCGGCGCGACTTCCGCCTCTCCGGTCAGTATCTTGGCGACGAGTTTGGAGAGTTCCACAATGTCCAACACCCAGTAGCTTAGGTTCCCAATATAGGCCGCCTTCCCTGGCGCCATGATGAACTTGATCCCTCCGGGGGGCAGCGAGGTGGAGAAGTTCGCCAGCTTCAGCGCGTCCATGGGCGTTAGGTCGGTGTTGACCGCGGAGACGACCTCACCCACCAACTCCGGGACTTTGAAGAGCAGCGACGGGGACTTCAGTTTTTCCATCACAGCGGAGATGAGCTTCTGCTGACGCTGAATGCGCCCCAGATCTCCCAGAGGGTCGTGGCGAAAGCGCGCGTACTCCAGCGCCCTCTTGCCGCTCAAATGCTGCTGACCCTCCGGAATATTGATGAACAGCTTACCGGAAAAGTCCGAGTACACCATCTTCTTATCGACATACAAGTCCACGCCCCCGATGAGGTCGATCATGCGGGGGAAGCTGTCGTAGTTGAGGGTCGCGAAGTAATCAATGGGCTCGTTCAGGAGGTTCCACAGCGTCTCCCTTAAAAGCTCCACTCCGCCGAACACGTAGGCGTGGTTGACCTTATCCCAGCCGTGTCCCGGAATGAAGACGCGTGAGTCCCTGGGAATGGAGATGATGTGAACGGATTTTGCCTCCTGGTTGAAAAAGGCCAGGGCGATGGCGTCAGAGCGGCGGCTCCCGTCGGTATCGTCCAGTCCCACGAGAAGAACGCTCGTCACCCCCCGAAAGGACCCAATTCTCTCGTCCATAACCAAGCTCAGGTCGGGCGAACCCGCGACGCCCAGAGCCTGGGCCCTCAGGGCCTGAGTCCTCGGTTCGGGGAGCGTTCTGGGTTCGTCAAAGGCTATTTTGATACGCCAGGCGGCCCCGGCCACCGTTGCCGCTAAAATGAGGATCGCGATGAGAAACGCTTTTACAATCTTCACGTGCGAGGCACCTCCAAGTTTTTATACAGTCCGTGGTATTCTATGTAGTTTTCGACCAGATGGGGGACGAGGAAGCGAATGCCCCGACCCTCCCGGGCGCGAGCGCGTATCTCGGTGCTGGATATGGCGAACTGCGGAATCTCCACTACCTCTAAAGACCCGCGGATAGCGGAGGGAATGGCGTCCAACCCCGCCAGGGAGTAACCAGGCCGCGTGGCCGTTACCAGGGTGCACAGGTTCGGCAACAGCAGGTAGTCTTTCCAGGCGTCGATGCCCAAAAGCGCGTCTAGGCCCGTGATGAAAAAAAGCTGACCTTCCCCCAAAAACTCCCTGAGCGTGTCCACCGTGTGGGAGGGGCGATTCCGGTCGATCTCCGCGCGGGAGACGGAAAACTCCCTGACACCCGCCGTGGCCAGGAGCGTCATGGCATAGCGGTCTTCAGGCGGGGTGACGAGACGGTTTTTTTTGTGCGGCGGCGTGCCTGTGGGAACGAACACGACCCAATCCAGCGCCAGTCGGCGGCGGCATTCCTCCGCAGCCAGT
The DNA here is from genome assembly GCA_031280635.1 of Synergistaceae bacterium. GTDB lineage: Bacteria > Synergistota > Synergistia > Synergistales > Aminobacteriaceae > JAITGK01. Next base: position 3,084 of record JAITGK010000015.1, read on the forward strand.
AGGTGCCCATAATGGATGGGGTCGAAGGTTCCACCCATGATCCCGATTTTTTCCGACACGCTACTCCCCTCTCGCGAAAAAACTACCTTCCATCTACCTCATTATTTTATCAGGCAAAAAGTCGAACGCGACATCTCCAATATAAATTTTGTCACCCTCCAACGCGCCCGCCGCCTCTAGGGCTTCTTCCACCTTCAGGCGCTTCAGGACGCGAGCGAATTTCATCAGCGCGTCCTCCTGGTCGAAGTCAACGCGCGACACGGTCTTTTCCAGGTTGGCGTGTTCGACGCGAAACCCGCCACCCGTCAGGCGGACCACCCGCGCCGGTAGCGGGGAGCCGAGCCTCCCGCCCAGTCGGCCCTTTTCCTCTAGAGCCTTCACCAACGCCGCCGAAGGTCGAGGGTGGGCGCGGACCATCTCAGCCACGGCCTCAATCAAACCCGGAATACCGTCCCCGTTTTTCGCGCTGACCAGGAGGCACTTCCGCCCAATGTCCTCCATCTTCCGCGCCAAAAGGCAGGAATTTTCCCTCGCGCTGGGAAGGTCTGTCTTGTTTCCCACCACCAGGCAGGGGCGCGTCAGCAGATCGGGGTCGTAAGCCTCGAACTCGTGGCGCAGGATTTCCCAATTTTCCAGCGCGCTGTCCTCCGCCAAGTCAATCACATGTACCAGAAGGCGGGCGCGCTGTATGTGTCGCAGAAAGTGGTGTCCCAGGCCTTTGTTGTCGTGAGCGCCCTCGATGAGGCCGGGGACGTCCGCGATGACGATCTGCTGGGCGTCCACCGTCAACACGCCCAGATTGGGGGAAAGCGTCGTGAAAGGATAGCCCGCTATCTTGGGTTTTGCCCCACTGATCGCCGCCAGGATACTGGACTTCCCCGCGTTGGGGTACCCCACGAGCCCTACGTCCGCGATGAGCTTGAGCTCCAGCAGGAGCGTTCGTTCTTCCCCAGGGTCGCCTTTTTCCGCGAAGCGCGGCGCGCGTCGGACGGAGTTCGCGAAGCGCGCGTTGCCCTTGCCTCCCCGTCCGCCCTGGGCCGCAACAAAGCGCTGACCTGGCTCCACCAGGTCCGCCGCGAGCTCTCCCGTTTCCGCGTCCCGCACCAGGGTCCCCCGGGGCAAGCGGATGATCAGGTCCGAGCCGTCGGCGCCCGTCTGCATGGACCCTTTGCCGTGCCCCGCGTGCCCAGCCTGAAACCTCTTGTTGTACTCAAAATCGGCCAGGGTCGTGATCCCGCCCACCGCCTCTAGGATCACGTCCCCGCCTTTTCCTCCGTCCGCGCCGTCCGGGCCGCCCTTGGGGAGAAACTTCTCACGCCGGAAACTGAGGCTCCCGTTGCCCCCGCGCCCCGCCTTGACTGAAATCCTAGCGAGATCAACAAACTTCAAAACAAACACCACCAAAAGTCACGCATACAAAAAAGAGGGCTCCGCTGACAGGAGCCCTGCTCACCGATCCCTCGCGCCCAGCTCAGACCGTTGGGTCTATGGAGACGAACTTGCGGTCGCCCCGCGTCGCGAAACAGACCTTGCCGGGTATCAGGGCGAAGAGCGTGAAGTCGCGCCCCAGGCCCACGTTCTTGCCTGGATGAATCCGCGTTCCGCACTGCCGCGCCAAAATGCTTCCGGCCTTGACCTCTGTGCCCGCGTAGGCTTTGACGCCCCTGTATTTGGGGTTGCTATCGCGGCCGTTGGTAGAGCTGCCCTGTCCCTTTTTGTGGGCAAAAAACTGTATATCGAACTTGAAATTCACGATACATACACCTCCGAAACGCACACATGCCCGGCGTGGCCGGACGCTATTTCCTTCAAGGAAAGGGCAATGGCGCGGGTCAGAAGGTCCAGCTCCCGCGCTTTAGCCTCCGCCCAGCGTACACGGATAAGCGGTATAGCGCTGTCGATCTCGCAGTGAGCTGGCGCTCTCGCCACGTCCCTGAGCCCCACCAAAAGCGCCTGGACAAGCGAGGAGACCGCCGCGCACACTACATCTTCCCCCTTCGCGCCCCCGCCGGAGTGCCCCTGGGACTCCAGGCCCACCAGCCCGCCCAAACCCCAAAACAACGTTATTTTTGTCACCGTCAGGCGCGGATTTCCTTGACGCGGATTTCGGTGTAGTACTGACGGTGTCCGCGCATACGCCGTTCGTTTTTCTTGCTCTTGAACTTGAACACCAATACCTTATCCGCGCGAGCCTGAGAGAGAATCTCCGCGCTCACGCTAGCCCCCGCCACTAGAGGGGTTCCGAACCTGGGAGAGTCCCCGTCCCCTACCATGCGCACCTTTTCCAAGATAATCTCCCCACCGGGCTCGCCTTCTAGGCGCTCGACGCGAAGCGCGTCCCCCGCCCGCACGCGGTACTGCTTACCGCCCGTCTCCACCACCGCATACACGATATATTTTCCCCTTTTCCCGCTGGACGCCAAGGCTCTTGGAGCGAAAGGACTCCGATTGCGCACCACCCACGCGATGATTTATTATTGAGGTTACTATACCCGATAGCTTTCAACGCGTCAACCACAAGCAAACGCGTGGGGCAAACACGGAAGCCTCTTTGGATGAAAAAAGCCGTCATTCTGTTTGGGAGAATTCAGGTTCAATCCCTTCGCCTATTATAGCGGGTCGCACAATCACGCGCGGAAATAAGAGACCAAAAGCCGTATGTAAACGGTAAAAACTTCGCGCGTAAAAGAGCCCACAGCTCTTAGGTAGAAAAGAGCCAACGGCTCTAGCTTGAAAGTGCCAGAACGTAACTCAACAAGAGTGTTATCTTCTAGGACACTCATTTAGAGTATCTATCATAACCATGCTATCTTGATAAAGTTTACTTTGAAATACTGCATTTATAAAAATTGCTTTATAGCCTGAAGGCCCAAACAGGTGGGTTATGTTAGGAGCTCTTA
>JAITGK010000019.1 GCA_031280635.1 Synergistaceae bacterium
ATATTTTTAAACTAAACACTTGCAGCGCAATAATTTTCAAAAATAATGACACACGTGTTGAAAAACCATATGACACGCGGATTTGTCGCAATATGATCATTACTTTGGCAACACTTTCATAAAAAGATATTAGACACGCTCTAAAGTCGAGAAAAAATTTTCGAAAGGGAGGTGCGGTTGTGGATATTGCCGCCGCGCAGTTGAAGGCCGCCATGTCTTTGAGGGATCGAATGGAGGAGATGTTGGAGTCCTTTGCGCCCGAGGTCTCGCGGGTGTACAACCCCCTGACCTACGCGTGGGGCGCTTTCGAGGAGTACGTAACCCGCTACGGCGGCGCGAGGAAACGCGTGCTTTTCTTGGGCATGAACCCTGGCCCGTGGGGAATGACGCAGACGGGAGTGCCCTTTGGGGAGGTGGCGGCGGTAAGGGATTGGCTTGGTATTTCAGCCCCCGTGGGGCGTCCCAGAGGCGAGCATCCTAAGTACCCTGTGGACGGCTGGCTTTGCGAGAGGTCGGAGGTCAGTGGGCGACGGCTGTGGGGTTTGTTCAAGGAACGCTTCGGCAGGCCGGAGGCGTTTTTCGCGGAACACTTTGTCGTCAACTATTGCCCGTTGCTTTTCATTGAGACCACCCTCCTGGCAAAAGGCGGGGAGGGAGCGCGTAACCTAACCCCAGACAAGTTGCCCAAAGGTCGGGCCGCGCTCTTCGAGGCGTGCGACGCGCACCTGCGCGCCCTGGCGACGGCCTTGGAGCCCCGCTTTTTGATTGGCGTGGGAAGTTTCGCGGCGACCCGGGCGGAAGCCGCTCTCACTGGCATGAGTCTGACCATTGGGAAGATTCCGCACCCCAGTCCCGCGTCCCCCAAGAGTAACACCGACTGGCCCGGTAAAGCCGCGCGTCAATTGATCGACTTGGGAGTCTGGAAAGAAACAAAAGTCCCTTAAACCTCATAAGAACGCTGATGTAAACGGTAAAAACTTTGCGCAAAAAGCCAACGGCTCTAAGGAAACGCGGATCAAACACCTTGGGGCCTCGCCCCAAACCCCGACTTAGGGGTCGCGGACCCCTAAGAACCCCATTTGATTAGCGCTTCTTTAACACGGCGTGGTCCTTTAGAGGGAGAACTTTGAACTCTTGAGCCTGGTATAATATCGCATAAGTAAAATTTGGGAGGAAGGGGGGAGTTTTTCTCAAGGGTGTGGACGTGAGGTTTCACGACGCGCGAGGGGGAACATGAGAGGCGCGTCCTTGTGCGGGCGCGCGGGTAAAATTGAAAGAGGTGAGCAAATGTTACTAGGATTGTTCGTAGTAGCTGCGGTGGTCTTTGTGGTGGCGTATTTCACCTACGGTAAATTCATGGCCGGGATCTATGGACTCAGCGACGAGAACAAAACCCCCGCCGAGGCGATGTACGACGGCGTCGATTACGTTCCTACGCATCCCGCCGTCCTTCTAGGACACCACTTCTCCTCCATCGCTGGCGCTGGACCCATCACCGGTCCTATCACGGCGGCCAATATGTTTGGCTGGCTCCCCACGTACCTCTGGTGCGTCATTGGCTCCGCGTTTCTGGGCGGCCCTCACGACATGGGCGGCCTGGTGTCCTCCATGAGGCACGAGGGCAAGTCCGTGGGCGAGGTGGTTGACCGCTGGATCGGTCGCAGGGGGAAAATCCTCTTCCTGTTGTTTACCATCTTGACGATCATTTTGGTGGTGGCCGTTTTCCTTCAGCTTTCGGCCAACTCTTTTGCCGCCGACCCAGCCGTAGCGTTCTCCGCCACGCTCTACATCATCATGGCGCTGGCGTTCGGCATCCTGATCTATCGCATGAACTGCCCCCTGTGGCTCATGACGATCATCATGGTGCCCGTCATCATCTACGCCTGTTGGTTCGGCAACGAGAACCCTGGATTCTCCCACTTGTTTTCCTTCTCCGGTAACCCCGCGCTCGAATACCATACGGACGCCTATAAAACCACGCTCGCGGCCAGCGCCGCGCGGTTCGACAACCTCAAAACCGCCTATCCCAGCGTGCTGGGCAAGTATTCCAATTATGGCGAACTGGCGGCGGACGCGGAGGGGTTGAAGGCGGCCAACACGGAACTGGCGACTATCGCCGCCGCCGAGAGCGAACGTAAATTCCAGGCCGCGAAACCGAGCGACTCCATCTTGAGTTCTTTCGCGTCCTACAAAGACTATGCCGCCGAGAATGCCAGGCTACGCAACAGAAACATGGAAATCTGGCGCTGGGCGCTGATGGTCTACATCATCGCGGCCTCCGTGCTGCCGGTGTGGCTCCTGCTCCAGCCACGAGACTACCTAGCCTCGTACTTCCTATACTTCGCCGTCATCATCGGAAGCGTTGGCATGGTGATGGGCTCAGGACATGGTCTTGAGGTTAAGCTGCCCGCGTTCAAGTCCTTCGTGGGAGCCAACGGCGACTGGCTATGGCCCATGCTCTTTATCACAGTGGCCTGCGGCGCCCTTTCCGGTTTCCACGCCCTGGTTGGCAGCGGAACTACCTCCAAGCAGATCCGTAAGGAGAAGGACGCCGTCCTGGTAGGCTATGGCGCCATGCTGATCGAGGGCATCGTAGCCGTCATCGCCATAGGTACCATCATGGTATCGGGCGGAATGATCGGCGACCCAATGAACACCTACGCCACGGGCTTCGGCCGGTTCGCGGAGATCGTCGGCATCGACCCAAAGGTCGGCAAGTCGCTGGGGCTTCTGGCCCTGAACAGCTTTCTCCTGACCTCCCTGGACACGGCGACCCGCCTGGGCCGTTACCTGATCCAGGAACTCTTCAACATGAAGGTGGACCGTTACAGCGCCACGGCCGTCGTGGTCGCTGGGGCGATGGGGATGTTGTTGATGAGGACCCACAACCCCGCGGGCGCGGAGATTCCTGTATGGCAGGCTCTGTGGCCCATGTTCGGCTCGGCCAACCAGCTTGTGGGGGCTTTGGTGCTCCTAGGCGTGGCCGTGTGGGTTAAGCGCGCCTTGAAGAAGCGCAACGACTGGCTGATGTATCCCATGTGGTTCATGCTGATAACGACCCTCGCGGCGCTGGTCTTCATGATCAAGAGCAACCTGGTCGACGCGAAGATGCCCAACTACTTGCTGGGAGGGCTTTCCATCGTCTTGTTCGTCCTGGCTATCGCGGTGGTTCAGCAAGCCTTCGCCGCTTTGGGTAAGAAGGACGCCTAACCTTTACCAGAAAAAAGCAAAGGGATCGAGGCCGCTCATTGATTGAGCGGCCATCCGCCATCGTACGCACGGTTCCATATACGGCGATTCGTGTTTGGCTTTGATATGCTCTCAGCTTCTTTTCAAGTAATACCAGACCAAGTTTCTCGAAGCGGCTTTTCGGATACGCTTGATTCTTGTGGCAGGCTCCCGTGTTCCACAAGGGGTCTCTTTGATTCCTCGCGCTCCTCCATGCCCTTTCCTTGGTGTTGGGATAATCAAGTCAAATTTGTTAGAAAAGGAAGGGGACGGGAATCAAAATGATCCAACGTCTACAAGAGGCCGGGCGTGGCCTGACCATTGCTCTGCTGGCGCTTTTTTTGTGCGTGGAGTGGGGACCTTTGACCGACGAGAGAGCGCGATGGGGGATTGCGGCGGGACAGCCGTTCGTGAGGGAAGCGGTATTGACCTTCGACGACGGCCCCCGCGAACAGGGTATGCCTGAATTACTGAAAGCCTTGAAAGACCTGGGCGTGCCAGGCACGTTTTTTTTGGTGGGAAAGTTTGCCGAGCGTTATGCCTCCATCACGAAGACCATCGACGCCGCCGGACACGCGATTGAGAATCACACCTACACGCACCCGAAGCTCTATACGCTATGGGAGGAAAAAATCGCGCGAGAGGCGCGGCGATGCAATGAGGTCATGGAAGCCCTGTTGATACGAGTTCCGCGTTTTTTGCGGCCTCCAGGCGGTGGGTTCAACATCAGGGTTTTCCGCGTGATCCGCCGCCTGAACATGCGCCTGGGGCTGTGGAGCGTCAACACCGCCGACTACACCGGCGAGCCGGCGTCGCGGATCACAAACCTCGTGGTGAGGTCAGCGCGGCCCGGCGCGATCGTCTTGATGCATTCCGGCGTGCCTGAGACCGTGGCGGCCCTGCCTCAGATCGTGACAACCCTCCGCGCTCGCGGCTACCGCTTCGTCACCCTCCAAGACCTCTGGAACGGCGGCCTTATCTAGAGCCGTTGACTCTTTTCCGCGCAAAGTTTTTGCCGTTTATATCCGTTTTTTGGCCTCTTATTTCCGCGCGTGATTACGCAACCCGCCATAATAAATAGGCCACCTATATCACATCTGCTCCATAGCCGCGGTCATGGGTCCAAAGATGGCCAACGCGATCACCGCCACGATGCCGCCCACGAAGACAATCATAATGGGCTCCATCAGGGAGGTCATAGCCTTGATCTGTTCGTCCAGCTCCTGGTCGTACCACGTCGCCACCTTTTCCAGCATGTCGTCCAAGTGGCCTGTTTCCTCACCGATGCGAATCATCTGGCAGACCAAAACGGGGAATATCTTGGCCGCGCGCGAGGCGTCACCCAGGCTGCTTCCGCGCTTGGCCGCCTCCAACAGGTCTTCGAAGCCCTTCTCAATCAGGGCGTTGCCCGCCACTTCCCTCGCCATTTCCAGTCCGCGGAGAATGGGGACGCCCGCCGAGACCAGCGAGGCCAGGGTCTGAGTCGAACGGGCCATGGTGGACCTGAAAACCAAGCCCTTGATGACCGGGGCCTTCAACTTAAAGGCGTCCATCAGGGGCTTGGTGGTTTTGCTCGAACAAAGCCAAATGAAGCCCGCCACAGACGACACGGTAACAATCAATATCATCTTCCAGTTTGCCGTGCAGTAGTCCCCCAAATCGAACAGCGCCTGAGTCAGAGCGGGCAACTCCACCCCCATCCCGCCGAAGACCTGTTTGAATTTGGGCAGGATGAAGGCGATGAACACCACCACAACGCTCACCGCGAAAAAGATAACAAAGGAAGGGTAGAACATCGCCGACTTGATCTTGCTCGCCAGCGCCGCCTGCTTTTCGAGAAGGCTCGCCACCCGGTCCAGCGCGCCGTCCAAAATACCGCCCTCCTCCCCCGCCTGTACCAGCGAGGTCATCATGCTGGTAAACACTGGCTGTTGCTTCATCACCTGACTCATGGGGAGCCCCTGGTCGATGCCGTTCTTGACGGCGTTGATGGTGTCGCGGAAAATCAGGCTTTTTTCCTGCTCCACGATGATGTCCAGCGCCATCGTCAGGCTGAGGCCCGCCTGCACCATAGTCGCCAACTGGCGGAAAAAGACCATCTTCGACTTGGCCGGAACCGTCCCGATGCGTTGTAGTTTGTCGAAAAGGGTCATGGCGCGTTTGTTGGCAATCACCGCCGCGCCCCCGCGCCCAGCCTGGTTCACGGACAGCGGCATCATCCCTTTTTGCTTCAGGGACTCCAACGCCATACCCTGGTTCTCGGCATCCAAAAGCCCTTCGATGATCTTCCCGTCGGCGGCGCGCGCTCTGTATTTGAAATTCATAGCACCCTCCTGATATTAAAAATTATGGAGTCGTCGTTTGTCCTGGCTCTCCAGAACCACCTAACATCCCGCGCGGAAACGTCAACGCGACTGACTCTGCCCTTGCTGCTCCTGAAGAACGCGTTGCAGATCCTTTGGATCATAAGCGTAGGTCAAGGCCACATCCAAGATCAATTCGCCGCTTTTTACAAAACCAGCCAGGCTTTGCTCCATCGTGCGCATTCCCGCGCTCACGCCAGTCTGGATCAGCGTCTTAATTTGGTTGGTTTTGCCCTCGCGGATGCAGTTCCGCACCGCGGGGTTTGCCAGCAAAATTTCCGTTGAACACAAGCGCCCACCCCCAGTCTTGGGGATTAACTGCTGAGAACAAATGCCGACCAGCACGGTCGCTAATTGAATGCGTATCTGTGTCTGCTGGTGGGGAGGAAACACGTCAACGACGCGGTCAATGGACTGGGCGGCGTCCTGGGTGTGGAGCGTGCCGAACACCAAGTGCCCTGTCTCGGAGGCGGTGAGGGCTGAACTGATGGTGTCCAAGTCCCGCAGCTCGCCTATCAGGAGAACGTCTGGGTCTTGCCGCAGGGCGCGTCTCAGGCCCTCACTGAAACTCACAGTGTCCGCGCCTATCTCCCTCTGATGCACCAGGCAGCGCATTGATCGATAGACGTACTCAATGGGATCTTCGATGGTGATGATGTGCTCATAACGCGTCTTGTTGATCTCGTTGAGTATCGCGGCCAGCGTTGTGCTTTTACCGTGCCCCGTGGGTCCTGTCACCAGAAAAAGCCCCCTGCGTCTCTTGCTGATCTCCTTTAGAATGGGGGGCAGATTCAAATCGTCTATAGAGCGTATGTTCAGCGGAATCAAACGAAAAGCCGCCGCCATGTTGCGCGACTCGAAGTAGGCGTTTCCTCTGAAGCGCGCTTCCACGTCCGCGCCTTTATAAGAGAAGCTGAAGTCCAGCTCGTTCGTCGTTCTGTAGACGTGCATTTGTTCGGGGGTCATGATCGTTTGGAGAGCCTGCTCCACGTCGTGCCCCGTAAGCACCCCCAGCTCCTCGATGTAGTGTAGTTCCCCGTCAATTCTCATGGCGGGAGCGACTCCGACGCTGATATGCAGGTCGCTCGCCCTCCTCTTGATGACATCACCCAACAGAGCTTTCAAATCCAATGCCAAAATAGACCCCTCCCGTGTGCGGCGTTCTTTCACAAAATTTCGCGTCGGGCCGCGTTTAGAGCCGTTGGCTCTTTTCCGCGCAAAGTTTTTGTTGTTTGTATCCGGTTTTTGGTCTCTTATTTCCGCGCGTGATTACGCGATCCGCTATAAAAATCAAAAATCAGACCCTACAGCGTTGTCGCAAAAACCTCCTCGATGCTGGTCAAGCCGGCCATGGCGTTGTTGATTCCCGACTTGCGAAGCGTTTTCATCCCTTTAGCTATAGCCTCAGCGCGGATGGAAATGTTGCTGGCCCCCTCCAAAATCATCTTCCTCAGTCCATCGTCAATCATAAGGATTTCATAAATGCCCTTCCTTCCTTTGTAGCCCTGACGGCACTCGTTGCAACCCTTGGGCCGCCAGGCGCGGGCGCCGTGGGGTACCTCCAAAGCGTCGCAGGTATTGTGGTCCAGTTCGTACTCCTCCTTGCAGAAGGGGCAGAGTTTGCGAACCAGTCTTTGGGCGATGACCCCGGAAAGCGAGGCCGACACCAGGAAGGGCGCGACGCCCATGTCCACGATACGAGTCGCGGCGGAGGGCGCGTCGTTGGTGTGGAGCGTGGAGAGGACGAAGTGCCCCGTGAGAGCGGCTCTTATGGCAATTTGCGCGGTTTTCTGGTCTCGGATCTCGCCCACCATGACCTTATCGGGGTCTTGGCGAAGAATGGCCCTCAGCGCGGACTCAAAGGTCAGGCCTGCCTTTTCGTTCACGTGAACTTGGTTGATCCCAGCTACCGTGAACTCGACAGGGTCTTCCACCGTGATGATGTTCACGTCGGGCTGGTTGACTTTTTGGAGGATGGAGTAAAGGGTCGTTGACTTTCCGCTTCCCGTGGGGCCCGTCACCAGCATAATTCCCCAGGGCGTGTTGCAAAAGACGTCGATCTTTTCCATGTCATCGGGTTCGAGGCCTAGGCGGTCCAAGCCCACCGCGGAGCTTTCCTGGTCCAAGATACGCAAGACGATCTTCTCGCCGTTCAGTGTGGGCAAGGTATTGACGCGGAGGTCAATACGCCGCCCCGCCACTCGGATTAGGATACGACCGTCCTGAGGTTTTCGTCTCTCGGCGATGTCCATGCCGCCCATGATCTTCATTCGGGCGGAGACCGCTGGATGAAGCGCCACGGGGTAGTCGAAGGCCGTATAAAGCGCGCCGTCCACGCGGTATCGGATACGGGCGGTTTTCTCGTAAGGCTCCACGTGGATGTCGGAGGCTCCCTCCCGCACCGCCTGTTCCAACACGTTGCTGACCAGTTGGATGACCGGCGCGTCGTCGGCGCCGGCCTCCGTCACATTTTCCTGAGCGGTGAAGTCGGCGTCGCCATAGATTTCCACAATGGCCTCTTCCAAGTTGCCTTGGAGGTTGTAAAGCCTGTCTAGGTTGTTCTGTATCTCCGAAAGGGTCGTGATCCCGACCTTGATGTCCCGCCCCGTGAGCATGCGAACCTCGTCCTGAGCCAAGAGATCCAGGGGATTGGCCATGGCGATGAGCAACAAGTCACCCTCCACAATAGAGAGCGGGATAAGCTGCAGGCGCTCGGAGATGTGACGCGGTACGGACTTGATAGCCTCCGGCATAGGGCGGTAGCGGGTCAGCGTGAACATGGGCAACTTGAGCTGGGTAGAAAGAGCCTCCGCCAGCTTGGTTTCCGATATAAAGTTCTCGGAAATGAGTATCTCGCCCAGACGTTTCCCCGATAACTTCTGTCTTTTGAGGGACTCCGTCAGCTGTATCTCCGTGATGGCCCCTGCCTGTATCAAAATGTCGCCCAACTTTGGCTGGGAGCGCATCATATCCAAGATATTCCCCGTCTGCACAGAAACCAGCGGCTGAGGAACCGACTGGATCGGCGGCTGAGGGGTCGGCTGAACTGGAGGCTGGGAAACCGGCGGCGCCGGAGGCTGGGAAACTGGCGGCGCCAGAGGCTGGGAAACTGGCGGCGCCAGAGGTGGCAGTGGATCGGGCGGAGTCTCCAGTACCGGTTCAGGCGCGGGTTCGGGTTGAGGGAGGATTTCCAGCGCTGGAACAGGCTCCAACTCAACGGATACGGCCGCGTTCGCTGTGTCAACGAGGGGCGCTTCCAGCTGAGTCTCGTAGGTTAGGGACTGCTCGGACGCGAAGACAGGGTCGGGGGGCGGAGGTATATATGGCGCGGCCTCGCTGGTGATGGAGACAAGGGCCCCCTGGATGTCCTCTTCTGTTGCCAAGGCGAACTTTACGTTAAGAGGCGTGGAGATGCGCAGTTCGTCCTGAACCGAGAAGTTCAGCGGATCAGAAATCGCTACGAGAAGGACGGTTCCGTTGCTCTGCAGCTCCAAAGGAAAAACGCTCAGGCGTTCCCGAAGGTCCCTGGGCAGAGCGTTGACGGCAGAAACGTTGGCGAGGTAGTCCCTGACGTTGACGACAGGGTACATGAACTGCAACCCAAGGGCTTCCGTCACCTGTTGGGGTGTCAAAACCCCCTTCGCGACCAACAGTTCTCCCAACCTGTCGTTGGAGCTCACCTGTTCCTTCAGGGCCTCATCGAGCTGAGTTTTGGTGATACTGCCCGCGTCAAGAAGAATTTCGCCAAGTTTTTTTCTGGCTTCCATATATGCCGCCCCCCTAAAAACGCGCTCTACAACACCGAGCCGACAGGATAATTATTATAACGCTTTTTAAGTATTCTGAGGTATATTTTACGACAACGCGATGGGAAAGCCAACAACTTTAGCCGTTGGATGAAAATCGCGACATCGCCAATTAGCGGCGTTCGTTTTGTCTTTTTTGGCTTCTTGCCGCATATCTACATTCATGCTAAAATCCCTTTCATGGTATATCAGCCATGGACTCGCTTGAAATATACATTAAGGAGCAAAAAACAAATGAGAACCTATGTTTTTAAACTTTATCGCTCCAAACGAAACAAACACATCCACCGCGAGTTCAACCTTGCCGGCTCTATCTACAATCACTTAATCGCTCCGCGCCGCCGCTATTGTCGATTATTCGGCAAAGGTATTGATGTCGCTCATTCGCGACGACATAGAACAAAATTTGAAGAAGACCAAACGCTGTGACTATCGGGAGGGGTTTAACGTGAGTTTGGAGAACTGGATTCTGTCGTTGGTTGGTAGAGGCTGGAGCGTCATCGTGGCGCTTTTCGTCATGTGGCTCATCTTGAGGCATATCCGTGTTGTGCCGCAGCAGATGGCATTTATTATCGAGCGTTTGGGGAAATACCACGCGACTTTCAACGCGGGGCTTCACATCCTGGCGCCGCTCATCGACCGGGTGGCTTACAGGCACTCAATGAAGGAGTTCGCGCTGGACGTGCCCCCACAGAATTGCATCACCCAGGACAACGTCGGGATCGAAGTAGATGGGGTGCTGTACATGCGCGTGGTGGACCCGATGAAGGCGTCCTACGGCATTCAGGATTACCACTACGCGTCGATACAGCTTGCCCAGACGACCATGCGCAGCATTATCGGCACCATGCCCCTGGACAAGACCTTCGAGGAGCGGGAGAACATCAACCATCGGGTCATCGCCGCCGTGGACTTGGCCACCGACCCGTGGGGTATCAAGGTAACGCGCTATGAGATCAAGGCCATTACCCCGCCCAAGAGCATTCAGGACGCGATGGAGAAGGAAATGCGCGCCGAGCGTGAAAAACGGGCGCTCATCGCGGAGTCGCTTGGCAAGAAGGAGGCCAGTATCAACGCCGCCCAGGGCGAGCGTGAACAGCTCATTCAGGAGTCCGAGGGCGAGAAACAGCGCCGTATCAACGAGGCGGATGGCAAAGCCTACGAGATCCGCGCCATGGCCGAGGCTACAGCGCTGGGCCTCCGAACCGTGGCCGAGGCCATCAGCGCGCCCGGCGGCCGCGACGCCGTCTCTCTAAAAATCGCGGAGCAGTACGTGCAGGAGTTCGGCAAGCTGGCGAAGGAAAACAACACCATGATCGTCCCGTCGAACCTGGCCGACGTGTCCGCCTTCATCGCCGCCGCCACCTCCGCCATCGACTGGAAGCGCGGGGGGATGTAAGCGACCCATTGCAAGCCGCTGGTATTGTCACATAGGGGGGAGTGGGGGAGTAGACATGCAAAACGGGAACAGGGTGTCCGACGTGCGGATTGACCACTCGTCGGCGCGCGTCACTCTATTAGGGGTACCCGATGTACCAGGCGTGGCGGCTCGAATTTTTTCAGCGCTGGCGGAACGCGGCGTGGGCGTGGAGATGATCGTGCAGAACAACATGCGTGGTGGAATCACGGACATCGGCTTCTTGGCGGCAAAGGAGCGCCTGAACGACGCCATTGAGGCCTGCCGGAGCGTCTCGAAGGCCATAGAGGCCCAGGGGGTGTCCTTCAACACGGAGATCGCGCGCGTGTCCTTGGTGGGGGAGCGCCTGCCCGGAGCCGTGGAGGTTCCCGCGAAGATGTTTTCCGCTCTGGCCGGAGCCGGGGTCAACATCGACATGATCGTCTTCGACGCCTACGCCATTACCTGCGTGGTGGCGGCGGGCGACGCGGAAAAGGCCGCGGCCTCCTTGCGCGAAAAGTTTCTGCGTAACGGAGAGTGACAGACCATGCTGGAAAAGTTTTGGAAAGAACACCGGCGGGAGGTCTTTCTGGCGGCAGGGGTGATGTTCTTCTTCGCTGTAGGTTTCTTGGCGCGTTCCAACTTCACGCCCTTCCCCCCGCCCTCCAGGGCGAAAACGGTGAGAGCGGAAGCTGCCCCGCGGCGCGCGGAGGAGCCGACAACGGAAACATCCCCCGCCAGTTCGGCGCGTTTCGAGGAGCCGACTCCGTGGCTGCTATACATCACGGGAGCGATTCGCGCGCCTGGTACCTACGCCTTGCCCGCGGGGGCGCGTCTCGTTCACCTTGTCGAGAGGGCGGGAGGTCTGAACAACCTTGCCGACGTCGCCGCCATGAATCTGGCCGCTGTTTTGGAGGACGGACTTCATGTTCACATCCCTGAGAAGAGCGAGCCTGGGGGTAAACCATCCGATGAGGGCAAGCCTCTTGCGAGAAGCGCGCTCCCCGAAAAGGGCGAGCCAGCGATCTCGCCGCCCGCGCCCAGCGCTGTTAGGGGGACGGGAGCGGCGAAAAAAATGAGCGCTCTTATCGACGTCAACCGAGCCTCCAAGGAGGAACTGGTCTCCTTACGAGGTATTGGGCCTGTCCTAGCGGAGAGCATTTTGGAATACCGCCGCAAAAACGGGCCGTTCCGCGGAGTCGAAGATCTTTTGCGGATACGGGGGATCGGGGAGAAAAGGTTGGAGGCCCTTCGCGGCTTCGTGACCGTTGGACCGTGATTCCGCTGGCTCGAGCGCCTTTCCTGCCGGTACTGGCTGGACTCACTATGATGCTGGCTCTGTCGAGCCGCGCCGCCCCCTGGGTCTTGCCTTGGATTGCCCTGCTGACTACGGCGGGCGTCCTGCTGTGTTCTTTCTCCATTGACCTGAAAGGGCAGTGGCGCGTGGCGGCGCTCACGCTTGTGCTATCGTTCCTTTTTGCCTCCTGGCTTGCCTTTTCCCTGAACCGACGTCCTGACGTTCCCGCCTCCGTGTCCGCCATCGGAACCGTCTTCCAGACCCGCCCCTGGGGCAGGTTTTACCTCGCTGCCGTGGAAACCCCTCAAGGTTCTTTCATCTTAAGAACTCCTCACGAGAACCTGACTGATGGCGACCGCGTGCGAGTGGAGGGAGCTTTGCGGCCCTTTGACGGCGCTCCCCATCTCCCCGGTGATTCCCCAAGCGGTTTTCACGCGGGTCGCTACTGGTTAGCGCGCGGCGTAACGGCGGAGATCACGTCTCCCCGCTTTGAGCGTCTTCCTGACAAGGGTTGGAACATCCACCGCTGGCGGCATGAGCTGCGCAGGCTCCTTGTCATTCACACGCCTCGCCTGACGGGCGCGTACCTTGACGCCGCGTGGACGGGGCGGCGCGACGCCGAACTGGAAAACGCCCATCGAGTTTGGGGTACCAGCCACCTTCTGGCAATTTCGGGCTTTCACGTGGGCGTGGTGATGGGAGCGGCGTCTTTTGTTTTTCGGCGCGGCAGGGCGTCCTGGTTGACCTTCCTTTTGTGGTTCTACGTCCTTTTGACTGGCGCGTCAGTAGGAGCTCTCCGGGCGGCGCTGATGATTCAAGTCGCGCTCCTGGGGGAACTTTTTGGAAGGCCAGCCAGCGCTGTCAACTCCGTTTCCCTCGCGGCCGTTTTGCTGCTGTCGCTCTCACCCTTTTGGTTCTGGGACGTGGGGTGGCGGCTGTCGATACTGGGCGCTTTCACCATCGCGGTGTACCTGGAGCGTGGTTCCACCAGAGGGTTGGGGTGGCTGTGCGTCAGTCCGCTGATAGGATTTGTCACCTTCCCTCAGGCGGCGGGAACCTTTGGGTCCGTCCCCGCCGCCGGTCTACCGATTAACCTCGTTGCTCCCCCCTTTTTCGGCTTCGCCCTGTCCATCGCCTCAGGGGTCGCCCTGCTGGCACTGCTGGGCGTGCCGGGAGCGGCTCTGCTCCTGAACGCCGTGGAGGGCGTCTTCCTTCTGTGGGGCGTCCTCGCCGACGCCGTGGCGCGCCTGGTTCCGTGGCAGGTGGAGTGGAACTTTTATCTTGCCTACGTTTGCGTCTTTTTCTCCGCCATGTCCCTTTGCCGCGCGTTTTTCATTCCTTGGGTCAACACCGCGGCCTTGACTTCCCTGGCCGCGCTGGTGTACTTCTGCGCTTGACATACTCCCGGCGCCCCTGTCTTTAGCTAACAGTCGCCAAGCCTGTAGAGAGGACTTTCACCTCCGAGTTATCGCTTCACGCCGGGCGCTGGCGGCGTCGCGATTTTCATCCAACGGCTAAAGTTGTTGGCTTTCCCATCGCGTTATCATAAATCACCAGGCCGCGACGCAGCCGTCCGTTCGAGATTCTGTCGCGCCGGCGAGCGTTCCTTCGGACGTTTTCCAGATGATCTCCCCCCGACCAAAGCTGTTGGAGGTCACCTCTGGAACGATCTCGTGTCCCATTGAGGCGAGTTTCAGCGCCGCGGCGGCGGGGAAACCCGGCTCCAGCGTGACCTTCATTCCCCCCGACCACTGCCAGCGCGGCGCGTCCAAAGCCTCCTGGGGGTTCATCCCAAAGTCCACCACGTTGGAGATCACCTGCAAGTGTCCCTGAGGTTGCATGAAACCGCCCATGACCCCGAAGGGACCCACCGGCTGCCCGTCCTTCGTGAGGAAGGAAGGAATGATGGTGTTATAAGGCCTCTTGCGCCCGGCTAGGACGTTGGGGTGCTCGGGGTCCATCGTGAAGCACGAGCCCCGGTTGTTGAAGGCGACGCCCGTCCCAGGACAAACCACGCCCGACCCGAAGCCCATGTAGTTGCTTTGGATATAGGAGACCATCTGCCCCGCGCCGTCCGCGACGGCGAGGTAGACCGTTCCCCCGCTCAGGGGGTCGCCGGCCTTGAAGTCCGTCGCGCGGTCGTGGGAGATGAGCCTTCCTCGGGCGACGGCGTACTTTTTCTCTAGGAGCTCCTGAACCGGCACAGCGCTGAAACGCTGGTCCGCCACGTACCTGTGAGCGTCGGCAAACCCTAGCTTAATAACCTCGATCTGCTTGTGGAAGGTGTCCGCGGAGTCACGCTCACGCAACTCGAAGCCATTCAGGACGTTCAGCGCGGTGAGGGCGCATATGCCCTGCCCGTTTGGGGGGATTTCCCAGACATCATACCCCCTATAGTTGACGCCAATGGGCTCGACCCACTCAGGTTCGAACTCCACCAAGTCCTCCATCGTGAGAAAGCCCCCCGTCTCGCGGGCAAACACCGTCATTTTCTCCGCGATCTCGCCCTCGTAAAAGGCCTTCGCGTTGGTATCGGCGATCCGCGCGAGAGTACGGGCATGGTCTCGCGCGACAAAAAGCTCTCCCGCTCTGGGAGAGCGTCCGTTCGGGGCAAAGGTAGCGGCCCACGCCTGAACCTCCGGCTCCTTCATGGCTGGGTACTTCTTGGCGGCGACGTTCCAGTTGTAAGCCATCGTGACCGAGACGGCGTGCCCGTTCTGGGCGTAGTCAATGGCTGGAGCTAAGGCGTCTTTCAATGGCAGAGCGCCCATTTTTTTCGAAAGCTCCCGCCAGGCGGCCACGACCCCAGGCACGGTGACCGCCCCCCACCCATAGGTGGGTACCTGTTTCCAGCCCCTGGATTGATACGCCTCGGGGGTGCAGCCCCGAGGCGCGTAGCCGCTGCCGTTGACGCCGCGCAGCTTGCCCTTGTCCCAGATCAAGGCGAAGGCGTCGCTGCCCAGACCGTTCCCTGTGGGCTCGACGACGGTGAGCGCCGCGGCCGTGGCAATGGCGGCGTCAACAGCGTTGCCTCCTTTCTTCAGGACGGCGAGTCCCGCCTGGGCCGCCAGCGGGTGAGACGCGGCGACCATCCCACGGGATCCGTACACCACGTTTCGGCGCGAAGGATAGCGATAATGATGAGGGTCGAATCGCGTTACATCGTACACGTTCTTTCACCTCTCACAGATATTCCACAAGGAACCCGGCGACGACAACGGACACCGTCGTCACGGAGGCCAATCCCGCCACCACGTAGGCGGGCATGATCCTCTTGAGGACCGCTTCACGCTCTTCCTCGTTCTGGGCCACAGCGGCGGCCACCTCATTGGCGATCAGATATGTGGCCGGGAACCCCAGAAGCTGCGCCATGGCGATACCGAACGTCAGGTTGCGGGAGCCAATGAGCTTCCAGGTCGGCAGAAGGTAAAGAAAGACGTAGATTCCGACGAGCACCGCCGCGAAGACAACAATGGTCTGGAACGCCAGGGTTTTCAGGTCTTCCACTTTGATAGAGGCCAAGGAGGGAATGATAGCGGCGAATACGGCCATGTTCAGCAAGCCCACCGTCTTGCCTTTGTCGAGAATCCTCTCAGGGACGATACGGAGCTGCGCCGCCACGGCGCCCAGAAGCAGCGCCCAGATGGAGTAGTTGACGCTGCCTTCGGTCTCCGCCTGAAGCCAGTAGGACGCCCACGCGAAGAACGCCGTCACCCCCAGACAAACGAAGGGCGTGTAGTATTTATCCAGTCCCAAAACATCGTAAATCGCGCGATCCCGTTTCGTCCCAGCCTCAGTTTTGGCCGCCTCAGGGAGGACGTCCTTGGCCTTCTTCTCTCGAAACTCGGCCAGAATCAGCTCCGCCTCTTTGAGCCCGAAGAAGGAGGCGGGAGGCGTTCCCACGAACTTCTGAACCGCGTAGATGATGGTTCCCAGCGCGGCCGCCAGAGTCATTCCTTTTTGGGTCGCGCCCCCCACCATGAGCTGCGTCGCGATGATACCCCCATTGACCACGGGAATTGAGACGATCGCGGCTTCCCTGCCTATCAGCGGAATGACGAGAAGCACGGAGACCAAAGCCGCCAGCATGGCCAGGCAGGACATCACGACGGTCCTCCACTCGCGAATTAGCTCCCCCATGTTGATGGTCGTCCCCATGTGAAAGACGATGAACACGGACGCCCAGCTTGCCAGCTCGCTCAACCGAGCCTTGGCGATGATGTCCGGCGGCAGAAAGCCCGTGAGGAACCCGACCAGGAAGAGGATCAGGGCCACGAAAACGGAGGAGAGTCGCGCCTTGGTGAGGACAGCGCAGATGTCGCCGATGGCGAAGATCGCCAGGCAGAGAAACAACAGGAAACTTACGCTCAACAAGCTAAAAACCCCTTTCAAATTTATAGCGGCTCGCTCTTTTCTGTGCAAAGTTTTTGCCGTTTATATCCGGTTTTTGACCTCTTCTTTCCGCGTATGATTATGAAAAACGCCATAAGAACGTGTTTCGCGTCGGATTGTATAATAGTGAACAATAATTAATGGTTAGTAGGAAAAACCAGAAAGCTTTTCACTACTAACTATTTCCTAAAATTTTTTGTTCATAAAAGAGCCAACGGCTCAAATAGAATACATCACTGGGTGAAATAGTTGATGAACCAAACGATGCTTGGAATCCCGACCAAGTCGATCAGCACGGCCCCACAGAGGGGCACAATCAGAAACGCCTTATAGGAAACCACCCCGCAACGCTCGCACACCGCGTTCATGTTGGACACGGCGTTGGGCGTTGCCCCAAGCCCGTGCCCCAAAAAGCCCGAGCACATCACCGCCGCGTCGTAATCCTTGCCCAGAAGCGGGAACAGGATGAAAACACCAATAATCGCGAGCGCCGCTGTCTGGAGCAGCAAAATCACGATCAGTGGTATCGCCAGGTCGTAAAGCTCCCAAATGCGCAAGCTCATCATCGCCATCGTCAGGAAAATTCCCAGCGAGACATCGGAGATCACATCCACCGCCTTCTCGTGAATCCTCACCAGTTTGAAAGCGTCGTTCAGGTTGCGGAAAATCACCGCGATGAACATCGCCCCCACGTAGCCAGGCAGAGAAAAGTTCTTGAACCCCCAGGCCGTCTTTGACTGAGCGTTGACCCAGTTGGAGACTATACTGCCCAGCGCCATAAAGACCAGCACCAGCATCAGCGTCCGAAACAGGTCAAAACTGTCGGTCAAGGCCAATTCCTTGCCCGCGTCGCGCTTTTCCTTGTAAATTTTGTCCTGCGAGGCCTTCAACTCCAGGTTGTCGCGGTTGATCAGCCACCCGGCGATGGGTCCGCCCAGAAGCCCGCCCGCGATAAGCCCGTAGGTTGCCGACGCGATAGCCACGACCTGAGCCCCCGCAACCCCCAGCGCCTCCGCCGTGGGGCCGAAGGCCGCCGCCGCGCCGTGACCGCCCTCCAGCGACACGGCCCCCGCCATAACCCCAAGGACGGGGTGAATGCCCAGAGCTTGCGCCAGCCCCGCTCCGAAGGCGTTCTGAAAGGCTGCCAGCGCCCAGCAGATAACAAGGTAGAAAAACAGCGCTCGCCCCCCGCTCTTCAAAAGGGAGAGGCTGCCCCCAATCCCCACCGTCGTGAAGAACGCCAGCATCATTGGCGTTTGCAGCGCCGTCGTGAAGGAGATGGAAACCCCGCCATGATGATGCAGTCCGAGCGTGACCAGGGACATGAACAACCCGCCGATGACCGGCGCCGGGATGCAGAATCGCGTCAAAAACTTGATATGACGCCGCGAAAGAACCCCCACTACAAACAAAATCGCAGTCAGCGCGGTAGTGAAAAGGGGGTCCAGACTCATCTTAAACACACCGCCAACCGTTTCCCAACCCATTAAAAAACCTCCTTATAGGATATACGCCGTCTCGCTTATCCAGACGAGCCGCCGCTTGGTTACAGCTTTCTGAGGTACTTCATGATACCAGTTTTCCACGGAATTTTGTCGTCCACCGCCTTGATGACTTTGGCGGGGGAGGCCGTTTACCATACGCGTTTGCCCTGTTCACATTTTCATGTTCTTTGACATCGGCTTGTTGATGCTGTAGAATCACCTTAAACCTTTTGTCTATGACACCTCCTTATGTGGAGTTTGAAGGGTTGTGTTTTTTCGCTCCCTGCGGTGCGCGTGATCGTGATAATGTCTTGAGCCAACGCTCGATTCCATGAGGCCCACGTCCTTGTTGGAGATGATGACCCCAGAGGCCGTCTGAACCGAAATAAGGCGCGCCTCACTTTAATGGGAACGGGTCAAGACTTTCAAGACACGGTTCTCGCGGGGATTTTTTATATTTTTTATTGAAGAAGCGAGAGCGAGCGTACAAGACCACAAAGACAAGATTAGACGCGCTTGCCGGCGGCGTGCTTCCCAGTCGCGACGTCGAGCACCTCGCGGACGGGCTGAACTAAGGCTCTCTCGTACTGACAGGTCCATGAGGAGCCGGGCTCCACGCCGTCGATGGCGTCTCCTGACTGGATGGGCGTCTCGTTTTCAAGCTGGTAAATAGCCGTGTTATAGGCGTGGCGAACGACTTTGCCAGGCTCAATGCCGCGAAAATGGTACTGCACGTCCGGCAGTCCAATGGCGTACAGCCCCAGGGTATCGATCAGGCTGTCTTGGGTGTTCTGGACGTTGAAAAACCGTGCGTTGACCCCGAACCAAACAAAACGCGGGGGGCCGGAGTAGGGGTTATTCAGGGCTCTTTCGGGAGTCAGCAGCTTGCCGCTGGCGTGGGGGTAGACCGCCTCGCAGGTGGGAAACAGCGAAAGCGCGATCTCCAGCCAGTCGGCCAGCACATCTCCCCGCTCCTGGGGAGGAAGCCGCGCCAGAAAATCCCCGATCATCACCTCCCAGGGGCAGGATTCAAGCAACTTTACCCCGTCTGGGCAGTCCCAGAACTGAGAGCGAGCGACGGCGTCCCCCAATGGCTTTGCTATCCGCGCGCAAGGAGTGAGCATGACCTGAGAGGGAACCTTCTGCCCGCCGCTGTATGTGACCGTGTGGGAGGTCAGGGCAAAGGCGCGCATGTTCGAGCTGGACACCACATCCACGCCGCCGAACCGCTCCTTCAGCTTTCGCGACAAAACCTCCGTCGGCGGGTCCTCAGCCTTTTCTCGAAACAGCAACGAGATGATATACACGCCGGAGTATTTCGCCTCCTGGCTGAGGTCTTGCTTTAGAATACCGTCGTCTGGACTCATCACGTGACTGCCTCTTGTTTCCGCTCAAATCGCTGCCCCCGCCGCGCTCTGGTGAAATTGTCGATTAGTTTGCGGGCGATGCTAAGGGCGGGAGGGATGTCGGGGAATTCGTTGGGAGAGAACCAGCCCGCGTCGTCCAGCTCCACGCCGTCGGGGCAAAGCTCCCCCCCCTTCCACCGAGCCGTGAAGCCCAGCATGAGCGAGCAGGGGAAAGGCCATGGCTGACTCCCAAAGTACCGAATCTCCCCTATTTCTATCTTTACTTCTTCCATCACCTCGCGAGCTATCGCCTGCTCCAAGGACTCTCCCGGCTCCACGAAACCCGCCAGCACGCTGTAACGTTTCTGGGGCATCCGCGTGTTGCGCGCCAGCAGTAACTTCCCGTCGCGCTCCACCGCCACGATGATCGCGGGGTGAAGCGGCGCGTAGGTAACCCGCCCGCAGGACGCGCAAACGAGACCTCGCTCGTCCCGCTTGGGAGACAGGGGCGCGCCGCAGGCGGAGCAGAAGCGCGAGCTCCTCAGCCAGTTCATGTACTGATAGGCCGTCCCCGCGCGCGCGAAGACCTCGTCCCCCCACCGAGCCCACACGGCGCGGAGGTCCGCCCATTCCAGATCGTCAGGCGCGTCCTCGACTTCGCACCAAGCAGGCGCCTCCTGCCAGACCTCAGGCAAATTTCGGGAGTCCCGCGTCACGCGCGACAAGCCTTTACGTAGCGCTCCGTCGGGTCCCTCGTCCCCCACCAGCAGATTGTCCCCCTTGAATACCAGCATTCTCTTTCCCGCCTCGCCGATACATCAATATTAGAGCCATTGACTCTTTTCCGCGCAAAGTTTTTACCGTTTATATCCGGCTTTTGGTCTCTTATTTCCGCGCGTGATTATGAAACCCACTATAGCCCACATTAGCCCACCATGCCTCTCAATGGACGCTCCCATGTTATAAGAAATTAGCTTTTCAGACAGTTTATCATAAATTATTTGGTGCGCGAAACGAAAAAGCGCTATAAAATGAATAACGAAAATTTTCGGGACGTTTGCCCCAGGAGGTGACGCGCGGTGAAAACAATCAACGCGAAAGGCAGGCCGGACGCTCTTGCCCTGACAAAGGCCCAGGTGGTTCAGGGAGAAAAGGAGCTGGAAGTCCTTCTGGACAACCCCGTTTTGGGCTCCGAAGTGGCGAGTTTTCTAGAAAGCCGGGAGTTTTCCCTCCAAATCAAGGACGACGACGGGCTCATTACGGTGATCGCGTCCAAAAACGACAACCACCAGCCCGACGCCTCGGAGGCGGAAGCAGCTCAGTCACAGACTGAGCTGCCGCAGGCTGAACAGTCACAGAGTGAACAGTCGCGGACTGAACAGCCGGAGGCCACGCAGCCGCGGACCCCGCAAACAGAGATCGCGCAACTGGTGGCCGTGCCAGAAGTCATACAAGAAGTCACACAGCAGGAGGAC
This sequence comes from Synergistaceae bacterium, assembly GCA_031280635.1. Lineage (GTDB taxonomy): Bacteria > Synergistota > Synergistia > Synergistales > Aminobacteriaceae > JAITGK01. The sequence goes on from JAITGK010000019.1 coordinate 20,788, forward strand.
GTTCAGCCCCAGACCGCTCAAAGAAGTGAGTTCCCTTACGTTCCCGCCTCGCCGTTTTCCGTCCTCATTACCCGTAGTACCCTAGGTCAGAGCGAGCCCCCCGGCGGCGCGCTGATGAGGAGTTTTTTGGCGGCGCTCTCGGGACTGAGTCAACCACCCGCCGTCGTCGCCCTCATGAATGAAGCGGTGTTGCTGACGCTTTACGACTCCTCCTCCTGCGACCACTTGAAGAACCTCGAAAAGAAGGGAAGTTCGGTTTTGATATCCGGGTTTTGCGCTGACCATTTTCAAATTGCCGAAAAGATAGGGGTGGGAACCTTGACCAACACGACCGAGATCACCGAGGCCCTAAGCCGTTCGGGCAAGGTCATCACCTTGTGAGCGCTTGACATACTCCCACGGCTATAGCGGGTTGTACAATCACGCGCGGAAATAAGAGACCAAAAGCCGGATATAAACGGTAAAAACTTTGCGCGGAAAAGAGCCAATGGCTCTATAGCGGGTTGCGCAATCACGCGCGGAAATAAGAGCGCGCCTCGGTATTGTAGACACTATAGCAATTCCGTTATAGATTAGTGTTAAGATAAGGTATATATAATTGAGAGTGTTATTTAAATAATGATATTTTTAAACTAAACACTTGCAGCACAATGATTTTCAAAAATAATGACACACGTGTTGAAAAACCATATGACACGCGGATTTATCGCAATATTATCATTAATTTGGCAACACTTTCCGAAATTATATTAATATAGCATTTATTATACAACACTCTCGAATATTTTAATGGAAATTTGAAGCGCGAATTGGAAAAGAGAGGAAACGCGAAAACAAAGAAGGAATTTAAGTCAAAGGTTCGAGCCTCGGCTATGAAAATTCAAACAG
>JAITGK010000024.1 GCA_031280635.1 Synergistaceae bacterium
AGAAAAGAGCCGAAGCTGGCAAAGACACTTCGAGAATATTGGCTTAAAATGAGAGTTTAAGCTGCAATTGAAAGATCGAAATGAAGTGTAGTGCTAGAAATTTCTCCATTTTAGGTTTATTCTATCACGACCCAAGCGGCATAACCCTGCGCCATTTCGCCGGCAGACGCCTCCGCAATGTCCAGGTCTACCGCAACGGCTGGCGTGGAAAAGGAGAAAAGGCTCCCCGGCGTGCGCTCCGAGGTTTTCGAGCCGAACCCTCAACGCCTGCTAGTCATACCTTCAAGGCATTTAAAGAAGCGGTCCACGTCGCCTCTGTTGTTGTAATAATGAATGCCTATCCGGCAGCGGCCCGGACCATGGGCATCGCCGCGACGCCTTCTTCTTGCAGGCGCTCGCGGGTGACGCAACGGATTATCGCCGCGGTTTTCGGTCGCAAAGCATCGGCCAAGGCCCACCGCTCGTTGTGCGTGACAATGTCCATTCCATTCAGAACGCGGTCGCGAATGTCGCGGCGCACATGGCCTCGCCGGCGTAGGTGGGGATCAGGCCGGATTGCGCCGTGTTCAAAAAAGCGCGGTACCCCAGCGTCGGGTAGTATTGCCGTTGCGCTTCAAATTTTCCCCGGAAATTCATTTCCTTCCGCTCCCTAACCCCCAATTTTTTGCCAAGCCGGCGGCCAAGGCCGGAAAGCCCCCGCGCTCCAAACTGGCTGTTGACGATGGAGCGCAGGGAGCATCTTTCGCTGAGCGCGCCGTAGCGCTTCAGCTTGTCCTCACCGATAATGGGGAAGGCGATTAAAATGTCGTCTATGCCGCCCCCGCCATTATCTCCGTTTCGCCGAGCTTCGCGCAGGTGATTCCGCGCGCCCAACGAAAGCTGGAGCTTGGCGAGTTCCACGCTTCTGTGGGTTTTGATGTGCGGACGGTGAGCGATCCCGTACTTGGAAAGCCCCAACGTCATGTCCCGGACGTTTTTCTCGACGATGTCCAGGTCCACGGCAACGGCGGGCGTGGGAAAATCGTACATCAAATGCATGGCTGAACCTCCCTCGCGTCAGGCCAGGGCCACGGCCTCTATTTCCACCAGCGTGCCCTTTGGCAGGGCGCCACCTGGACGCAGCTTTGTGCGGGTGGCTCTTCTTTAAAAAATTCCATGTAGATGGCGTTCACCGTGTCGAAGTCGTTCACGTCCGTAAGAAAGATAGTTGTTTTGACTATCTTAGTCATTCTAGAACCGGCGTCTCCAAGCACGTTCTCCAGGTTTTGTAGCGCCCCTCGCGTCTGGGAAACGATGTCGCCGCTGTAATAGCGTTTTTGGACGGAGTCGAACCCCACCTGTCCCGCCACGAAAACGAAGCCGTTTGCCGCCACAGTCGGCGAGTAGGGAGCGATGGGCGTACTATTCAGAAGGTTGATTATTTTTTCCCGTTCATGACTCAGTTCTCCGGCTGTTCTTTAACGGGCCTGCCATCTGAGCCCTCGTAGCGCCTGCCCCATCCCGTGACGATGGACACGGCGAAGGCCGCGAATAGCGTGAGGCAGTGTAGCGTAGCGTAGGTGAGGGCCATGGGGTTTATGGGTTCGATGAAGGCGTACTTTTCCCTCAGCCCATTGACGCAAATAATGACAATGAAGATAAAAGCGCTGGTGAAGGGAATGATCACGGGCAGGGTGCTGCCCAGCCCGTCCAGCAAGTTGGCGCGGCGGTAGGGGTGCAGTTTTTTGGTTCTGCCCAGTTCGTCCGCCACGGGACCGAACATAATGATGGCCGGGCCGTTGGCGGCCCCCAGGCAGATGGAGGAGACCATGAGGCCAAGACCGATCATGATCTCCGTGCCTACGACGCTCTTCGCGAACCTGCTGTTCACCAGCGCCACGATGATGTTGTGCAGGGTACCGCTCTCCTGGAGGACTCCCATAATGCCGAACGCCCCATACAGATAGACCACCGTGCCCAGCATACTTTGCACACCGGTGTAAAGAAAGCCGGTCAAGGAGCCCTCGTGCACGCTGATGATGTTGGCGGGCGTGAGGACGCCGGAAACCAGCCCCACGATCGTGCCGGAGATGATCCCCCAGGTGATGGAGATGTAGATGTTGCGGTTGATCACGGCGATGGTCAGCAGGATCACTACGGGGATGAGCATGATGAGGCCCTTGGGGTTGCTGTACTCCTGCAGGAGCGCCTGGGCTTCGGCGCTATCGACCTCCGTGCCGCCGAAAAAATAGAACCCCACGATAGCCAGGGCCGCTCCCGCCAGCGCGTAGCCCATGCGGGACGAGACGACCCCGGCAATGTCGGCGGCGCCCTCTTTATGCGTGTAGCGCTGGGTGGCCGCAGAGGCGATTGTGGTGTCGGATATGGGGCCTATGTTGTCGCCGAAGATAGCGCCAGAGAGAATGGCGCCGGCCAAAAACAGGGGATCCGCCCCCAGCAGAACGCCGGAGGGGTAGAGAATCGGGAAGCAGGAGAATAGCGTTCCGATGGAGGTTCCTGTGGCGGTGGCGATGATGCTGGCGGCGGCGAAAGTGAAGACGCAGAACCACGCGCCCCGTAGCCCCAGGTTGCTGCCCAGCCAGACGAAGCCCTGGGCCACGTTGCCGTAGGACATCATTTTGGTGAAGATGCCCACCACCAGCAAAATCAGCGCTATAGCGCCGCCCATGTCGCTGCACATGCCCTTGAGTACGGCATTCCAATATTTCAATTGACTCTTGGCCAGCAGGCTGCCGGCGATCAAGGCCACCACGCCGCCCATGGCCAGGGCGTCCATCTCAAACACCTTGAACACCACAAAGAACAGCACGCAGAACACGGCGAAGATAAAAAGTGGAACCAGCGAAAGGTAGTTCGTGCCCATAAACTCCAGCGGAAACTGTCTGTCTCGGTTTTCCATAATCAAATACCTCCTTATCAAATTTATAGCATTTTAATTTATTATATACTATATCTATCTTTAGCAAACAATCCGGCAATGTCCACCTTAGACACAAGATTAAACGCTTTACCAATTGCGGTATCAAGTGATTGTTTTACCCTTGCCTTTGTTTTGTGCTAATGTCCCTTGCGCTTGAACCACTTCATTTCAATGGGCTTGAGGTCAGAACTGTAGGGCGGAAGAAAAACAACATCAGCGCCAGCGGCTCAAATAAGAGCGGTGATGCCTTTAACCTTCTGAGACGTTCGGTTATCCATTATTACAATATCCCTCTCATCAAGCCTCGGGGTAAGGCTTTGAGATATATATTCCTTAAAAAGCTCACCGTATTCAATCTGACCGCGCGACGACAGAACAGATGTTCTTCAATACATACGTCGGGTGTATAGTCAACTACTCTCACGCCGCGCGCCCCTCACCCATACAATCTTGTCTTTCCAGCGTTGACGCCACTCTTGTCAAGAAAGACATGCTTGCTCACGTCCATGCTTGGTTGAGCGAGCCTCCATTCATCACGCTGGGCTTTTACGTCATCCCGGTTTTGTTCGGCCGCGCACGGAGTTTTTTTGAGGCGATATCCAAGTTCATCATTTACGGTTCCGCGCAATGCTGAAACGCATACAGGCAAACCCCAATCTGTCGATAAGTTCCTGTAAGGTGACGTCGGGTCGCTTATCTGTCCGCGCGATTTGTTCAAGTTGTTCCGCACTACCCGTTTTCCTGTACAGGGTCCATAGTTTTGTGATTGCGCTTTTGTTTACTTCTTTTTCGACAGTGATTTTGTCTTCGGCGTCCCCCCTCAGTTTCGCGTCGATAATCCGTTTACGCAAATCACCTGGCAATGGCTTGGGCATTCTCCAAGCCTCCTATTTCATAGGTTGCTTGCAGAATAATATATAGTATTATAAATTAAATTGCTATAAAAAAATTTTTGCCCAAAACACGGGAGGCGGGGCTCCAGTGTCCTAATGAGTTTTTAGGGGTCCCAGGTCCCAAAGTTCAGCCATTTTTGAGCAACCTCTGGGCCTCGTCGGAAGCCAGATAGCCGTGGAAACTTTTTATCACTTCGACAGGCAACGGCTTGGTGACGAGGCTGACGCCCACAAAGACCAGCGCGTTGGCCATGAGTCCCCAGAAGCCGGGAGTCATGAAGGCGGACAGGGGCTTGAGCTGCGCCGCCAAATTGAACTGGAGCACGCAGGTCAGCAGGAGCCCGGTCATGAAACCACAGATAGCCCCAGGCTTCGTGGCGCGAGGCCAGAAAAGAACCCCCACCAGAAGAGGCGTGAGTTGAGCCATTCCCCCGGTGGCCACAGAGACCAGCATGGAGAGCAAGGGCGGCGCTTTGCGGGCGAAGTAGAGCGAGAGGGAGAAGATGGCCACCACGGTGATCCGGGTAACCCACACCTGGCTGCTTTCGGAGGCGTCTTTCTTGACGGCGCAGTAACAGTCCCTGGCCACCAGCGTCCCCACAGCGTGGAGCTGCGAGTTAGCGGTGGAAAGCGTTGCCGCCAGGCCACCCGCGCAGACCAGCGCGGCGAAAAACACGGAGGCCTGATCGAAAAGGGCGTTGGGCAGGTTGTTGTCGGGAAACTTGATGCCTGGAACCGCAGCGCCGGTGGCCAAGCCGAACCACACATAGGAGATGTAAATCCAGATAAGGTAGATGGGAGAAAGCACGCCCACCCACTTCAGGGTCTTGATGGAATTGGCGGAGAACATGCGCAGGATGACGTAGGGGGCGCAGACGCTGGAGGCCAGGGTGATGTTGACCGTCCAGGAAAAGGCCATGGGAATACTGAAAAAATTCGCCTTCCCCGGCAGCACCAGAAGCTCCGGGGCCTTCTCCCTAACCAGGCCCCAGGCCGCCGTGGCCCCGCCGAAGAGCATGTCCGTCAGGTACCAGCACCCCGCCACCATGGCCACGAACATAAACACCCCCATGAAGACGTCCGTCCAGGCCACCGACCTCATGCCGCCCAGATAGACGTAAATCAGAACCACAATCCCCGTTATGGTCGCCCCAGCGAAGTAGCCTATTTCCTTCCGCGTCACATGCTCCACCAACCAGCCGGATCCGGCGAGCTGAAGCTGAATGTAGGGGATAACGAAGGCCGCCACTGTTATGCCCGTGATCATCTTGAGGAACTTGCTCTGGTAGTACATCTCGAAGAGGTCGCCGGGGGAGTACATGTCGAATTTTTTACCCAAAAGCCATATGCGGCTTCCGAAAATGTAGAGCAGAATACCGCCCAGCGCTTGAGTGTAGGGCCCCATGGCCCAGTAGGACATACCGTGGCGGTAGAGGAACCCGCCCGTGCCCAAAAAGGCTGAGGCGCTGTGGTACGTGGCGGTGTAGGTGAAGAAAAGCGCTATGAACCCTAGGGTTCTGCTGGCCACAAAAAAGTCCTTGGCGCTCTTGTCCAGTTTTTTTGCCCAGCCGAAGAGCCCGATGCCTAGGGTGATAAAGGTGAAGACCAAAACTACGCTGACGGATACGATCGTTTCGCTCATGGAAGCGCCCCCACGGCTCTAAAATTTTTTGGCGGCGATCACGCCGCACACGATGATCACGTGGGCCCAGAACGTCAGCCACACAAACGAAAAAGGCATGCCCAAGACAAAAGGCTCGGCCCTGTTGAAGACGTAAAGACCGGGGTAGACCATGAGAAACGAGAAGAGGATCACCCACGCCAAGACCTGGCCCAATTTCGTTTTGGGCCAGAGATAAGTGTAAGACTTGATCACCTCGTACACTTCTTTTTCGCTAATCGCCTTTTCAGCCATTGCTCATACACTCTCCTTCTTTCTTGAACCCCTCGGACAGACCCCAGGGGAAGATATGGTGCATCCACATCTGATAGCGGTTGGTGAGGGAAAACATGGACTCGGTCAGCTGACGCAGGGCCTCTCTGTCCTCGATGGCCTGAGAGATATCCCTGTAGCGTACCAGTAGCGCGCCGTAGTCCCTGAGCCCGAAGTAGCCAACGACCCCCGCGTCGATAGCCAGCATCTCCCATATCATCTTGCGGAGCAGGGGCAGGGTGAACGCCTCGTCCACCATGAACTTCAACAGGTCTGAGAAGATGTGGACGCCCAAAGCCCTCATCTCACCCCCCAGCATGACCAGCACGGAAAAATACTGCCCGTAGATGCCCGCGCCGCTGGGGAGGCGACCGCTACGGACGCTGGCCACGTCCCGAGGCTCATCCAGCCATATTTCCTCCAGGTGCCGCTCGGCGTCCTGCCTCAGCGCCGTCCAGTCGTCATTTGGGCCCGTCATGAGAGTCTTCCCGTGAAAGGTCGTAGCGCATCCGGCAGTGCGGATCGCCGTCGAAGATACAGCTCTCCAGCTCAAAGCCGATGCGGTCGTTGTAGCCCTGCCATATGGCGTAGTCCACGTCGCAGTAGAGCCGGCCGATTTTCTCCGCGTCCTCGTGACCCTCTTTTTCCATGGCTTGCCATAGGCAACCGAATGGACACTTCAGCACCTTCGTGACCTGAGCCTGGCCCTGGCGCTCGGACTCCGCCTCCCATATCGCGGTTCCGATGGGCAGGTCATGGTATTTGTACTCGTTTTCCATCAGCGGTTTTTCGCCGGCCCGGAGCACCCGCTCCCTGACGCTCCGTCCTCGGTGGCGCCCGAAGCTGTGGACGGCCTCTTTCACGGCCTCCCGCCCCTCGCCGCCGAAGCGGTCGATCACGGTTTTTGCCATGAAGTAGTAGAGAGTCGCCGAAAAATCCGCAAACTGCTGCAACGCCTCTTGGCCGGCCGCGTGCCCAAGTTTTTCGCCAAGTTTTGTCATCTTGCCCTCCCGAATTTTTAGTCAGCAACCAATGAAAGAGGCATAGAGGCCAATTGAATTATGTTGGTGACTAGAATCCTTTGTATACTAGAACCTTTTGTACACTATACGTGGCTTTTTTCAAGTTGTTTGACTCTATCTCAGACTCTTGTGAACTCGACGACAATGAATTTTTTTTCGTGCACGGTGTTAAGATTCCGCCAAATCTCCCCGCCAACACTGAGAAGGACGGGGATGTGACTCTCCTCCACCTGCGCCAGGGGGACAGCGGGTACCGCCTCCGTAATGGGCCCGTAGTTGATGGACAGGTATTGAAAGTCCAGCTCGATGTTGACCCGTCCGATTCCCTGGCCGCTCATGAGTTCGTTGCGCAGCAGGGCCCGGTCCACGTTCAGGCGGAAGGGGCAGTATATCTGATTCCCCGCCACCACCGAGTGGCTTTGAACGCTTTTGACGGGAAGCGTTTTCACAAATTCGCGGCAGCCATGGGGGTTGAAGTCGTCCAGCAGGCGGGCCGCCACTCTGGCGTTCAAGGCGGGCCAGGAGATAAAAAAACCGGCGCCGGCGGTCATTTTTTATGTCCCTCTCCGTCCAGTATCTCTTTGATTGCGTCCAGCACCACATCCAGCTCGTTGGGCTTGGTGTAGAAATGGGGGGCGACGCGAATAACCTCTCCTCTGGCTGAGGCGATGATGTTGCGCTTGCGCAGCGCCGTCTCCATGTGGTGGGAGTCCATCTTGTCCCCCACGTATATGGCGGTGGTGCCGCCCTTTTTGTTGACGTCGAAGGGGCTCCAGCATGTCAGCCCCCTGGCCAGGACGCCGCGCAGCGCGTAGGCGCTGAGCATGTCGATGCGATCTTTGATGCGGGCGACGCCTATTTCGTTGGCGATTTCGAGCCCCGCCCGGGCCGCGTAGGCGTTCAGCACGGGAGGCGTGCCTGTGTCCAGCCGGCGCGCCTCCGGCGCCCAGTCCAGGTAGCGGGTCTGGAACAAAAACGGGTTGCTCTGCCCAAACCACCCTGTCACCGCTGGCTTCATCGAGGGCACAAGTCTTTTGTCAACGTATAGGAAGGCGATGCCGGGAATCCCGAACAGGTATTTCAGGTTGCCCGACGTGAGCATGTCGATGTTCATGGACTTCACGTCCACCGGCTCCGTCCCCAGGCCCTGGTAGGCGTCCACCAAGGCCAGAGCGCCCTTGCGGTGCGCCGTCTCGGCGATCTTGGCGATGTCCTGCTTGAAGCCGTTCAGATAGTAGACCTGCGTGATGGAGGCCAGCAGTGTTGTCTCGTCGATGTACCTGTCGTACTCGGAAAGGTCAACCTCGTGGCGTTGGTTGGTGGAAATGAAGTCCACCTTTACGCCGTACTTCTGCTGGGCCAGCCATACGTGGTCCACTGTGGGAAACTCCGCGTCCGTCACCACGATTTTTTTCCGTTGCCCGCTGTAGTCCAGTGCGCTGGCCACGGAGGAGACCGCCTCGGAAACGGAGGACGTGACGCAGATCTCCGAGGCATCCGCCCCTATTAGCTTCGCAAACTCCGCCTTGGCCAGGCCGACCTCGTTCACCCAGTTGTTCCAGTCCATGCCCACAGAAAGCCAGTTGTCCAAGTAGCGCTCGATAGCGCCTCTCACCCGCTTGGCCTGGGCGCTTTGGGAGCAGTTCGCCACGTGGATGACGTCTTTAAGGATGGGGAACTCCTTGCGCCAGACGTCCACCTCCCGCTCCGTGAGCAAGCCCCTGTAGGGAGTCTCGACGACTTTGCCGGAGGACGGGCGCTCGCCTCCCCCTCTCATTGACGTGCCGTAGCGCGTTTCGTCACTCCGTGATTCCGCGCCACTCAGCTCGAACTGAATCCCCAGAGCCTCCGCGCGCTCCAAGGCCATCGCTGTGATAGTGTCCTCGGCGGCGATGGTAATGCTATGCTCGCCTTTCGACGCGGCATTGTCCACGTCTTCGGCGGTAAAAATTTTTCTCATGGCTCGCGCCTCCTTATTTATTTTTATCCGAGGCTCCGCCCCAAACCCCCGCTTAGGGGCCGTGGGCCCCTAAGAACCCCATTTACTGGACATTACTCATGTCTTCATTTATCAGGCGGCAGGCCAGGGCAACGGCTAAGATTTTGTCCTCCGGGTGGTCGGAGCGGGAGGACATTAAAATGGGGAAAGTGTTGCCCAAGTGATGATCACATTGCGATAAATCCGCGTGTCATATGGTTTTTCAACACGTGTGTCATTATTTTTGAAAATCATTGTGCTGCAAGTGTTTAGTTTAAAAATAT